>DVDU01000191.1 GCA_015296065.1 Oscillatoriaceae cyanobacterium M33_DOE_052 | reverse complement strand
CAAAGGAAGTTTGAAGATGAAACGTTATCGGGCTAGTCTCGACAATGATTTCTTGATGGAAATCCTCGCTTATTCCTTACCTCACACTCTACCACATTCTCTCTCTTAATTTGATGCGTTTGCCCTGGTGGCAGAGATGATTTTATCATCATTTTTAAACTGAGTACCTCGATACTCCCCAGCCTCCAATAAATACACCGAAACTGTGGGAATTTTGGGTGGCCCGATATACTCCCCCGACGCCAAAGCTAAATAATCCACAATCCAATATTCCCGCACCCCCAAACGCTGATACTCGTCTTTTTTGTCGAGATAATCATCTCGCCAGTTGGTGGATACTACTTCTACTGCCAACTGAATTGGCTCTTCCAGGGCGGCATAATCAGATAAATCTGCATCCCACTGCGCTTCATCAATGACACTAACATCGGGATTTCGCCCCCGTTCTTGCCCGGTTTTCGTGACTACTTTGATGGTCGCAGTTTGCGTTACCCAATAATTCAAGTTCAGACGTTCAATTTCTTTGTCTATCAGCCGGGATATGAATTTTGCCACCTTGTCATGGGCTCTAGTGGCTCTCATTTCTATAATTTCTCCGTCCACCAACTCATAGATGCCTCCATCTTCTGGGTATTGCTCGATAAATTCTGCAAAAGTTAGGGGCTTGGTTCTGGCGGTAGTCATAGCCAACTCCTAGCTAGGGACATATCCGTGATTATGAGTGATGATAACATACAACATAGACTGATAGAGATTGTGAGTTGGATGTGATACGACACACATCCCCCAAATTCCCCCATTCCTCTCCCAAAACTCAGATAAAATCACCTTCAAACAGCTTTTAATTTCCTGCGCCTCTTACCCCGACGCCAGGGTAAGCGCCAGAAAAAATGCGCCCAAGTATGGTATGGAGACGCAATATTTGCAGTCTGAGTCCATCTGATTATCAATAAAGAGGCGGTTTTCTCATTATAGTTGAGAATATATGACCCTTATTGCTTCTTGCGCTTACCCTGGATGTGGAAGCCGCTTTGGTGTCCGATCGCGACCAGATGGAAGCGATAAGGCGAGAGATTGCAGATGGGGAAGCGTTTGCCAGGGAGATGCGGCTAAAACGCCTTCTCTTGTTTGACCCCATTTGATAGCATGGCCTCTAGGTGATAGGCTTCTCGCTCCAGTTGCTCAGCTTCGCCATCCCAGTCCGGTCCAAAACAGCGCAAATCGGCAGCAGCTCGGCGGCGAATTTCGTGATTTTTGGGAGCTTGGAGGCAAGCCAGACGAAATGCCAGATTTCTCGCCCAAACCGGCATTGCCATCCAATCCTCTGTGAGTGATTTATCAAGCATAGCAACAATTTCATCGAAGTTGCTAAAAGTTAAGGTTTCGATGAAGCGATACTCCGCTTCGGTGCGGTTAAAATTGGATTTTGCTTGCAGCATTTCTGTCATCGCTTCTGGGAGTTTAGTCATAATTAAATCCTTCGGTTTTCCAGGCTATTGGTTTTAAGGTAGCAAGAAATAAGTGCTGACTGAGATTGTGGTAGGATTGACCTGCACGGCACGGTAGCCTATTTGGTAGCCACCGACTGTAACATTACCCTGCAATGGCCCTGTGAACCCAGGACCTGGTTGTGGCAGTGAGCCACCACTTGCTAGAAATGCGAGGATGTTATGAGTGATTTCTATTTCAATCATATCAGGTGTAAGACCGGTGGCGAGCAGGTCAGTTACAGCTCCCCTGGGGTGAGTGTGAGTGCGGTAAAAGCCGTGACCAGTGTTGAGTTGAAAGTTTATGCCCTGAAGTTTGGCAGTCCGCACTAAGGTAGTGCCAGCACCCCTCGTGCTGGTGTAGATTAAGGGAGAACCGACCATTATTATTTATGATGACATCGGTACTCATTATGCTGGTTTTGGGTAACAATTGAGTTGGCGTTTACTGGAAATGTTAATGGGTCGATCGCCCATCTGGCGTTCCCGGAAATGGCAATCCCCCTGGGTGGGGGAATTATTTTTACCTCAGTAGGGTGTCAGAAAGGTATATTTTCACCCCCTGGTAGCCGAGAGATTTAACTCCAAGGGGTAGTTGCTATACCATGCCCAATTCGGGGCTCCGCCTGGACATTGTACCCGATCGGCTTCGGCGTAGGCAATGGAGTTGAGGACTGGGGCTGCAGTATTTATCAGTTAAAGTTTTAAATGATAAATAATGTTTCACTGGGTGAGTCGGAACGGAAGGCAAACTTGCAGCTTTGACCGCTATCGAAATTGAGCCGCAAAATGGTTACTGTTCGCCCTTGGGTAAGCAGATTTTGTGTATCTAATTCTCCGATTACGCCTGGGCCTAAGCGAGTGTGTACAACTCGCATATCGTCATGTGCTATCTGGCGGGATAACGGTTTTCCTAATTTCACGCCATATGTTCCAGGGCGAATTTTCACGTTGTCCGGTTTGCTTATGGAAATTGCCGCTAAATGGTTGCCTAACTCAATTAAAAATGGTGCATCCTGAATCTGCGATCGCCATTGCTCAGGAATCGCCGCCAATCCAAAGGCAGCACCCCCCAAACCGCCAACGAAAGCTGCAATTGAATCCGTATCGCTGCCTATCATATTGGCGGCGGTGATAATATTTTCTTTGGTTTGTTCTGGCTGGCGGGCAAACAGATAAATGCCAGCCATCGCCGTACCCAACCCAGAGCCTTTGGTGTTGCGGTCTAAGCAGCCTAGTTTTTGCAGTACGCTTTCCGGTGATTCATCTTGGCGCAATGCTGACCAGACTAGGCGTAACTGCTCAACCGCTTCTTGCTTGGTGTTAGCAAAAACATTCTCAAAAGTTTCTCCCCTGCCCTGATTCCATTCTATCCGCCATGTTTTGAGTTCAGATATTGGCGGAATTTCCAACTGTTTGATCCATTGGCCGATTGTTTCAATCAAATCCTGACCTGTAGTAGGTTCAG
Source organism: Oscillatoriaceae cyanobacterium M33_DOE_052 (assembly GCA_015296065.1). Taxonomy (GTDB): domain Bacteria; phylum Cyanobacteriota; class Cyanobacteriia; order Cyanobacteriales; family Laspinemataceae; genus Koinonema. The sequence goes on along the minus strand of DVDU01000191.1, from coordinate 30,777 downwards.
ACCACTGCAAAACAGTATGCAGTGCATAACCGTAGAGGACAGCTCCGATAATAGCTTTGGGATGTCCGTGGCTGATGATGGAATTGCGCCAGATATCTGCCTCCGCTTGCGTCCAACGGCCAACATTAGCTAAGACATGAGGCGATATCCGCATGGCCGCACCATTAGCGCCCCCATCGCGGTAATCTATCTTTCCCTCTTTCACCTTGCGAGTGAAAAAATTGCTGTTCCAATCAGCCGATTTCCGCTGGATTTTCTCCGCTGCTTCTTTGACTGTGCTACCTCCACCGCGAGCATACTCTAGCCACATCGGATACTCAAATTTGCAAAAGGTGCGATAGTCAAAGCATCCATTTGGGGCAATGCAAGCTGCAGTGCAGATGGTTAATTGCGTATCGTCGGAGTAGTCGCCAGGAGCTATGTAATCTTCATACCCTTGGAATCGTCCCCCCACCCGCTTACTCCATGCCTGATATTCGGTGATGCGATCGACCCCCATTTTTCGTTTGAGGTCATCGGGCGATCGGATAAACTCAGTCATCCACCCCATTGCATCACCAGCCGCCGCCGCGAGTAGCGCTCCAGCAGTACGATGAGATAGGGATTCAATATTAGAGGGTTGATTTTTTTCTGTCATATTACCTCATGTAGCAAAATTATTCTAAGCCATAATCCTATCAATAGGAATTCACAACCAATCAAAACGGGGTCTGAATAGACGAGGCAAAACTTCTATTTCGCCTTTCCATCCTGCATCGCGTACCATTTGAACATGAGAATTTTGCATTACTACCACCCGCAGGACATCTTCTATCGCAATGCTCTCTTGTACCAAAACTTCAGCTTGAATGCAGGTTGGTAAGTTATCAGGTTTATTAGCGCGTGTTAGAATACGATTTTTGGCTATTACAGGTTCGTCAAATAGACTTTGAAACACTTCAAAACCTTCTCCAATGAAAGCCCCCCTCCCTGTCGCTGCGTTGACTCTGCAGAATAGCGTATTTTGTTTCCACAGATAATCAGGTCGGATATGCAGTAAAACCCAGCATTCGCTTTTGTGACTGACATGGTAGTGGTACTGAAAATTAAAATAAGTAATACTGCAACATATATGATTTAGTCTTTCGTCCAATCTATAAGGATCAATTTGATTGTAGTTTGATTCTTTATTCTGCAATTGTTTTACAGACAATATGGCATTATTTTGTAAAATACCAGCCAAATTTTCTCGGCAAGTAAAATGAACTAAATACTGGATATCTCTGGTATTCACTTCATTGTGAATCAAATCAGCTTCAATTGCTTCTGGACGAAATGCCGCTGGTGTAAATCGAGGCAGTGATGGAGATAATAAATTAGCTAATTGAATTTGATGATGCTGAAAATCAATATGTCTAAATTTTCTGTCATTTTGGTAAACTTGATTGTCACCAAAAAATACTTTAACTAAAAAATGTTGATCTTGGGTTTTAAAAATCAACAAAATTAGGATGCGCCAAACTTCCTCTTGTAATTGCAATTTGGTATCTTGCGTTACCCACAAATTTTCATTATTTAAACCTTCTCTGATAAAAGATTGAATTCTTGTCAAATTTACATTATAATTATTTTCTGATCTGCTATTATCATAATAATCCAGTAAATCATCTAATTTATTCAAACCTGGCGGGGCATTATTATTTAACGGTGTTTTGGCCAGGGAAAGCTCCTCAGTAAAGTCATCTTCAATAGCATAAACTTTTTGCGTCGATTTCGGCTGCAAAATACATTTATTACCCTGAAACAATTCTTGCGTAGCAGGCTTGACTGTAATCCCAGATTCAGAACCTACCTCCAAATTGCTATAAGTCTGAAGTCTTGCCGTCGTATGACGCACAAACATGGAATCAATCCCCAGCATCTCCGCTATTTCAGCTTCTGTGGGAGCTGGAGTAAGAGCCAAAGCAGATTTTAAGACGAATTCCTCGAATATATCTGCTTTGCGGGGTTCACTCAATGCTACCTGTACAGTTGTTTGACGCACTCTGTAGCGAAGATAACCCCCCACTACGAATGACAAATCTGGAAATTCAGCTTCCAATTGCTCTTTTAAGTTCTGTAAGTTAGAATCCATTGGTTGGTTAGTGAAGTTGGGAGACATTGATAAAACCGTTATAATTCTGTACGACTTGGGAAACTTGTTGGTAGATAGGAAGGGTTGTAAACAGTTGGTGACATCCCACAATTACCAATAACTCTTTGGCTCTAGAAAACGCTACATTAACTCGCTCTGGTGTTTTCGCAAATCCAACTACTTTATGAGGATTATTGCGAACCATACTGACGATGATAACAGGTTTTTCCATGCCCTGAAATCTATCAACCGTTCCCGTGCGAATGTCCAAGTTAGGAAACTGGTTGCCCCGGTTGATTTGCTCATCTATGAGGCGCAACTGAGCGCCATAGAAGGTGATGATACCGATTTCTTTTTTGGGTTCACCGTTGGCTACTCTTGCCTCCCATAATTTGTTGAAATGTTCGCAAACTTTTTTGATGCAAATAACTTCTTTTGGGTTTTGATAAGAAGTCCCGTGGCGGTTTTCTCTATAGGTGTCATTGTTTGGCATTTTTATCCATGCTATATGTTGGTCTTCCCTAAGAAAACTACATTGTAAATTATGTGCGCGCTGCCCGTCTGGCTCCGTCAATCCACAGCTTAATCCTCCATCACCATCATCATAAAACTGGTTGATAGCTTCCATAATTTGCGGGTGCATGCGATACTGGACATTCAGCTTGCGCGTGATTCCAGTTTGGGCATTAGCAGCCGCATCAAATTGCTGCTTAAACCAAGATTCTTCTAAAAATTCGACTTTCTCTCTAGGGACAGAAAGCTCTTCTGCTAGTTCATCTAGATTTTCCTCCGCCAGGATAGGTGGTAACTGGCGATAGTCGCCAATCATCACAACTTTTTTCCCTTTGAGTGCGGGAATCAGTAATTCAGGTGGAGTGCTTTTGCTCACCTCATCAATAATTACCACATCAAAATTGCTAAATCTTTCAGAGAAACTCCATTTCGCTGCTTTAATACAGGTAATTCCGACAACATTTACATTGTCCAAATACTGTTTGCTGATAGCTGCAATGTCTTCCTCGGATGGGTGGCGGAGGCGCTCAATCCATTCTTGCATAGTACGCTCGTATCGTCCAAGGTAAGACTCGGCTTGATTAAGCTGCTCTTGCCAAGGTTCAAAATTATCCGGAACGGTTGTCAAAAAATCAGTTGTGAAGATTTCTGGCTCCCTAGTATCTGGTTTCAGGTGGCTGGGAATCATATTCCAAGTAGTTCGCCACCAATCCCTTGTCGAGTTAAAATCGTCTTGCAAGTTTTGGATCCTGCTAGTACATTCATTTATCTGGTGGTCTAATTCTGCTATAGCCTGAGACATCTGCTCTATGTGAGCCGCTAACTCATCTAAGCGATTTGCCAAATAATTTTTACTTCCCTCAAGTACCGGAAACGGAGATTGTGTATTATTTAGGTTGACCACATCGAGTTCTAGTTGCTGAATTTTCTGTTTGGTTTCAGCATCTAGTTGGTTTAAAAAACTTCTGATTTGAGTTGTGACGGCAGCCACATACTCCGCCGCCATCCGATTCAATTTTATCTCGCTGTCACTAGGCTGATTTTCTTGGATTAAAATCTTATACTGCTGCTCAATCGCTTTTAAAAGCGCCGCATCCCTGTATATTTCTTGATCTGATTGAGATTGACTAATTCGCTGCACAATCTGTCTAGCAAATTTCAATAATTGATTGATAATTGACAAAGGTTGGTCACTGTCAATTTTAGCTTTTAGTTGCTGGGCATATTGGGAAATATGACTGTCACTGGGTTTTTGCTCCGCGATAGTGGTTTGGCATTGAAAAATTAACCAATAGATGCGGTTAGCCACTTGGCAAATTTCATCCCATTGCTGTCCCTGGGTGATTAGTTGCCTAATTTCGCCGAGGAGCCGATCGCCCGCCTCTTGCCAAGGTAAGCGGTCCGGTTGATGTTTCTGGGCAAGCTCCCTACTTCTAATAGGCAAATCAATCAATTCTTCCGTCACAACTCGCTGCTGCCACGACTGCTTTAATAAACGATAGATATTATCGTTCGCATTCTTTTTCCATACCCTGAGTTCACTATGCGCCGTTGATATTTCTGCCTGCTGCTCTCTTAATTCTTGGAGTTTTCTCGCCAAATACGCCAAAAATATGCTGTTAGACTCTAGGATACCTTCGAGAGCAATTTTTAGCTGATTAACTTGCTGATACTGCTGCACTAGGCTTTCCCGGTCTCTTTGTTTATTCTCCCTGGTTGCTTCCAAGTCAGTTTGACGATCTCTCAGTGTTTGATACTCCAAGGGAAAATTTGTCTCAGTTGCTACATAATCTTGGAATTTCTCCTGAGATGTCAATATTGGCCGCAAACCTCGAAAAATTTCCTGCTGTTTAGATAAGCGTTTTTCACAGTCAGCAGCAGTATTTTCCAACCATCTGTCAATCACCCTGTGAGCTAAAAAGGGCGCTCCTTCTCTACCAACTTTGCTACCTGCATCTCCTTCTCGGAGGGGACGCAATACTGGATGGTGGGTTAATCGACTGAGAGCGTTATCTACTGCTAGGTTAGCTTGAGAAGCAATGAGAGTGCGCCCCCCCCGAAGTGCTACTTGATAACAGATTTCAGCAATCACTGTAGTTTTGCCTGTTCCCGGTGGGCCTTGAAGCAAAACCAAATCCTCAGCAGCTAACACGGCTTCTACTGCTGCTATTTGACTATCATTAGCCTCGGACAGTAACAAATCTTCTTTGGCCAGTGGGGTAGTTGCAGGTAGCGGTCTTGCTTGAGTAGCATCAAAGAAAAAATTGCCTAAATAAAGATTATGGGTGCGACCTTCCCTCAAGTTTCCTACAGCCGTTTCTTGCCAGCCTATCTGAACCAGACTGCCAACATCTTCATAAAATAAAAAACCATTGTTTGGTAGCGGGGATTCTCCCAGGGCTAAAGATTCAGCTAAATTTGAATTTAACTCAACTTTGATCTGGTTATTTTTGGCTTCTACTGTGGCAATTTCTCCCAATTCTTGCCCTGAGTAACGCTGTCCTAATTGTGCCAAATCTCTAAATAACTTTACTCTTCCGTCTCTAGCCCATCCTGCTCGCTGCCAAAAATCCTCTGGATTCAGAGGCTGCGAGCCATTACTGGTGGCACTGTTAACATCAAGGGTAAATAATGTGACAAGTGGTGTCGATGGTGAATAATTGTAGCTGATAAAGGGAACGCAAAATTGCCGCTTCTGGGCTGCACGGCGTTCAATTCCTAAATAGTGTCCCCATAATGTTATCTGTTCTTTGGTAGGTACATGATTCCGGTAGATAGGCATTTGTGCTATTTGCTCAAATGCTTCTGGCGGAATCCCAATATCTTGCACTATATGGGGCAACAGCCGAATAAGCCAAGCTGAGGAAAAGGCATCTATCTGTCCTTCTTCCTGGTTGACAAAATAAATATTATTTAACTCCAAATAGCCCTGGCCGTCTTTAGGCACAGTTACCCAGAACTGCAAGGTTTGCTGGCGCTGGCGTGACTGTATTTGGGCGGGCAGTGGAAAATCAGCTCTATCTGTGGCCAGAGTTATATCCCACTTTTCATATTCAGGTTGCCTCGCTTCTCCCTGGCGGCGAATATAGAACAGACAAGGTTCTGGACCGAGCAGCTCAGAGATTAGCTCGGCGGCACGATCGTCCCGGTCTTTAAACTCAGGATACGCATTCAGCGCTTCTTCACCTTCCAGCAGGAGGAGCAAGCGATCGCTCGCCGCTCCTATGAACTTATAGCCCCAATTGTATGGCATTACCTATACTCCCTAACATCTGGTCATCATGGATGTTGATGCCTAAATACCATTTATTATGAAATTAAATCCAACAAATTTTATATATACATCTGCCTGGAATTAGAAAAAGGCTTAGCCGGTTGTTCCCCTAACTCGTCACAAAAATCTAAATAATCATCAACAGAGTCATAGAATGCCAGCCGCGCTTCTTCCTCTGTTTTGCCCTGAAAGGTAATCACATCCGTGATGCCCAGGACACGACCAAAGAGAAGCTGGTTTTCTGCATCTACTTCGATCTCAGCCTTGTAGCCCTTGTAAGTCAACATAGTTCGCCCTCTTCTCAAACGTCGAAACGGCAAAGTTACTCTTTTGGGAGAATATTTAAGATTCTGCTGCACGATTCTGTTATGCCTGGGCTAGATGGGTGGTACGTCTTTTGTTTATCTGGGGCTGGGGCAACCAGCGATGGTGCCCCCGGACATCTTACTAATCGTTACTCAGACATAGGGGTAAACCCCGCTTCCTCCAAGAATTTACGGACACTTTTAACGGCGCCCTTGCATATCTCTTTTTCTGGGTGCGGTTCGTGAAAAACAGCTTTAACACCGTTCAACGCCACTCGCACCCGCGACCCCCTCCCCTGACTGACAGTAGCGCCCAGCGCCCCAAACAGGTTCTCGATATCTGTCCAGAGAATATTTCCCCGAACAGGGTTGATATAGATTACCTCCAAGGTTCGACGCTGTTTGCCATTTAATCCACCAGCCAGTTTAGGTTTGTCAGATTGAGCTGCCTTTAGAGGAACTGTCTGCATTCTCACCCCAGCTTGACGCCACTTGTTTAACCATATCCGTATATAAAATAACTGTCAAGCCGATAATGAAAAAAATTTTTTATGACATTAGTTAGGATGGCGGTGGGGTCCCCTAAGCTGCAGAAGGTTCAGAAAAGAACACCACTTTACCGCCATAAGCGCGGTAGATATTATCTTCCTGGAGAACTTGTGGCCGATCGCCTGCAGCAATGACCTCCTGATTGAGTAAAATCAAATCATCGAAATTAACGATCGCCTCGCCCAAATCGTGATTCACCACCAACACAATTTTCCCCGCCGCCGCCAACTCCCGAAAAATCTGGAAAATAATCGCCTCAGTTTTGCGATCGACCCCCACAAACGGCTCATCAAAACAGAAAATTGCCGCATCCTGAGCCAAAGACCGCGCCAAAAACACCCGCTGCTGCTGACCCCCAGACAGTTGACCAATGGGGCGATCGCGATAAGCCAGCATATCCACCCGTTCCAAAGCCTCATTTGCCAAACGGCGACTCACCGCCGAAAACCGCCGAAACCATCCCGTATGTCTCACCCGGCCCATCATCACCACATCCCACACCGTCGCCGGATAAGTCCAATCAATTTGGGCACGCTGCGGCACATAAGCCACCGCCGCCAAATTATCCGCCAAAGGCTTGCCATCATACAACACCATCCCGCTGTGAGCCGGAATCAAACCCAACATCGCCTTCAGCAAAGTGCTTTTCCCCGCACCATTCGGGCCAATAATACCCCCCAGACGACCGGGCTGCACCTGCAGATTGATATCCCGCAGCGCCTCCACCGTCCGGTAACTCACCCCCAAATGGCTAATGGTAATGCCAGCACTCATGTCAGTCCTCCAATTTCACTTTCCGTCCTACAGCGGCAAGGCTTTCCCCGCTTGCCTGATTCCAGCATAGAGCAAAAATGAAAGAAATATGATAGGACTTATGAAAGAAATATGAAAAGAAATGTAAAGGAAATATCACAATGTCCACTCACACCCACCGCCAAACCCTCCCCCTGTGGCAAACAGTCGCCATTTTCCTCGGGCTATGTCTCACCGCCTGCACCAACTCCGCCCCAGAAGCCAACACCCCCGGAGACATAGATAAACCCCAAGTCGTCTCCACCAGCACCATCATCGCCCACATGGCGGAGCGCGTCGGGGGTGAAGCCATTCGCCAGAAAGGCATCCTCAAACCCGGAGCCGACCCCCACATTTACGAGCCCGTCCCCGCCGACAGCGCCGCCTTTGAAGAAGCCGACCTCATCCTCTATAACGGCTATCATTTAGAACCGGGGCTAATTAAACTCATGGAATCCGCCGGAGTCAAAGCCCGCAAATTGGCAGTGGGAGAAGTCGTACCCCCTCTGGAAAAGCAGAACCAAAGCCAAAAAGTGCCCGACCCCCATGTATGGGGTGACGCCAAAAACGGCATTTTGATGGTCAACGCCATTCGGGACGCCTTGAGCGAACTCTCCCCCGCCGAAAAAGAGCAATTTGCCCAAAACGCCGCCCAACTGGTAGCCGAATTGCAGCGCCTTGATACCTGGATTCAGCAGCAAATAGCCACCATTCCAGAAAACCAACGGCGGATGGTGACAACTCACGATGCTTTTGAATATTACGCCCGCGCCTACGGGTTGAAAGTCACTGGCACCCTGATTGGCATCAGCACCGAAGAGCAACCCAGCGCTCAAACCGTGAAAAACCTCGCCGAAGAGATTAAGAAAACCCGCGTCCCCGCCATTTTTGCCGAAACCACCATCAACCCCCGGCTAATTACCACCGTCGCCGAAGAAGCTGGGGTGAAACTGGCGCCGCAACCGCTATATGCCGACTCGATCGGCGCCCCCGGGAGCCCGGGCGATACTTATCCCAAAATGCTCCAAGCCAACACCCGGGCCATAGTAGAAGCACTAGGCGGAAAATACACCCCCTTCACCCCTGCTAACACACCCCAGTCAGGAGAATAAGCGACAGATACAAGCTCCAGTATTTTCTCTCCTACAGGCACTGCTGGCAGATCACCTGCTGCCCGCCGCCTGAAGCTCTGCGATTTCGCCATATAATTTCACCTATTTTGCCCAAAAATTTTACCATAATTCACCATTGATTAAGTTTTGATATCGGTAATTACCGATACAGACTTGCCCGCAAATGCTCGGAATTAATCTCAAATATAATTTGATGACCCCGCGACAAAAATTTAACAAATTGGTGAGTCATCCTGTCAATAATGCTCTTGCCAAATTGGCAGAGGCAGTGCTAAGATGAAGTGAGGTAAGAATAAACAAACTTTAAGAGATAGCGATGACAGACACATTTGATTATCTGCATCCCCGGAGCCGCTACCACGGCGCCACCAAGCCGGAAAACTTGGTATTCAACGCCAATCTGCAAGAATTCGCCCAGCGGGTAGGTTACATTACCTGTTTGGAAACCAGCGGTAAGCTGCCCCCAGAAGTAGCCTATGCGGAAATCAAGGCTCTGTGGAAGCAGCTAAAGCGCAGTAAGAAGCAATTGGGTATAGGCCAACCAAGAGCCGACAGCCAAGAAAACACCGCCTGAAGCGTTGGTGTTTTTATCCCTTCAACGTCACTTGAGGGGAATGGCAATGGTAAACTGAGTCCCCCCACCCGGAGGAGAAATGCACTCCAGCATCCCCCCGTGCTTCTCCACCACAATCTGGTGAGCAATAGACAACCCTAAACCCGTACCTTTACCCACCGGCTTCGTGGTAAAAAACGGGTCAAACAGGCGGGAATGGATGGCAGCGGGAATCCCCGGACCATTATCAGCGATGGTAATGTGGGCGAAATCCCCCTCCTTCCCCTGCACCAACCGGGTGCGAATCGTAATTAAGCGCGGCGCCGGTTGCTCTTCAAGTGCATCTATAGCATTAGCCAGAATATTCATAAACACCTGATTGAGCTGACTGGGGTAGCACAGCACTGGTGGCAAATTGCCATAATCTTGAATTAACTCAATTTCCTGGTTGCTTCCCTTCGGCTTGAGACGGTGTTGCAAAATCAATAACGTGCTGTCAATTCCCGGGTGAATATCAACCAATTTCCGTTCCGATTCATCCAAGCGTGAGAAATTGCGCAGAGACCGCACCAAGTCTCGAATGCGATTTGCCCCCATCTGCATCGAATCCACCATTTTGGGCAAATCTTCCATCAGGAACTCCAGCTCTAACACCTCAGCTGTATCCTGAATTTCCGCCACTGGTTCGGGATAGTGATATTGGTACAATGCCAGCAATTTCAGGATTTTTTCCACATATTCAGCCGTATAGAGCAAATTGCCGTAAATAAAGTTAACGGGATTATTGATTTCGTGAGCAATACCCGCCACGAGCTGTCCCAAACCAGACATTTTTTCTGTATGCACCAATTGAGCTTGGGTCTGTTTAATTTCCATTAAGGCTCGCTGCAGCATTTCTGCCTGGTGACGGGATAGCTCCTCAGCTTGCTTTAATGCGGCTTCTGCTTGCTTGCGCGCCGTGATGTCAAATCTAATCGATAAATACTGATAAGGTTGGCCATGCTCATCCAGAAATGGCACTACGGTGGTATCGACCCAGTAATAGGAGCCGTCTTTGGCTTGATTGTGAATCTCGCCACGCCAAATTTGCCCTGATTTAATGGTTGCCCAAAAATCTTGAAAAAATTGCCGAGAATGATATCCCGAATTTACAATCCGGTGGTCTTTGCCGAGAAGTTCTTTTTCACTATATTGGGATAATTCACAAAATTTATCATTCACGTAGAGAATTTTACCCTTAGCATCGGTCAGAGCAACAATCGCCGTTTTATCTAAAGCAAATTTAATCGATCGGCACAGGAGCTTATCGATGCCACTTGCTTCTGGTACAGACAAGCCATTATGATGCTTTGTTCTTGGATTATGGGGCGGAATTTCTGCTGATCCCTTGGCATCCAATCGCTGATGTGAGTATTTATTCTTAGCCGTTTCCATATCCATAAGTTTTTACCCCCAGAGCTTTCCCTAGCGAATCTATGACATGGATCACCTTTTAGCCCAACCACTCCTAAGATGTAACAGAAACAATCTGCAACAGTTATATTTTTGCCCCCGATAAATTTCCCACCGCTGCTCAAACTGGCAAATAAATTGGCTGAGTTACACTGGTTCTAATATAATTTCCAAATTTAGAATTTCTCAAAATCTTAATTTTTAGTTAATATTTCGGCAGGAGATGACAAAATTGGGGACATAGCCAAAGTTTACTGGGCAATAATTTTCAATTCTGGATGGTAAAATCTATCGCCCGGGTGACTTTGCCCAGGGGGAATCGGAGCCAAAGCAGCCCCCAGCCTGAATTCACTTGTACATTGTTAGCTGATATGTGATATCAAAACTTCAACTCCAGATTTCCTCTTGGCAAAAAGTGCAACGTGAGTTAAGATTAACCTTGCCCGTCGGTTCTGGTGGGGAGCAGCCACCAGACGCAAGGGGGAAAGTTCGGTGTAAGTCCGGCGCTGTCCCGCAGCTGTGATGAGTCCCAGCGGCTCTAAGTCAGAATGCCCACCGAGGGAAAAGTCAACCTATATATTCATCTGCGAGGTACGGATGAGAGCAAATTTGAGATTTATCTATCCTCAAGGCGCGTGTATTGAGGGCAAAGCGCGCCTCTTCTACGACTAGAATTTATACCCACCCCGACACCAGGTTGATTGGCTCAGTTGAGATGCAGCCAAACCACCGGGAGCAGGAATTGGGTAATTTTTGCAGTGGTTGGACCGTGGCAAGTCCAACGGCGAGGAGTTGTATCGCTTTAATACGGGATATCAGGACAGAAAACTGGAAGACAGATGACAAAACACGCTTTATTTGTTTGCACCACTTGCGCCAGCACTTGGCAAGATGGGAAGCGAGTTGGCACCAGCGGGGGAGAGCAATTGCTCGCGAGCATTTCCCAACTGCACGCAACCTGGGAATTGCGCGATGAATTTTCTCTGCACCCGGTGCAGTGTATGAGCGCATGTAGTCATGCTTGCGCGGTTTCGTTTGTGGCGCCGGGAAAGTGGACGTATTTATTTGGCGATATCAGCACTGGTGGGGAAACTGGGGCGGCGGTGCTGGAATGTGCCAGTAAATACTATGGCAAACCTGATGGTTTAGTGCCTTGGGGGGAGCGACCGGAACCGCTGAAAAAGGGCATCATTGCTCGCGTCCCACCGGTGCCAACTTTGTCGGCTGCCAACACTTAATTTACTGATTTGGATTAATATCGAGAATGCAAATGCCAAAACTAAAGTTTCCTGTAAAACTGACGGGTGTCATCTTATTTGTTCTGTTCAGCATCGTGGCGGCTAGTCCCGCGATGGCTCACCATGCCTTTGGTGGTGAGACGCCGACGAACTTTTGGGAGGGATTTTTGTCGGGTTTGGCGCACCCGATTATCGGTTTAGACCATTTTGCCTTTGTGGTGGCGGTGGGATTGCTGGCAGTGGCGATCGCTCCTGGCAAAAGCATCGGCATCGCCATTCCCGCTGGCTTTATTCTCACCACGATCGCTGGCGTCGGACTTCATCTCACCGGCGCAAATTTACCCCTACCCGAACTGGTAGTGGCGGCTTCAGTGTTCGCCGCCGGAGGCATGCTGGCAACATCCAAAACTACCAACTGGCAGGGTTTAGTAGCATTAGCCGCAATAGCTGGCATCTTTCACGGTTACGCCTACGGAGAAGCCATAGTTGGAGCCGAAATGACCCCCCTCTGGGCATATTTAACCGGATTTACCATCATCCAAATGACTGTTGCTGCCATTGCTTTCAATCTGGGCAAAACTGCCCTTGAAAATATCCCTAACTCCCCCGGTCTTTATCTGCGCTTTGCCGGTTTTACCATCTGCGGCATTGGCGCCAGTTTCCTCGCCAGTGCGATCGGTGCTTGATGGGACAGAATTCTGCCTAATTTTCAGGGCTGAAAGTAGGGGCACGGCACCATCAATTTATCTCAACATCAGAAAATCCTGATGATGCCCTGCCCTCACCAGAAGTCATGGCCGCCAATTTATTCACTCACCAACACAAGGACATCAATGCACAAAATACCAGTAACAGTAATTACAGGATTTCTCGGCGCGGGCAAAACTACCACCATCCGCCATTTGCTGCAAAATAATGGCGGGCGGCGTATCGCCGTTTTAGTGAATGAGTTTGGCGAGGTGGGGATTGATGGTGAGCTGCTGCGCTCTTGTCAAACCTGCGATGAGGAAGACGACCCCAGCGAGAACATCGTAGAACTAACTAACGGTTGCCTTTGCTGCACCGTACAAGAAGAATTTTATCCCACCATGAAAACCCTGCTGCAACGGCGGGAAAAACTGGATTGTATGGTAGTAGAAACCTCCGGTTTAGCACTACCCAAACCCCTAGTGCAAGCATTCCGCTGGCCAGACATTCGCACCGGTGCCACCGTTGATGGCGTGGTGACAGTGGTGGACTGCGAAGCCTTAGCCAAAGGGCAAATCGTGGGAGATTTGGCGGCTCTGGAAGCGCAACGACAAGCCGACCCCAATTTAGAACATGAAACCCCGTTAGAGGAACTGTTTGAGGACCAGTTAAACTGCGCCGATATGGTGTTGCTGACTAAAGTGGATTTAGTGGAACCAGCAGAGCGAGAACGAGTGGAAAATTGGCTCCGACAGGAAGTGAGACCGGGGGTAAAAATTGTCCCTTGTGAAGGGGGGAAAATTAGCTCAGAATTGCTGCTGGGATTTAATGCGGCGGTGGAGGATAATTTAGACAGCCGTCCTAGTCACCATGACCATGAAGAAGAACACGACCATGATGAGGAAATCAATGCGGTAAATTTGATTTTAGAAGCAGGATTTGAGCCGACTTTGTTGGTAAAGCAGCTCCAGGAGTTGGTACAGCAGGAGGAGATTTATCGGGTGAAAGGGTTTGTCACGGTTCCGAATAAGCCGATGCGGTTGGTGATGCAGGGGGTGGGACAGCGGTTTGATTATTTTTACGATCGCCCCTGGCAACCCAGCGAACCCCGCCAAACCCGCCTCGTGTTTATCGGTCGGGACTTGAACCAGGAACGCATCGCCGCCGCCATTAGGAATTAGTCCCATTTGTATTGACATACAGCGGATTGCATAAACAGATTCATCTGCAATCCGCTGTAATTTTTCTGGATTACCGCAAAAGCGGGAATGACAGGACTACACAAAGGATGAGAAATTTTGTAATTATAAATTTCATCCCATTTCTGGGGGATAATTTTTCAGCCAGAGGCTACTCTGAGGGATGCCAATGGGGATGTTTTGGGCATCTAAAGCCAGTTTCAAGCGGCGGCGGTATTCTCTGGCGACACTCCATTGCTGACCAGGTTGAGTTTTTATCCAAATCACAATCTTAATCCCTTGGTGAGATAAATCATTGACTCCCAAGATATTAACGGCTTCTAATACCTGCTGCTGCCATTGGCTGTCTTGCTGCATGGCTTCGGCTACTCCTTGCATCACCTGCATTACTTGATTCACGTCCGTTTCATAGGCAACATCAATCTCGAAATTAATCCGCGACCAATCTTTAGAGCGATTGCGCACGGTGGTGATTTCGCTATTGGGGATGGTAATTAGCTCGCCTTCAGCGCTGCGCAGTTGGGTAATGCGGAGGTTCATATATTCGACTAAACCCTCGCCGCTACCGGCGGCGATGTAATCGCCGATCGCGTATTGGTCTTCCAGCAAAATCAAGGTGCCATTCACCACATCTTTAATCAAACTCTGAGCAGCAAAAGAAATGGCAAAACCGACGATTCCCGCTCCCGCCAGTACCGGACCGATAGGCACCTGCATAGTAGTTAACATCAAAAGAATCGCCAAAAACCAAAGGAAAATTGCTGTAATTTCTTTGAGAATTTGGCCAAAAGTGGTTAAACGTAAATTTTTTCTGATTAACTGATATGCCATTTGTTCGGTGGCGATAAATTTCACTACTAACCGATCAATAGCCACATGAGCGCCTTTAATTACTGACTGAGTACCCAGGAAAATAGCGATTATCAAAGGTTGTTCTAGGATAAAATTCTGGAAATGGCGAGTTTGAGGGAAAAATCCGGCAATCCACGCACCGCCGCCTACGATCACGAAAAGCCGCGTCACCATCAGTAAGTTGCGTTTAAATTTGGTTAGGTTTTGGCGCCGATCGTCGCTCATTTCCTCAGTCATCACCGCCATCATTGCCACCGGTTCCATAGTTGTCATTGCGGCTGATTCCATAGATTTACCTTGTTCTGGTCTGTCTGTGGTACGGGTCTGGTGATTGGCTAATTCAGCGGTAAATTTTTTATCGAGGAAACTCAGCAGCCAATTGATCGCGATAATTCCCAAAATTATCCCCAGGGATATCCACCCATGCACCAGCAAATATGATGGCTGGCGTTCTGCTTGAGCTGTGATCAGAGCCGTGCGGATGATTTCCGTCAGTTCTCCTGCTAGATTTGATGGACTAACTCCCCACATTTGACTATCTAATTCGGTAATGGTTAGGAGGCGATATTGGTTAACTTTTTGTCCATCATTAGCGATGATTACGGCATTACTTTCATCTGGTTTAACTGTAATTTGTAGCTGGGATTTATCAAAACCGCTATTCACGATATCCGCCAAGTTTTTCTCGTACATTTTTACCCGCATTTGCAGCATTTTGGCATTCATTCCATTGGCTGTAGCATCAGCGGCGGCGGGGGCACCGATCGGGAATAACACTCTCCCGTCTAGTTTGACTGGGGCATAGATAGTATTGCCAACTATTGCAGTATTTTTGGTGATTTGATTAACGATATTTGAGAAATTGGGAATGCTTTCTGGTAGTTGGGCTTGAGTGTAGATAGCCGGGACGATCGTCCCGGAGAGCGCCACGATAAACATAACCGCGAATTTGAACAGATGGCGCCCCCAAAAATTCCCAATTTTTCCCAGACAGGATGGCTCTATCATAGTTTTTGCTTTCATTAAACAATCAATGTGGTAGATTTTACATTGGTGATTTTATGGCTTTTCAAAACTGCTGAAATGTAGCGGTAAATACGTTGGCTGGGGAGAGATAAATTACTCCTGGGCACCAAGGCTGCATATGATTTTAAATTAATCAATAAAAAAATTTAATTATAAATTAATCTTATATAAGAGTGGGGCATGAAACCGGAAGAGATGAATAATGACCGGTAGGGCGGAAAAATTGTGCTAAGCTGTGACCGGATAGCCGTGTCAGGGTGGATAAAAAGGCTATCTGAGAAAGATTTTTTAGTCATGGGTGCGTCTGGGTGGAAGGCAAGTATCGCCCAACCGCAAGGCAAGGGAGCATATTTTGCGTTCCGGATCGCTGGCTGAAGCCTAGCAAAAGATAAAATCGCGTCCCGCAACGATCGGGGATCGCTACAGCACAACCCTGAAAATGATTGGGGTTGGGGCTGAATTGCACAATCCAAGATGAGCCTGCACCCGCAAATATCAGCCAAAAGCCGTGGGGGCTGCACAACGTGGCTACCAGCTACCAGACCAATTATAGATGCCTCTGCCCCCGTGGATAGGGTGGGGGGATAGAAATCCGGCTCACCGGAATAGGCAAAAGCTACTATACTCTTGTACAAAGTTGCGCTCTCGGAAAAATCATGGGTCTTGGTTTAAATTTGGGGGTGAAATTGGGCTCCAGGGGTGCGCGCTGGCAGGAAAACCGCTTAAACTTGTCCAATTGACATGAAAAATGTAATTCCAGTTCAAGGTTCGATCGGCGTGAACAACACCAAAATGGCAAAAACTGTCCTGATGCACTCACTGCTACCCAGTCTCATCGGAGTTTTGGCAGCAGCAGCAGTACCGGTGAAAGCAGCGGAACTGCAATCGTGGCAGGTTGAGCAGAGTCAAAACCAGTTATCCGTGACTGGGGAAGTGCTACCACCAGCACAATTGATTGCCGATTTTGACGCTAACTCTGCCCAAAACTGGATAGCAGAATTGCCAGAATCCCCAACAGCAGAGGGGGAAGCTGGCACGATTGTCAGTGCTAACCCCGGAGCGGGGACGCTGCTGCAAGATATCCAAGTGGGAGAAAATGGGATTGTGTTGCACACTTCCGGGCGACAGCCCCAAGTGGAAGTGAAGCGGGCAAGCGATCGCTCCTGGCTCACCATTGACATCCCCGGAGCCCGCTTGTCAGAGGACCTGCAAGGCCGCAACCGGGCGGTGAACCGCTTGGGCGTCCAGCGGCTGCAAGCGATGCAGCTTTCCAGCTCCCCCCCAGTCGCTCGCGTTACCCTCAGTATGAGCGATACGGGACGGAATTGGGAAGTGCGCGCCAATCAACCGGGAGGCGTGGTGCTGTGGCCCGAAGGCTCTCGCCCCCCAGTCATTGGTCAAGCTACCGGCTTCGCTTCTATCCAAGCAGTGGAACTGCGCAATAACGGCACGGAACTGGTGGTGAAAACAGACAGCCCGATCGCTTACACTAGCGGCTGGGACCGCCAAACTGCCGCTTATCGGCTCACGATTTACTCCGCCGCCATGCCTGGAAACATCCGCCTGCCTCAGCCGCCAGCCGGTTCTCCCATCTTATGGGTGCGGGAGCGCCAGGACGAACCAGAAAGCGTGACTCTGTTGGTGCAAATAGGCTCGGGCGTTCAGGTAATGACTCCGACTCAGAACAGCCCCACAGAGCTGTCCCTGAAGTTGCAACCCGCCCAAGCCACCCAGCCGGGAGGTAGTCGTCCCATTCCCGTACCCCGTCCCCAACCGGTTCCCATGCCAGAGGAAAATCCTCAGCCGTCCCAGCCACCGAGGTTGAATGAAGGCCGGATCGTGGTGGTGGTGGACCCCGGACATGGGGGCAGCGACCCGGGGGCGATCGGCATTGGTGGTCTGCGGGAAAAAGATGTGGTATTTGACATCTCCATGCAAGTGACCCAGATTCTGGAACAAAATGGCGTCCAGGTGGTGTTGACTCGCCGGGACGATCGTACCCTCGAACTCGAACCCCGCACCGTCCTAGCCAACCGCGTTAATGCCGATTTATTCGTCAGTATCCACGCCAATGCGGCTCCCGGCGCCAATCCCAGCGCCAATGGGGTAGAAACTTTTTACTATGAAAGCGGTCGCAACCTCGCCGACTACATCCAGCGCAGCATTATGGAAAGTTTCGATATGCGCAACCGGGGTTTGAAGCGAGCGCGGTTCTATGTCCTCCGTAATACCCAAATGCCCGCAGTGTTGGTGGAAGTGGGTTTCGTCACCGGGACAGAAGACGCCCGCATCCTCGCCGACGCCGGGGAACGCACCCGTATGGCACAGGCGATCGCTCGCGGCGTCATGCGCTACATCCAAGGCAACCGCTAAAACTCACTTTCCCAGACAAAGAGCCGCAACTGAATGCGGAAATTTTCCCACCCGCCAATGCGGGTTTTTTATTGCTGAAAGTTTGATACAACATGAAGATAACGCAATAGGGAAAAGTAACTCCCCAGAAAACCTATGGCTGCCAGCAGAGAAATCGATATTGACATTGCCGCTTTTATAGATCACGCCCTCCTCAGCCCCCAAGCCACCCCCCAAATGGTAGAAAAGTGGTGTGAAGAAGCCGACAGATTCCATTTCGCCGCCGTGTGCGTCTCTCCCGCCTGGGTGCGGCAAGCGGCTAAGTTGCTTCATACCAAACGCCCCAAAGTCTGCACCGTCATCGGCTTTCCCTCCGGAGCCACCACCGCCGCCGTCAAGCTCTATGAAGCCCAAGAAGCCGTAGAAAATGGCGCCACCGAGCTAGATGTAGTCATCAATATCGGCGCGCTCAAAGCCGGGATGACCAACGAGGTGCATCGGGAAATCGCCGAAATTGTGGAAGAAACCGGCCAGTTAGTCAAAGCGATATTGGAAACTACCCTCCTGACGGATGGGGAAAAAAAACTCGCCGCAGAAATTTGCCTGGATGCTGGGGTGGCGTATTTAAAAACCAGCACTGGGTTTAATGGAGGTGCTACGGTGGGTGATGTGCGCCTGTTGGCGGAAATCGCCAAAGGTCAGGTGGGGATTAAGGCTTCTGGGGGGATTCGCACCCCAGAGCAAGCTCTAGATTTAATTGTCGCCGGTGCCACCCGGTTGGGCACCTCTCGCGGCCCGGATATCCTCCGTCAGCGGGAGCAAAAGTCTGTAGTCACGGAGAATCGATCGCTCTCCAGTCTTGGTGTGGTAGAGGACTGATGGCGGTTTTTTCCCCAAGGGAGGGGATAAGTACAACAGATGAATCGAACTTACAAGGCTACGGGTATCAATCTCAAGAGCGTGCCTTTGGGCGAGGCGGACCGGCTGGTAACGATTTTAACCAGGGAACATGGTTTGCTCAGAGCAGTGGCACCAGGAGCCCGCAAGCCGAAATCCCAGTTAAGTGGGCGGTTGCAATTGTTTGTGGTGAATGAGCTGCTGCTACATCAGGGGCGAAGTCTGCCGAAAATCACCCAAGCTCACACCCTCAAATCCCATTCTCGCCTCAGTGGGGACTTGGGCAAACTAGCAGCAGGTCAGTATTTGGGGGAATTGGTCATGGCTATGGCTTTGAGCGAACAACCCCAAGAGCAACTGTTTTCCCTGTTGGCAGAACATTTGCACCGCTTGGAAATGGGACTGCTACCGGTGCTGGCGTTGCTGGCTCATGGCATTTACCACCTGCTGGCGGAGGCGGGGGTTGCTCCCCAGGTCCATGCCTGTTGTCTCACCGGTGAGCCGCTGATTCCACAATGGAGCCATCCTAACTGGCGGGTGGGATTTAGTTTTACTGCTGGTGGCACTTTTAGTTTAGGGGCGCTTCTCCACCAGGAAAGTGTGCCCTCCCGGCTCCGTCCGGTTCGCCTCAGTGCCCCCCAGTTGGCCGGTCTGCAGTACCTGGCGGCGGCGGAACTGCCTGCCCAGTTAAGTGCTGGGGTTCACTCTCTCTCTGAGATTTGGCCATCTTTAGAACGGTTGTTGCGGGTTTATGCCGAATATCACTTGGATACTTCTATCCGCTCCGCAGCTCTGATTGATAGTTATCTGCCTTCTGAGAGTTTGGCTGGTGGTGGTGAGGTTATGGCCGATCGCGCCACCACGTAAAATGAAGACAACCAATTTTTATCTTTTGGCGATTTGACGCCCACCTGTTTTATCACTTAAATTCAATTTGTTTAGTGATATTTACAATTTAACAAAGTGAAAATCACTAAAATGATAGAATAAGTTAGGGAAAATTAGCACCTAATTGCCATAGTCGCCGGTTGACGATCGGCAACACCCGCTCACCCCTGCTCCCACTAACCAGAACTGGCCAAACACACCCTAAAATCATGCGCTTGTCTGATTCCACCACTAGCAGCAAAATTACCTCCCCCCCAGGGAAGTCCGCCAGCAATTCCTTTCCCAGCCACCAACACCACCATAGCGATCAATTCAGCAAAATTGCGCCGCCAGCAACCGATTGGCCAGGAAAACACCAACCCCCAAACCCGGAGCTAAATCCCCCACCCCCAGAACCCGAAGAACAGGGTTTCGGACCAGTTTTAAAAAATCCCAATTTCCTAGCGCTGTGGAGCGGCCAAGTTTTCTCCCAGCTCGCCGATAAGGTCTATCTGGTGCTGATGATTGCCCTGATTGCCAGCCGTTTTGAAGATTCCAACCAGACTATCAGTGGTTGGGTATCGGCAATTACGATCGCCTTTACCATCCCCGCCGTCCTCTTCGGTTCCCTCGCCGGTGCCTTCGCCGATCGCTGGCCGAAAAAATCCGTCCTCGTCTTCACCAACATCCTCCGAGGCATTTTAGTTCTCACCATCCCTTTACTCCTGTGGATTTCTGAAGGTTGGCGCTTCGCCGCCTTACCCCTAGGATTTTGCCTCATGCTCGCCGTCACCTTCCTAGTTTCCACCCTCACCCAATTTTTCGCCCCCGCCGAACAAGCCGCCATCCCCCTCGTGGTGGAGCGGCGGCACCTCCTCGCCGCCAACTCCCTCTACACCACCACCATGATGGCTTCGGTAATTGTCGGTTTCGCCGTGGGGGAACCGGTGCTAAAACTAGCAGATTCCCTCCTCGGACAAAATGGCACCGAGAGCATTGGTAAAGAATTAGTAGTTGGCAGCAGTTACTGCATCGCTGGGTTGCTGCTAATGTTGCTGAAAATTCGGGAAAACAACAACTCCCAGCCAGAATCAGCCCACGTATTTGAAGATATCCGCGACGGTCTGCGTTACCTCAGCCAAAACCACCGCGTCCGCGCCGCCATGAGTCAGTTGATTGTTTTGTTTTGCGTCTTCGCCGCCTTGGCAGTTTTGGCGGTGCGGGTGGCCCAGGTAATGCCTG
This sequence comes from Oscillatoriaceae cyanobacterium M33_DOE_052, assembly GCA_015296065.1. Taxonomy (GTDB): domain Bacteria; phylum Cyanobacteriota; class Cyanobacteriia; order Cyanobacteriales; family Laspinemataceae; genus Koinonema. Next base: position 9,733 of record DVDU01000191.1, on the reverse strand, counting down.
CTCTACGTGCCGACCAATTTGGCTTTTTACTCGCCGCCGCTGGTGTGGGGATGGGTGTGGGAGCCGCTATTTTGGGTCACTTTGGTTCCTCTTTTTCTCACCGTCGCCTCAGCACTTTTGGCTCTGTGGGAATGGCCGGCTCTCTGGGGGGTATGGCCCTGTTTACCGAACAACTGTGGCCGAGTCTGTGCCTGATTGCTATGTTAGGGTTTTTTGCCTCTATGGTGGGCGTGCCGATGCAAACGGCGATTCAGGCGGAAACTCCCGAAGATATGCGGGGTAAAGTGTTTGGCCTGCAAAACAATGCCATCAATATTGCCCTCAGCTTGCCATTGGCGATCGCCTCCGTCGCCGAAACTTTCCTCGGTCTCCAAGTGGTATTTTTCCTCCTCGCCGCGATCGTCATAGCCGGAAACGCAATTAGCTGGTATATTTCGGGTACAAAACCATCGTGACAGCAGCCCGCCTTTAGCAACTTATCATTAGCTAGCTATTGGCTCATCCCCTCTGCTCCATTTTGGCAACCTTTTTAACCAAAACAACTAAACACTGGCATGCACATCGCCTGGTTAGGAAAAAAATCACCATTCTGCGGCAACGTTACTTACTCTCGCGAAGTAACCAACGCCCTTTTAGACCGGGGATACCAAGTGAGCTTTCTTCACTTTGCCCAAGAAGCTGACATCCCGACTAACGTCTTCCCCGGGTTTAACTCCGGACAAAACCCGAACGGAGCCCACGGCTGGCAACTCGCCGCCGAAGTCTCCCTTCCCTGCATTTACAAATCCACCATCTACACCATCCCCACCCTCAAATCCAGCAAGGTTTTAAGTGAGGCCCTGCGCCAGCTCCAACCGGATTTGGTCCATGCCTCCCTCACCCTCTCCCCCCTAGATTTCGTCCTCCCAGAAATCTGTGAGGATCTCAATCTCCCTTTAGTGGCTACTTTTCACCCCCCCTTCGCCCACCAAAATCGCCCTCTCACTTCTGGGAGACAGCGCTTACAGCATCTCACTTATCAGCTATACGCCCCCTTTCTCCCCAATTACCACCGAACCATAGTTTTCTCCGATTTACAGCGGGATTTACTGGGGGAATTAAACGTACCGAAAAACCAGGTAGAAGTTATCCCTAATGGCGTTGATGTCAGGAAATATTCCCCCGGTTATAGCCAAATCAAATATGAGCTAAACGCAGACATTCTGTTTGTTTATCAAGGCAGAATTGCGATGGAAAAAAACGTGGAAGCTCTGCTCAAGGCTTGGAAGCAATCTAACCTCGGTCCCAAGTGTAAATTAGCCATTGTTGGCGATGGTCCCCTCGCCGCCTCCCTCCAAGCCACCTACGGCCCCGAACATAATATCATCTGGCTCGGATATGTGGCGGATGAACAGCGCCGCATAGAAATCCTGCGCGGTGCTGATGTGTTTATTCTCCCCTCCCTCGTCGAAGGTCTTTCCCTCTCTCTCCTCGAAGCAATGGCTTGCGGTTTAGCCTGTATCGCTACGGATGTGGGTGCGGATGGCGAAGTTCTCAGCAATGGCGCTGGTATTGTCGTCAGCACTCAATCCCTCACAACTCAGCTTAAAACTGTATTGCCCCTACTGCGAGACCAACCGGAATTAATTAAAATTCTCGGCCAAAAAGCCCGCCAGCGGGTGTTAGAACGTTATACCCTCAGTGCCAATATCACTATGCTTGAGGAATTGTACGACAGACTATTACAGCAAAATCGCCCAGTCCCTGTGACTACTTTGGCTTAAAACTCTTGTCCTGTATGTGCTAGGGCAAAATTACCCTCTTCAGCAATATCTCAGGCTGCACCCAGGAAGCCACTTCGGCGATGATATCCAGTCCGATCGCTTCGTTGGTGAATCAATCATGGAGCCAGGAGGGCAGGGGAGCAGCAGTTCGGCCCTTCGGCTCCGCTCACCGACCTCGGAGCCCGGATGGTAGGGGAAAGCTGCCTGAAAAAACCAGCTTGGGATGTCCCCGCACTTGATATCAGAGGCACAGCATAGCAGCAAAGATGACGTAAAGTGCGCCTGCGATGCCAGCCAAGGCGGTGAGTTCATTCGGGGTTTGATTCATAACCCTGACCCCTAGTTATGGAGGCTTTGGGCAGTTGGTAAAAAAAAATTCACAATACCCCTTGCACTTCTAGAGAGGATGTGTTATACTGAGCTTCGCGTAAGGACGCATAGCTCAGTTGGTTAGAGCACCACGTTGACATCGTGGGGGTCGGTGGTTCGAGTCCACTTGTGTCCATTCTCTAGAAGCTAGTCAGGCTGAGGGTTTTATCATTTAAACTCTCATTTTTGTCCCACTGAGGGGCGATGAAAAGTGTGCCGAGCTGTGCCATTTTTTACCACCTACTGAGATAAATTTGAGATACCGCTTCTCAAAGATGCTATGGCGGAGAAACATCGCAAGGGTTCGGTGGTGGTTCAGGAGTTCCGAGGAGTCTTGCGCCTCTTGTGGTTTTTTGGTGGTATCGAAAAAGTCGGGGGGGTAGTCGCCAAAGTTGGGAGCGGGGTTTCCGTGATATGACCTTCTGCCCCGGTGAGCATATCAATTTCATAGATGCCGAGGCCGTTGGTGGAGTAGGCAAACCGCATTTGTAGCTTTTCTGCGTATTTCTTGGCTTGTGCGACCCCTTCCGTATCTCTGGCATCGCGCTTTTTGGCTTCTATGACGCCAAGTTTCTGATTTCGATAGACCAGCACATAATCGGCACGTTCCGATTTGGCCCGAGTTCCATCGCCCAGCAACCAACCGGGAATAATGAGTTCACGAGGAATCCGGGTGTCTGGGACAACTCCCCACCCTGCGGCTTTCAGTGCCCGGTCAATCAGTTCGGCGCGGGTTTCGGCTTCGTTCATGGTTAGGGGTTGGATTTGCGTTTAAGCACTTTTATCTTGATTTTATAAGAGTTTCAGGCTTTTAGGGCTGATTTTATGGATTTGCGTTTAAGCACTTTTACGCCCAAAACGGGAGATAGCGAGCATAGCGGGTTGAGGTGGATTCAGAGTCGTCTGTCTTGATCCAACCCTCTTCCTTGGTCGCCCCAATGACTTGAGAGACAACAACATTTTTTGATGGGTTTAAGCGAAATCGCTCCCGTAGGGTTTGGTTAGACATCCGTTTATTGCTGACGTACAACAGGCAACAATGCTGGTAACAGGCTCGAATCCGGTCTGATTTGCTCATATCGTCAAAATTTTGATGAGCAAATAGCACTGCTGTGGTGCGGGTTTCCCCAACCCGAAAATCTGGTGCAGGGAGTTGATAGACTTCGGCTGCATCGACCACCTTATCAACACCACTGCCTTTTTCTTCGCAGATCCCGAAACGTCGCATTATGTCAGCCAGTTGTTCATTGCGAGAACGGTATTCATCAATAAAACGCTCTACTTTAATCGGAGGAATACCGGGGTTGGATATTTCTACGCGATCGCTATACATCTCAATCATCACTGAAGCCCCCGTGGCGAGAAAATCTTGATGAACCAAAGCATTGGCAATGAGTTCCCGCAAAGCCTGTTTGGGAAACATTTTGACTTCTTCTCTTACAACTTCTTCAATAAAGCGATTTTGCGGTGCTGCTGAATGGACAAAATTTACTAACTCTTCAAACCCCACTGCATAGCCGCGATTTTTGATCTGGTCATCGCGGGTTTGTAACTTATTTATCCTCTCATAAATTACAATCCTGGGTGCTTTGCGACCTAATGCGGATGAAAAACTATCGAGCTTTTTGGCTAATAAGATAGCGGCCAGGTTGGTGATGCTCCAACCGCGATTGGTAGGTTTAATTAAATCTTGACTCTCTAATCGTTCCAATACAGCATACCGATTGGTCTGGATAAGGAATATCTAGGAGATCGAAGTAAGTTTGAGTATCCAGCAGGGCAACCACATCATCAGAGGTTGCCTCAGACCGGGCAGGCTGCGAAAACCAATCTTGCTGATCTTCAGCAAAGATACGCTTAAGCATATCTGGGGTCATCGGTAAGAGTTCTTCTCCGGATCGCATGAGGTAAGTTCCCTCAAAGGCGAGGGGGTGTCCCGTGGGTCGGGTAGGAATTTCAAACACTAATACTCGACCATCGGGGTGTTGTAATTCTGTAGTTTCTACCCGTAGGCGAAGTTTCTCAACAATTTGGGCTTTGATTTTATTGAGAGCTTCTGGTGTTGCAAAGGCTTGGGAACCGACAACCTGGCGGGGACGTTTGTTGGTGATGCCGCAGATTAAATACCCGCCTCCTTCATTGGCAATTGCAACACAATATTTTATCAGTTTGGTGGTATCAAACTGATTTTTTGCTTCTTTGAATTCAAGTTTTTCATTTTCCACAGGAGCATTTAACCAGTCGTTCAGGGTATCAAGGGTGATTATGCGGCAACTTCCCCCTTTTTAGTAGTATCGCTGGTGAGTTCTCCGGTGAATGCTTTCTGCCTTGACGCTTTAGATCCGACCTGTAAAGAGACGGGGCGTGACCTCGGTTCCGAAGTTTTTTGTATCGGCGCGCCACCTGACCCACGGCCAAAAAAAAGTGACCCGGATACCACGCCTGTCTCAAGCATCCCGTGTTGCTGCTACCTTCCGGTCCTGACAAGATTTGGGCGTTGCGACCGCATGGGTCCGAGTCACCTCTAACTATAACACAGTATTCTCGGAATTAAGCAGTTTTTTTCAAAAAAAATTTATCAGCACCCGCCGAACCTGCCCCATGCCTTGTGGTGGGGGAGTTTCGGCGGTAAATTCCGCGATCGCTCAAATCCCCAAACGTTGGTAAATCTCATCCAGATGTTTGAGGTGGTGACTGGGGTCAAAGCAGGCGTCAATTTCTGCTGGCGTGAGCTGGGCAGTTACTTGGGGGTGTTTGGCGATTAAATCGCGAAAATTTCCGCCGGTTTTGTTCCAGGCTTGATGAGCGCAAGACTGAACCACGGCATAGGCGTCTTCCCGAATCATCCCTTTTTTCACCAGCGTGAGCATGACTTGCTGGCTGAAAACCACACCGCCGTAAACATTCATATTCCGTTGCATATTCTCGGGATAGACAAGGAGGTGTTTGACTAAATCGGTGATTTCTACCAGCATAAAATGGGTGAGGGTGCAGCCGTCGGGGAGGATGACGCGCTCGACGCTGCTGTGGGAGATGTCTCGCTCGTGCCAGAGAGCGACGTTTTCCAGAGCGGAGGTGGCGTAACCGCGCAGAACTCGGGCCATACCGGTGAGACGCTCGGAGCGGATGGGGTTGCGCTTGTGCGGCATGGCGGATGAGCCTTTTTGTTTGGGGGAGAAGTATTCTTCTACTTCTAGTACATCGGTGCGCTGCAGATTTCTAATTTCTACAGCGAACCGCTCGATCGTGGCGCCGAGGAGGGCGAGTTGGTTCATAAATTCGGCGTGTCGATCGCGTGATATCACTTGGGTGGAGGCGGTATCGGGTTCTAGTCCGAGTTGGCGACAGGCGATCGCCTCGATGCGGGGGTCAATATTGGCATAAGTCCCCATTGCCCCAGAAATCTTGCCTACCGCGATTTGCGATCGCAGACGAATCAAGCGGTCCCGGTGGCGCAGTACCTCCGCCAACCACCCCGCCAGCTTAAACCCAAAAGATATGGGCTCCCCGTGAATGCCGTGGGACCGGCCAATCATCACGGTTTCCCGGTGTTGTTGCGCCTGGTAGCGAATGGCTTGGATTAAATCTTCCACCACTTGCAGCAGCACATCCAAACTCGCCACCATTTGCAGCGCCAACCCCGTGTCCAAAACGTCGGAACTGGTTAAACCCAAATGAATGTAGCGCCCCGCCTCACCTACGTACTCATTGACGTTGGTCAAAAAGGCAATCACGTCGTGGCGGACATCCGCCTCTATTTCCTTCACCCGCTGCAAATCAAAATTTGCTTTTGCCTTGATTTCTGCTACAGCGGCTGCGGGAATAAAACCTAGCTCTGCTTGCGCTTCACAAACCGCAATCTCTACCTGTAACCACGTTTTCAGCTTGTAGTTATCTGTCCAAAGTTCGCCCATTGCGGGCAATGTGTAACGCTCGATCGCCATCTAGCACTAGCAAAATACAACCGTTTATTCTATTACGGCAGTGCCCCCCGCACTTCCCCAGGTCAGAAAAGACCAGGGGAAACACGGGGGGCACGCAGAGGCGATCGCACTAATGACACTTACCACGCCTCTAGCAAAACCACTGGGAGAGCAGGGGCGTTACCCTGCAGCCAGTGGGCAACATTTCTGCCCAGATGCTAGGAGGGGCGAAACCCCGTTCCCCCCTCCTGTAGCGCTAGCTGGCGGGACTATTGGGGTTGCACATAGTCCAAACCAACAATTTTATTAGCGTCGTTGAAGATGATAAATAGGTCGCGCTTGCCTTTTTCAAACTCGCAAGAGACGATCGTCATATTGCCATCGCTGCGGATGCTAGTCCTTTTCTCAAAAGGCCCAGTTTCGTTAATCAGGTCGCTCCACATATCCCCGAGGCTTTGGGGGGTGATGTTTTCTCGAATCGTGCTATCGTATCTTTCGAGCGCGTTCCTGGTGTCTCCTTTCACGAGCATATCGACAAATTCTTCCGCTATTTTCTCCCTAGCGTCAGCCTGAGCAATCACTTGGGGGGATGGTGACATCAAAGGAGCGGCGTAAGCTGGAGCAACACCAGTTGTTAAGATGGCGCTGAGTAACAATACTGCCAATTGGTTTTTCATCGCTGATACCTCCAATATTTACTTACATTGCCTTGAGGGCACCGTCAGAGTGAATTTTCTCTTTCAACAAAGATGCTAATTTTCGCCAAATGTTCCCCGAATATGCTGTTACCCCCACCCCCCACGCAATTTCTCCTCTTTCTTACCCGTTTCCCAGTGACTAAAACCGCCAACAATGGGGCTTATCTTCCTGGGCTGGGCGCGATTGATCAGTTGCTGAATCAGGCGAACCGTCAAGTTTTGTTTATCGGTTAATTAATTTAATTATAACCATTCCTGAGATTTTTTGTGAAATTCTTGTGAATATTTTGCCCCTGTGTGAAGATGTGGTAAAGCCGTAATTACAGTAGAAAAAGGGATAAAATTACTGCATCCGATCGATGGTGCGGTAGCCAATTGCCTCAGCTACGTGCATGGGGCGGATGTTTTCATCCCCGTTGAGGTCAGCGATCGTCCGGGAGACTTTCAGCACCCGATCGGTCGCCCGTGCGGACAGTCCCAATTTGCGGATGGCACCTTCTAGGAGGTTGCGACTGGAATCATCTAGCTCGCACCAGCGGCGCAAGTGTTCCGATCGCATATCCGCATTACACTGCAAAGCGGGTTCGTCGCGGAAGCGGTGACGGGCCCGATCTCGCCCCGCGATCGCCCTTGCCCGCACTGGTTCTGACCCTTCCCCCGTGGTTTGGCGGGTAATTTCCTCTGGCTTTAACCGGTTTACCATTACTTGCAGGTCGATGCGGTCCATCAGCGGTCCGGAAAGTTTCGCCCAATACTGCTCCCGTTTGCTTGGGGAACAGGTGCAAGCCTGGAAAGCATCGCCAAAATAACCGCAAGGACAGGGATTGGTACTGGCAACTAGGGTAAACTGAGCGGGAAAGCTGACAGATAATTTGGTGCGGGAAACCGTGACCGAGCCATCCTCTAGGGGTTGGCGCAGGTATTCTAAAACATCTCGTTTAAACTCGGTCATTTCGTCCAAAAACAAGACGCCGCGATGAGCTAGGGAAATTTCCCCGGGGCGGGGATAGGTGCCACCCCCCACTAAAGCCGGACCGGAGGCGGAGTGGTGGGGACTGCGGAAGGGGCGATCGCGCACCAAGCCTCCCCGACCCTTGAGCAAACCCGCCACGGAGTAAACTTGCGTCACCTCCAGCGCTTCGGCAAATGTCAGGGGCGGTAAAATTCCCGGTAAACGTCGCGCCAGCATGGTTTTGCCGCTCCCCGGTGGTCCGACAAAGATTAAATTATGTCCCCCAGCAGCCGCAATTTCTAAAGCACGTCTGGCGTGAGCTTGACCTTTTACGTCTTTGAGGTCTAATTTGCTGTCAAACAGTTTGGCTTCTACCGGTTCATCCAAACGCACTGGTGGCACCGAGCCCGGTTTTTCCAGCAGGTCCACCACTTCGGCGAGGTTCTGGCAACCGTAAACCTCTAAACCTTCTACTAAAGCGGCTTCTTTGGCGTTTTCCTCGGGCACGACGATGGCGGTGATGTCTTGCTGCTTCGCTGCAGCGGCGATCGGCAGTACCCCCGTTACTGGTCTGAGACTGCCATCGAGAGAAAGTTCGCCTAAAAATAGATAATCGCCTAGTAACTCGGGGCTGACTTGCTCGGAAGCGGCAAGAATACCCACGGCGATCGGCAAATCAAAGCTCGGTCCTTCTTTGCGCAAGTCCGCCGGTGTCAGGTTCACCGCGATCCGCCGCATGGGCACCCCAAAACCTGTATGCTTCAGTGCCGCTTTCACCCGCTCGCGGGACTCTTGCACAGCAGTATCTGGCAGGCCCACCACCACGATCGCAGGCAACCCACCGGATATATCCACTTCCACGCCGACCTTAACGGCTTCAATACCAACTAAAGACGCACTCCAGACTCTACCCAGCACCTGAATTTCCCTGAAATTACTAGATAATCCTCAATTTTCCTCAGCCTCATCAATAATATCGTGCCCCGGCAACAGCCACCAAACCCCCGCCACCCCCTAAAATGGCACCATGAGCCTTTCCCTGAACATATCCTATGACTGTAGATACCGTATTCGACAAAATCATCCGCCGGGAAATTCCCGCCCAGATTGTCTATGAGGATAACTTATGCCTCGCCTTCCAAGATATCAACCCCCAGGCCCCAGTTCACATCCTCGTCATTCCCAAAAAGCTGATTCCCCAGCTTTCCGACGCCAACTCCCAGGACCACGCCCTCCTCGGACACCTGCTCTTAACTGCCAAGCGAGTCGCCGCTGAAGTGGGACTTGAAAACGGCTATCGCATCGTGATTAACAACGGTCCCGACGGCGGTCAAACTGTCTATCACCTCCATCTGCACATCCTCGGCGGTCGTCAAATGAAATGGCCCCCCGGTTGAGTTGCCCCAAGGGGTGGGCGATCGGATTTCCCCACCCCCGATTTCCCAGAACATCGCCAGGGACCGTACCTTTCATCTCCAGGTCCCTCACCTATTCCCGGCCAAACTTAAAAATATGAAAAATATTAAATTGCATAACTAAATCAAATTATATATTAATTTGTATGAAATTTATTTAAAATTAGATGTAATTTAAAAGCAGATATTCTAAAATAAGAAAAATTTTGCCAAAACCCTTTACAAAACTAAACAATTGGTGTTATCTTGAAATCACGGTAGAGAAAACACTACCTTGCACCTCGAAAATTCATCGCAATCATAAGCAAATGACCACAACTCTTCAGACACGCGAAAGCGTAGGAATCTGGGAACGGTTTTGCCAGTGGGTCACCAGCACCGAAAACCGCCTCTATGTAGGCTGGTTCGGCGTCCTGATGATTCCTACTCTCTTAACCGCCACCACCTGCTACATTATCGCCTTCATCGCTGCGCCTCCCGTGGACATCGATGGGATCCGCGAACCTGTAGCTGGCTCTCTCCTCTACGGCAACAACATCATCTCTGGTGCAGTTGTTCCTTCTTCTAACGCGATCGGCTTGCACTTCTACCCCATCTGGGAAGCAGCTTCCTT
>DVDU01000006.1 GCA_015296065.1 Oscillatoriaceae cyanobacterium M33_DOE_052 | reverse complement strand
GGGGAGTCAAGAGGAAGATGGTGGAGAAAATCACGGACTGCATAACGCTCCCCTTTCTCCCTTTTTGGGAGAAAGGGGTCGGGGGATAGAGGGCAATATAAAAAACCTGCACTTGTAAGGACTAGGGGACGGGGGGACTAGGGGACGGGGGGACTAGGGGACGGGGGGACTAGGGGACGGGGGGACTAGGGGACGGGGAGACCCGGAGACGGGGAGAGATGGGGACCATGCACCCCATCATTACCCAAATCCCATTATTTCCAATTATTTTCCGCCTGCGCCAGCACATAAGCCGCCACATCCTCTATCTGTTGGGGAGTTAGGCGCTCCTGAAAAGCAGGCATGGCATATTTACCCTGTGCCACCAGGTCTGAAATTGCTGCGATAGAATCCATTTGATTGCGCACCAACGCCTTTTTATACAAATTCTTTCCCCGGCGGACGATATTGCCTCCATTCACATGACAACCGGCACATTGCACGGTAAAGACTTTAGCGCCATTGGCTGGATCTGCTGCCCAGGCTGGGGAAATTCCCCCAATCATTATGATGGCAATTGTTATAAAAATGACTAATTTAATTTTAAGAAACATCATTTATCCTCATCCGTTCATTTCTCCGGTGCCAATAAAGAAACCGGGTTTCTATAAAGTTTCTCGTTACTGAAACGAGATTCTCAGGAGAAACCCAGTTTCTGGAAACTTCTATAAAGGTTATCGTTCCTGGACGGAGATTCTCTGCTGAAACCCGGTTTCTGGAAACTTAATTTTTTAGGTGCGCTCATAAAGAAACCGGGTTTCTATGAAGGTTCTCGTTTCTGGACGGAGATTCTCTTGAGAAACCCGGTTTCTGGAAACTTCTGGAAACTCCTGGACGGATATTCTCTGGAGAAACCCGGTTTCTGGGACACCCTTAGTTTTTAGCAGTGAATTCGTTTTTAAATGTGTATTCGTCTTTGAACACTTTAAAAACTCTGTCCATGCTGGTGAGTTCAAATAGCATTCTCACTTGGTCATTGATGGAGCAGATGAACAGCTTCCCGCCTCTGGTGCGGACCATTTTGAGAGCAGACACTAAGGCTCCCAACCCGGAACTATCGATAAAGGTAACTTCTTGCAGGTCGATGAGGATAATTTCTGCTGTTTTGTCAAGACGTTGGCTGATTTCCTGGCGGAGCTGAATTGCCTGTGTGCCGTCTAAAATGCCGTTGGGTCGAACCACTTCATAGTTGAGTTCAGAAGTCATATGCTCCATCTGAGTAATTTAGGTCTGTGCGTAGAGCAGGCCATCTAGCCTGCTTGAGAATGCAGGCCGATCGCCTGCATAGAATTGCCCCTGGATGAAAGGCGCTAGCTGAGAGCTTCGGAGAGATAGTCGGCGGCGGCGGCAACGGCGGCGATCGCATTTTCATAAACCATCCTAGTCGGACCGAGGACGCTAACACTCCCCACGGGGGTTTGATGGCGGTTATAAGTAGCACTGATCAAAGCACAAGACGCCAGAGCATCCATCGGGTTTTCCGCGCCAATGCGCACTTTTACCCGCTTGCCAGTTGTCTGAGTATCCTCAAAAATCAATGGCCACAGCTCCGGTAGCTGCTCCTCGAGCAACTGTAGCAGCATCTGAACCTGATTCAGCTCGGAAAACTCCGGCTGACGCAGCACTTCCGAAACGCCGCTAATGGCAATTTCCGTCCCCTTAGTATTGTCGCGGTGACTGAAAGAAGCTAACCAAGCCTTAAGAGACTCAGCATACCGCTCGAAGTCCCTACCCAATGGTACTTCATCAAGCTGGTACAACTCCGTGAGATATTTTCCCCGCAGCTTGCTATTGAGAAAATTAGACACCACTTGCAGTTCCCGTTCCACAATTTCCGCCTCTGGCTCGTCGAGGGAGGGGGATAGCTCCATCAACATAGATTCGCTGTGATAAGAATCGGTGACAATAACCACCATAATTTTACCCCCACCCATATGGACTAATTGCAGGTGCAACAGTCGCGCCGTGGAGGTTTGAGGCATGGTAATCATGGCAATGTAACCGCTCACCTGCGCCAACATTTGGGCGGCTCCTCGCAGGACAGCTTCCAGGCTCCACTTCTGGGCATTCAGCCGCTGTTTGAGTCGGACATCTACCTGGCGAGCAATACTTTCCGAGGGTGTAATCAGTTCGTCAACATAAATCCGATAACCCGAGTCTGAGGGCACCCGTCCAGCGGAGGTGTGGGGTTGATAGAGCAGTCCTGCTTTTTCCAAACAGCCCATCGCATTGCGGATGGTAGCGGGGCTGATGTTGAGGTTGTATTCATTCACTAATGCTTTGGAGCCCACCGGCTCGGCGGTAGCAATGTAGTGTTTGACAGTTGCCCAGAGGACATACTGCTGGCGATCGGTCAGAGTTAGGGGCATAGGACTGATAAATGGAAAATTTAAGGGAGATTTAAAACTGAAATCAGAAACCGGGTTTTCTCCGATCACCAGAGCTTCTTGGGAGTCACTCCAAATCAGAAACCCAGTTTCTCCTGCTATCTGGCTATATTGTGCCACTGATTTAGTCAATCCGGGCAGTAGCCTAGGCCACTAATTGGAGGTCAGGGGAAGTAGGGGCGATTCGCTTTCTCGCCCCTACAGGTAGGGAAAAATTAATACCGGGGTACGGACGGATCCACTATTTGGGAGTAGGCATCGATCCCCCCGGCGATATTTTTGACATTGGTAAATCCCACCGACCTTAGCCAATAGCACATTTGAGCCGATCGGATACCGTGGTGGCACATCACCAAAGTTGCCGCTTCCGGGTCAAAGCGAGTATCGATCTGGTCTGACCAAGCGGCAAACTGGCTCAGGGGAAGGTTTTCAAACCCATCGAGCGCCGCGATCTCCACTTCCTGGGGTTCGCGCACATCCAGCAGTTGCAATCCCTCTCGGTCCTGCTGTAGTAGCACACCCAACTCAGCCACGGTAATTATCGGGATCTCTTCGTTTTCCAATTGTTCAGACATCAGCTTTAACCATTAACTTACACAATTAAAACTCAAATCAGCCCCAAGGAGAAAATTTTCCCCTTTAGCTGCCACATCCTCCCCCCACCTCTCTCAGTTTATCCTTATGATTGATTATATCTTATCTGTTGTCAGGCAGAATCCCGCTTTTCTGGCGATCCCCGCTCGTTGCACTACTGGGGTAAAATCCAGCTAGTCCCTCTTCACAACTCATCCTATTTTGTTTTAGAATTGTAACAGATATGTGAGGTGAGTAGCTTTGCTTTGGGGCAAAAAATTCTGAAAAATGCCCAAACATCTGTTTCATTACTAAATCAAAATAGTATCATTAATTCAAATCCCTGAACTGGAGGGAAACAATCCCAATGGCAAAACCAGTTTTCTACAAAAAAACTGGTTTTTCTCACCGCAGAGGGAATCTTCAAATTTTCCAGTTATTATCCCCAAAAATACCCTGAAAAAACCAGCTATCGTGGTTGGGCGGCTGCCAATCCACCCAACCACACAAACAGTGGTGATGGCGGGATTATTACCCGCCTGGACTAGATGGAGAATTAGCCCTTCAGCCTAAATCCCTTGCAGGGATCTGTTTTGAGGAGATTCTAGAGTTTTACCCATTTTTTTCATCCAGTTATAGTTACATACTAAGGCTTCCCAAAAAGTATCGCAAACGTTGTATTTTACCCCAAATTCTTGGCAAACTTCCGCTAAAATTGGGGCAATTTTGGGATAATGAATGTGGCAAACATGAGGAAATAGGTGATGAACTACTTGGTAATTTAGACCACCCAAATACCAATTTAAAAACCAGTTATTTGGGGCAAAATCTACCGTGGTTTTTACCTGCAAAATTGCCCATTCATCATCAATAGCATTAAGTCCTGGTTCTGGCTGGATAAATTCGGCATTTTCCATCACGTGAGCCAGCATGAAAATAACGCAAATCCAAAATCCATAGGTGAGATAAGTGATGACAAAGCCACCAATGGCTTGGATGGGACTATAGCCGAGAGCGATGGGAATCCCGATAAAACTACCGAGCCATATAGCTTTAATGCCAAGCAAGGCAGTAAGTTGAAAAGCCGAGGGTTTGGGAACGATATGGTCGTGGTATTTGCGTTTAAACAAGATGATTTGGACATCACCAAATGTCCAGTAAAAAGGAATCAGAGGATAAATGAACCAAATAAACAGGTGTTGGTATTTGTGATACCACTTATGTTCCATACTGGGAGACATGCGGATGATGCCATCCCCGTGGATTTCCACATCATGTCCGAGAATATTGGTATAGGTGTGGTGGAGGAAGTTGTGGCGGAAGCGCCATAAATAACTGGAAAGCCCGATCAAGTCGTAGCTAAAGCCGATGATTTGATTCAGCCTTTTGCTATTAGAATAGCCGCCGTGGTTGGCATCATGTCCGACGCTGAAACCGACCCCAGCGATCGCCAATCCCAGGGAAATACAACCCAGGACTTTCATCCACATCACAGGCGGACCGAAGAGAGTAAATAACCAAGAGGCGATTACCCAGGCTCCAATAGTGGCGCTTTTGAGGTACATTGCGGGATTATCGCGCTTAGAAATATTATGCGCTGTAAAATATGCTTCTACTCGTCGATTGAGTTCCTGTCTAAAGCCAATGCTCTTGGCAAAAGTTACCCTCGATGATGCGATGGTCATAGAAATGGATTGCACGTGATTTTTGTGTTATTATACCCTGTGGGATGACTTGGATATAATTTTTTAAGAAATTAATATAGCAATCCTTAATCATCAGGTAAATTTGCTGCCGTTGCTACCGCCAAGAGGAAGCTAGCATTGCCATCACCACAGACATAGCACCAAATTAAAGATTACAGATAAGAGGCAAAAGTATCTTGCAGCTTCTGAGCGATCGCCTCCACCCAATTTTCATCCTGCTTGGTGTAACTCCGAGGCGCATTCGCCCCCAAAACCAACAGCCCACCAGTGCCTATGGGCTGACAAATCACCCCTTGAGCGTTTTCTGGCAAATAGTCAAATTCCACCCGACCAGGATAGAGCTTCAAATCCACCAGATAAACCGGCTTTTGTGTTTCCAGCACCCGCAAAGCGATCGGCCCGAGTTTCACCTCCGGGTTAGAACCGAGAATACCACGCCGTAATACTGTCCGACCCCCATACCACACTACCAGAGATTTAGTTGCCGTATTCGTCAGGAGCAGCCAAGAAGCCCAAGCCAATTCCTTTTGTACCACTTCGGGCAAATCAGCAGCCAGCTCGAACCCCTCATTACCCTGCAATTGCACGGCTTCTGGCGGACGCGGCTGCACTTGCTCCCACAGCAGACCAGTCAACACCAATAAAGCACAGATAATTGCCCCCACCACATCCGATCGAGCTTGAGAATCCGTCAGGGAAGGCGTCATCACCCGATTGAGGAAGAGCATCAATAGTGCGATCGCCCCCGCCACAATCGGTAACCGCCGCAGCACCAAATTTCTATCCCTCATCGGCGTCACTCCCCGCTCCAGAAACCTGAAACCACCTTACATCTCATCCGGTTCCAGGATGCGTTGGAACAAATAGCCTGTACCCCTAGCCGTGAGAATCAGTTCTGGATTGCTCGGATCGTCCTCAAGTTTAGCCCGCAGGCGGGAAATGTGAACATCCACCACTCGCGTATCCACATGGCGTTCGGGGGTATAGCCCCAGACTTCCTGTAAAATTTCCGATCGAGAGAAAGGCTCACCCGATCGACTCACGAGCAGTTCCAGCAAACTAAATTCCATACCCGTCAGGCGGATCCGCTCATCTCCCTTATAGACCTGACGCTTATTGGTATCAATTTTGAGATTTGTTACCTGAATTACCCCCGAGCTGGGAATACCCGAAGCGCTAGTTTTATCCACCCGGCGCAGTACCGAGCGGATGCGAGCCTCCAATTCCTTGGGAGAAAAAGGCTTAACTACATAATCATCCGCGCCCAACTCCAGACCCGTAATCCGATCGGCCACATCACCAAGGGCTGTTAGCATGATAATGGGTACGTCCGATTCCTTGCGCAGCTCCTGACAGACACCGTAACCGTCCAACTTCGGCATCATCACATCCAACACCACCAAGTCTGGAACCGTATTGCGAAACGTTTCCAAGGCTTCTTCCCCATCAGCGGCGGTGACCACATCATAGCCAATCATGGATAGTCTCGTTTCCAGAATCCGCCTGATGCTGGCTTCATCATCGACTACGAGGATTTTTTCTTTATGGTTTTCCAAGCTAACCAACTCTCCTTGAGGCAGATTTGTAATTGTTAATTTTTACTACTTTACCATCCAGCTTGGATTATTTTAAACCAGTTTCAGGGAGGCCAAACCACCGCCAATTGTATATTTCAGCCTTTTTTAAGATTTATCTCAACGGTAGGGTCTTTCACATCTAACGGCATGGCCAAGCAGCCTCGTACCCAATACATATGCAACGAATGCGGCGCCGAGTGTTCCCAATGGTGGGGCAAATGTCCCTCCTGTAACAGCTTTGGTTCCTTGGTAGAGCAGGAAGCATCCTTGAACGGCGATCGCAGCCGTCCCAGCTTGAACGGCAGCAACTGGATGCGCCCCGCAGAGAAGAAAACCAGTAGAAGTGGGCAACCCCGCTCCTCGATGAAACTCTCCCAGATTGCCGAGTCACAGATTGCCCGTACCCCCTCCGGCTATGGAGAACTCGATCGCGTCCTCGGCGGTGGCATCGTTCCCGGTTCCTTAGTGCTGATTGGCGGCGAACCAGGAATTGGCAAATCCACCCTCTTAATGCAAGTGGCCAATAACCTATCCTATCGCTGTCGGGTATTGTACGTCAGCGCCGAGGAATCCGGGCAGCAAGTGAAATTGCGCGCCCACCGCTTGCTAGAACCAGCAGACCAGGGGACGGGGGGACCTCTTGACGGGGGGAGTGTGGGGAGTGTGGGGAGTGTGGGAAGTGTGGGGAGTGTGGGCTCTTCCCCATCTTCCCCCTCTTCCCCCTCCCCCCCCTCTTCCCCCTCTTCCCAGTCTCCCAGTCTCCCCGTCTCCCAGGGTAGGGGGGATGAACCCAACTTTTACTTATTGCCCGAAACAGATTTAGAAGAAATTTTGCGGGAACTAGAATCCCTCAAACCAAATCTCGCAGTGATAGATAGTATCCAAACCATATATTTTCCCTCCCTCACATCAGCTCCAGGCTCCGTAGCGCAAGTGCGAGAATGTACCTCCGCCTTGATGCAGGTAGCGAAACGGGAGAATATCACCTTATTTATTGTCGGTCACGTCACCAAAGAAGGAGGCATCGCCGGACCGAGGGTACTAGAACACCTGGTGGATACAGTGTTATTTTTTGAAGGCGATCGCTTCGCCAGCCACCGTCTTCTACGTTCGATGAAAAACCGCTTTGGTGCCACCCACGAAATTGGCGTATTTGAAATGGTCGCCAGAGGACTAGCCGAAGTAGCCAACCCCTCAGAGCTGTTTTTGGGCAGCCGGGAGGAGTTCGTTTCCGGCAGTTCCACCATCGTCGCCTGTGAAGGCACCCGTCCCATAGTCGTGGAACTACAAGCCTTAGTCAGTCCAGCCTCCCACGGCAGTCCCCGCCGCGCCACCACCGGCGTTGACTCCAACCGCCTCGTGCAAATCTTAGCCGTATTGGAAAAGCGAGTGGGAGTGCCCCTATCCAAACTAGACACTTATTTAGCATCCGTAGGAGGTTTGAGCGTATCAGAACCCGCCGCCGACTTAGGGGTAGCAGTAGCGGTAGTGTCCAGCTTCCGCGATCGCGTCGTCGATCCCCACACCGTCATCATCGGGGAAGTCGGGTTAGGCGGACAAGTCAGACCCGTATCCCAGCTAGAAATTCGGCTGCGGGAAGCAGCTAAATTGGGATTCAAACGAGCGATCGTACCCAAAGGCCAAACCCCCGCCGATGATATCGGGATTCAAATCGTCCCCGTAGGCAAAGTCCTCGATGCAATTCTCGAAGCCATCCCTGGACCCATCAACCAAAATCAAAACCCCAATGCCCAGAACGGAGACGACCCCGAAAGCTGGGATGAACCAGCAGACGAAGAAGAAGAA
The DNA here is from genome assembly GCA_015296065.1 of Oscillatoriaceae cyanobacterium M33_DOE_052. Taxonomy (GTDB): domain Bacteria; phylum Cyanobacteriota; class Cyanobacteriia; order Cyanobacteriales; family Laspinemataceae; genus Koinonema. The sequence continues at coordinate 10,009 of DVDU01000006.1, read as the reverse complement.
TCATTATTTTAGCTTCCAGGTCATTACGTAAGTAGGGGTTTGGGAACCAAACCCCTAGCGTACCCGAGATGAAGTAGGATCGAGATATCACAAGCAGTAGCCGGTTAGTTTTCTGCTGGCGGGGGAAGTCCTTCTCCACCAAGCGGGTGAAGTTGCCGCTGGCACCCAGCGCCGAGGACGAAAAAACCCGCTTTTCCCGCAAGGCGCCCCTAACAGCCCGCTGTAAAACTGGCTACTTGCGCTCCGGGTGGTAAACCCGCCCCTAAGTTGAGCAAAACTGCGGTTTAAGGAGAATATCGGTGCGTCGTGAATTATCAGCGGTTTTGTGGGGGACTTCTCTATTTGGAGCCAGCATTACAGGCAATCTCAGTTCCGGAATCTTAGGCGAGCTGTCCCATACTGACCTGTGCCGGTTATTCGCACAGTGGCGAGACAGCAGCCTCCAACCAGAAAACTATCACTTGCAATATGCCCTCCAAGAAGCCCTCCTCAAAGGCATGACTGCGACCTGCAATGCCCACCTGCGTCTGGTTAAACTCGAAGACCAAAGACAAATTCAGACTTGGCTAAAAACCCGAATTACCTCCGAAAGAAATCAAATGGGTCTCGGAGTCATCGAGCGCAAAACGCCAGAAAATCCGAGTCTCTTTCTGCTGATGAATGCTACCCCATCAGAAATCGCCGCCCTCAACCCTCGAGAGCGCAGTTTTGAGCTAAAAAAACTCAAACAAACGATCGAGTCATCCCTAGAAATCATCAAGCTACCGGCTACCTTCCGGGAAAACTTTCAGGCCGATTGGCTGCCTTGTTTTAGCCTATACTTCGCCCACATCCTCAGCAAAGCCGATCGAGTTGGGGAATGGTTGCACAACCAAACCCAACAATTTGCCACCAGCTACATCCCGGCAGGGACTAATTTTCGCTTCCCCATAAACACGATCGTCCCCCAACTAACCCATTTGTTCGGTAATCCACAGCTTTATTTAAGCGCCGTTCAGGTCATTGATTTTGATCTGGAAAAACTACAACGGGAAGTCCAAAATTTAGCCGCCCAACAACTGGTAAGTCTCGCCGTTTCCGAAGACCCCCTCTTGAAATGGATCGAGGGATGGTTTGCCCCAATGGACGCCAAAGTAAATACCGCTTTAGAAGTCCTAGGCAGTAGCCGCGACCAGGAGACCAGCAGCCCGGGAGTGTGGGGAGATGGGGAAGATGGGGAAGATGGGGAAGAGCCCACCCGACCCTTTATCCCAGCGATTCGCGAAGTCCGGGCGATTCGCGAATCGCCCCTACAGAATCCCCCCATCCCCTCACCCCCCCGAATGGCCTGGAAGTGCATCCAAACCATTCCCGGTCACTCGGACTCAGTAGTATCCGTAGCCTACGCAGCATCCAATTCTGACAAGGCTGCAGGCATTGGTAGCAGTGGCCAAATGCACACCCTTGCCAGCGGGAGCTGGGATAAAACCATTAAAATTTGGGCTCTCAACTCACAAGGTGGTAAGCCAATCCCCATCCGCACCCTCACAGCTCATTCTGCATCAGTTTATGTCGTCGCTTTCAGCCCCGACGGCCAGACTTTGGCCAGCGGCGGCGTTGATTGTTCTATTCAGTTGTGGCATTTAGGCAGCGTGGAACATACCAGCACTGGCGCCTCTCTGCTGCGTACTCTCAGCGGCCATTCCTTCCCAGTCTATTCCGTCGCCTTCTCCCCCGAAGGTAGTCTCCTCGCCAGTGGCAGTGGTGACTATACGATTAAGTTGTGGCATTTGGCTTCTGGCAAATTGCTCTCTACTCTTGAAGGCCATTCCAGCTTCGTTTATTCCGTAGCTTTCAGCCCCGATGGCCAAATTTTGGCTACAGGTAGTGCTGACAAAACGATTAAGCTTTGGCAAGTGAGTACCGGTCAGTTGTTGCGGACCCTGATGAGCCCTTCACCAGTTAACTGCGTGGCTTTTAGTCCCGTACCGTCAGGTCAGCGAACCTATCGCCGCTTCCTCATCAGCGCTAGCCGGGATGAAACCATTAAAATCTGGGAATTGGGCACCGGCAATTTAGGCGCCGGAACTCGACCTGCTCCCACCATGACCCTCACCGGTCACTCCGCCGAGGTTTTTTCCGTAGCCGTCAGTCCTCGCGCTGGCATTTTGGCCAGTGGCTCTCACGATAAAACCATCAAACTCTGGCAGTTGGAAACCGGCAACCTCCTCACCACCCTTACGGGTCATTTAGATTCCGTCAACTGCGTTCATTTCAGCCCTAATGGCAATATGCTAGCCAGTGCCAGTCACGACAAGACGATTAAAATCTGGCGGCGGATCCACTATCCCAGCAGTTGAGTAGGGCTTTGACCATCACAACCCCTACCGGCTACCAAAAGGAGCCAATGTCAGGAATTAGGGGCGTCTTTGACAACCGTTCGCCCCCACTGATAGCCTCTGTGGTTCTGGTGTTTTAATTCCAGATATATTTATTTAGTTTTTATTTAGATATATGAAATTAATCTAAAATGGAAAACAAGGCTCATTGGTTCGCCCAAGGAGCTAATGATGTTTTCAATCACCTTGGTATTGCTTCTGTGCATTTATTAGGTGAGAAGGAGAGGCGCCCCACCATACCAGCATGTCAGCCTTAGTGGTAATGGTGGGTTACTCGGCCAACTGTAGCCAACCCCGACGCACATTGTATAGCAGGCGATCGACGATCGCCATCTCATCCTCGCTTAGGCATTCTTTCAACAGCACAGTTTTGAGCTGCTGCCGGTCAGCCAAGGTCATCACATTGGAAAACATGATCTGACCGTAAAGTTCTTCAAGGGCAACTTGGGGCATATAACCTGACATGATTTTCAGGGAATCTGTTGATTTCCGTCGGAACTATAATCCACCAATATGCCGCATTTTTAGTTTTTCATGTGTGATTCCAGGGGGTAGGGATTGTGACCTCGATCGCCTCCGCCCATCAGGCACCACCCCATCCCTGAAATCGAGCTGACAATACCCACCCTACTGACGCTTTGCAATGCCCACCCTACCGACGCGACGCCTGAAAGAGATTGAGGCTTTCAGTTCTCGCGATCGCTGCTGTAGCACTTGATAATCCGGTTCCTCCCCACCATAGCGCCAGCGCACATAAGCCCGAGAAATTTCCTCCACCGCCGCCGCATCAATATCACCGCCTTCTCCCCCAGATCCAGCCTGCTGGTGGCGCAACTTCTCGACAAATTCAAGCGGCGTCACCGCTGCCCCCTTCCGATATCCTTTTGCCGCCAAAGCATCCAGCATTTGCCGATAAAGGCGTTTCATCGGCGGCATTTGCCGTAGTTGCAGGCGGTACAGCCATTCCCGAACACCGCTCCAAATCAGCCAGCCGCAAAATCCCAGCATCGTCAGGACAATGGCGAAACCAAACAAACCCTGCCAACCTCCCAACAGCAGCCCGAACAACCAGCCAAAAAATCCAAAGATCACAGTGGCAACCAACGTCACCAAAGTGGTAAAGAAACCCTGAATCGGTGAAGGCAGCCAACCCGCCACCCACCGCCAAAACTGGCGCAGGACGCTAAACGGCTGGTAATCCTCCACTGAAGGCGGTTCCACATCATGTCCTGGTATGGGGTCAAAAGCAAACCAGCCATACTCTGGGAAATACACCTCAGTCATGGCGTAGGCGTCGGTGTTGCGCACCTCGTAGTAGCCAGTAAAAGGATTAAACTGCCCCGGTCCATAACCCGCCACCAGCCGCGCTGGGATGCCCAAGGAGCGCAGCATCACCGTCAAGACCGTAGCATAGTGGTCTGGATAGCCCCACCCCCAGCGAAACAGAAATGCCTCAACTAAATCTTCTCCGGGCAGCAAAAAAGGTAAATCCCCGGTTTGGTTGGTTCTCGCGTAGCGTTGCTTGAGGTATTGGGCGAGATAAAGGGCTTTTTCATAGTTGGGCAGGTCTTGGGGCACCTCGGACGCTTCTTTACCCACGGCGGCTGCTTTTGCTTGCAGCTCCTGAAGACGTTTTTGCAGAATTTCTTCTGCCAGGGGTCGCACCTGGGCACTTACGGCGGCGGGCACTTGCAGGTAGTAATCCCTAATTGCTTGGGGGTACTTTGTCGAGGCAGCATTCAGGGCAGTTCGATCGCGGTACGGCACCTCAGAAATCACCGAATAAGTCAGCCCATCCGCCAAATTCACTGGGGAGCGCAAACCCCCTTCCGGGTCCATCAAGATTTCCGGCGTCGGGAAGTACAACACCTCTGGCTCCGCTAACACCGGAATCAAATTCGGTAGTTCCGTTACCACCGTGTAAGTCTGAATCACTTCCTGAGTCCGGCTGCGGTTGCTTAATCCAGGCAGGGAAAATCGGTTCGACCATAAGGGTTTTTGCACAGTTATATCGTCATTGCGGGAAATTTCCCAACCCTCACCGGTATATTTATCAAAGGCTAACACCCGCCAAAACCCTTGAGCTTGGGAGCGCACCCGCATCACCACCTTCGGTTTCATCACTCCCCGCAGATTTTGATTCATCGTGGAGTTGAATCCGTAATAAAAAGTCTCATCCACTTGCCCCGGCCCAGTCTTACCCCCCCTAGCGCCACTACCGTTGCCCTCCTCATCAGTGCCATTTTGGGGATAACCAGGGTTGACGATGCGCCGAGCATCAAAACCCTCGGGGATCTGGATCGGAGAGCTAACCGGCAAAGTCTGCAACTGATAGCCCGGAAACCTCGGCATGGCAGCAAAAATCACCATCCCCAGAGCGAGGATGGCTAGGAAAAACAGCCCTAACCGCTTTGGGGACATATCGCCTCGGAGTGCCCGCCACAGGTTTTTTCTTTGATTTGGGGCGGAGTGACGCGGCGTGAGTAAACCCAAGCGCGATCGATAATCCATCATTAAAGTAGGCAGAGCCAGAGCCAAAAAAATCAGCAACATCGGCGCGAAAGCCAGCGTCTGACTCAATGTCCCTGCCACCCCCAGCAAAATCAGGCCGATGGCCATTGAATACCCTAAATCTTTGCGGGTGGGCAAATCAAAGCTGTGGAGTACCTGCACTTCAATCAGCAGTTGCGCCAGGATGACTCGAGTATCGTTCAGCTCTCCCACCAGACGTCCGAAAAAAGCCGCTAAAGCCACTAACATCCCGACTGCCAGGACAAACTTAACCCCAAGATTGCGCTCCCGGCGACGATACCAACTCCACATTCCCCCCAAAATCGACAGCGGCACTGCCCAAAGACTCGTTTGCGTCTCTGCCGCCACATCAGTAGCCAAAATCCCAACAATCACCAGAGACTGCACCAGCACTCGCAGCCCGATCGAGTCTTCCGTGACCACCACCGGCCAACGGCGCTGCCGCCATGAGTTTAAAAACATACAGGGAGTTAAAACTTGCTTTAAGTTTAAATTAACTCAAAACTCCCCTTTTGTCATTTGTCATTTGTCATTTGTCATTTGTCATTTGTCATTTGTCTAATGACGAAGGACAAAGCACTAAGGACTTTTGACAAATCAAAATTCTGCCGCCGTCACGGAAATGGCAAATGTTAAAGGCTCGAACTGCTCGCCAGAAGCTAGCTGGATTTCCAGGGAATAAGTCTGCTCTGGCTGGGCGCCGCCTAATTCCAGGCTCACCCAACCCCGCTCCCCTCGCTCCCGAGTATGCGTATGGTTCGCCGTTTGCACTTGTTTATCCCCACTCAGGTACAGCCTACCCCCATCAGGCAAACAAGCGCGCACCTTCAAAGATGACTGTTGATAGCTAACTTCCAGCTTCAACATCCCCGCTGCCGTCAACCACTGTCTTTCTTGGCAAGGTCTGGTTGGTGACAGATTGATGGTCAGAGCCCCCACCATCTCCCGCGCCGCTAGTAAAGATAGGAGCATTTGCTGGGTCGGGTTCGCCTCATCATATCGATCGGGTAGCCCCAGAGCCGTTTTTGATAACCGCTCCCCCACTGTAGCGGCACTACGTACTGGAGAAGCGATCGTCAATCTCGCCAAATTATTCAGCTCCGCCGTCTGTCCAGGGAACAAACTTTCCACCGCCCGCACCAACATTTCCCCTTCCCGCAGACTGGAATTGATTAACTTATTCGTCAAAGCGAACAACTGTGCCAAGATTTGCTCCGGTAGAGGAACTGGCAGATTAAGGGAATGTAGTTGCGGAAGCCAGACTCGCTTGGTGGGAACTATTTCCCCAGCCGAAGAGTCTAAAATTTCAGCTTCGTATTCAAATATATCATCCGTCTCCCAGGGGAACAAAGGCGGATGTTGTTGAATTTCGGTTTTGAGTCGGCGCTTGAGCAACGCATAATAACGTTCTTGCACGGCTGGTATCTCTCCTGGTCTCGTATGGTATTTTTTTTGGGCTTTGTCTCCTGTGGATGCGAGATGTCCATCTCCCCCATCTTCCTCCCCAGCCATCTCCCTGAACCAGCTCACTTCTGGTTCTACTGAGTCAATCCCAGTGGTTTCGGGGTTAGCCGCCAAGTCACCTTGGCTCCCTCGCATCACGTTTTTGGGAGGGACAGGTGAGGGGATAGTTGGGTAGCTTACTGCCGGAGCATCGCTTTGTCCGCTTCTGCCCACATTCTCCTCTCCATCTGTGGAGGCAGGAACCGCCGAAGCTGAGGCAGCCCCGTTGCCAACTCCTAAAGCCTCCGCGAAGATACTTTCCTGGAGACCTTGAGAGTGGCTACGGTCAGTAAAAGCTTTCACATCCCTATTCATCTCTCAACCACCTATTCATCTGCTTTTGGACTTTTTCCGGAGGAACCAGGACTATTACGAACGTCCCAGGCCACTTCTAGCAGCTTAAACCACTTTCTTTGCATCTGGTTGACTGTACTACCCAATGTCTTGGCAATTTCTTCATCAGGCAATCCCTGTTGCTTGAGGTGGACTAATTCCACTTGCTCCGGTTCGATTCGCTTTTTAAATGCTTGCCATTGCTCTGGTGTCAAACCCAGGTTCCGATCTAAATCGGCTTCCAACCACTGATGTACCAGTTCCCATCGGTGAGAAAGGGCAAATCTGAGTAAATGATATTTGAAGCGCTGCTGCAAGTAATCCCGTTGACGGGGATTCACTCCGAGAATCTCCTCAATTTCCGACGTGGGCAAGTCTTGCAATCTGAGGGCAAAATAGTCGGCACAGTCTTTTTGTCCTTTTTCTTCTAAGTAATTCATCAACTCCTCAATCACCTTTTGCCGTAATCCCTCATCTCCCTCCTCTTTCTCCCCCACCACCATCGCTTCTCGCACCTGCTGCACCGATGTATCGCTGGCTACGTCTGAGTCCATTGCCGATCCCTCGGCTACCATTTCCATATCCACGAGGGTTTCTGGGGGTTGCTGCTGGGAAAATGTCTGGGCTCTTAGAACAATCAGTTGCTGGTTCCGGCCCCCTGGCAGGTTAATCCGCCGCTTGCCGTATCTTTCTGTAAAAGCCATATATTCTGCCAACCCCAGCAGGCTTTGGGGGCTGTAGTTTGCCTCCACTTCTGTTTCCCGGCGAAAGGCATTCAGTGATTCCACGTAAAATCCTTGGAGAAAATCTTCAATCAGGTTTAACCGCGCTTGGTAGCTGGATTGAAGCTGGGGAGGGGTGATATAACGATAGACGATCGCGCTCAAGGTGCTGTGTAATTCTATCCTGCCTCCTCTCGACCCTAACTTATAATATTTTAGACACTGCTGTAAGCGGTGTCTGGCCAAGTTAGTCGCCTCTTTCTCCATATCGGCGGATTCTTGAATCCTTTTACTCCGCTCGCAGATCCGGTTTACTTCTGCTGTTATTCGGTTGGCCACTTCTCGGCATTTCTGTTCGGAAGCGCGGGTTGATTCCCTTAGTTCCCCAAAGATAAGTTGAAAAATTTCTTTCACGCCTTGTTCCCTTTCTCCGTATAATTTATCGCTGGTGTTTAGGTAAAGAGCCACTGTTTAACTCCCAATATTTTTTACTCAACAATAAAATCACGCTAATTTTTTGGGGAATATAAAAACCACTAAATAATTGAAGCCCTTCAAAAATAATCTAAAAACCCAACCAGTCAATTATTATTTTTTAATAAAAATCATCTGTATTGCTATATTTTTGCTGAACAGTAAAATATAATTCTTCTGTATTAGCTCCAATAGGTTCTGAAAATTATTCTCTTTATAGCTACACTCATCCGGACTGATACATAATAGGATGAAGGTAGATGTGGATATAGACGCTGAATTTATAGCGTTGACCAAATAAATGCACTAAATGCAAGTGCCGTCAACATAATGATTTTAGTCTTTTTGCAGTTTCACCCTAATTTGAGAATTGCTATATTTTTACACGAACTGCATCAAGCTATGGCGAATTAATAGAATTGGTCGTCAAATCATTGGCCTTAATTAATCATAAGGTTTAAAAGTTGGTTATTTTTGAAATCCTAAATAGTCTGACTTGTTTAAGCACAATAATTTCACAAAAATACAGCAATTGCCAGCAATTCCATCTGTTAGTCTGATGAGAAATGCAGCTATTGCTTTGGTATAATTGAAAATTATTCCAATTATAGAAAACCCACCTGATTTTTTAAAATGTGGCAACGAAATTAATTGATCGAGCCGCTATTTGCTCTTAATCCTCCACCCAAGCAAAATATCCGGCATCCCTAAGCTGACTGGTTTTGAAGACTAGCAACATTCGGAAAGGGTTCCAGAAAGTAAGTCTGAGTCTGATGTCTAAGTACCATTTATCAAAGCGTTGCCAATAGGTCAATCAACCAAAGATTTACCCAGCCAAATGTTCATCTTCAGCATTGTATGGATGAAATGCCGTTCCCCCCTAATGGTTATTTTTTGGCCTGTTCCCAGGGTAGGACTTTTCCTCCCATTCAGGAAACATGCGAGACGCCCCTACCGCTGAAATATCGGCTGTTAGATACTAGGGGTTGATGTACCGCCGCTGCATCACACAGATAATTTCTCAGTTTTAATGAGGGGTTATCGGTGTTAGGCTTCGCCCGTACCCTTGGGGGAAGGATGCAGAGAACTGTCATCAACTATGGGGGAGCCGAGAGTCCGAACATCCCCGTGTCACACACAGCACTGCGAGGGGAAATTGTGTTTCCGTTGGTATTATACGGGCTGAATCAGGGTCTAACCGGATGCTGGCGATGAAGAAATGGTGGCGAAGTTGGTGGGGGGATGAGGCTTCCACTGGGGGTGGTAGTGGTAGATAGAGATACTCTGGAGAGAGGAAGGCTCTTCAGGGGAATTACCCGGAAAGTCAAATTTGGGAGATGGTGAGGATGAGGAGTGGGGCACTCGAGTATGGGGAATGCCTACAATTGATGGAGATTTTTGTGACCGATCGACAAGCGCGATCGCTGTATGCTCAATGAATTTAGACCAACAAATTCAACTACTGATCGAAAATGCCCCGCAAGATGGACAAACGCCCAAGATTGTGGCGGCGATCGCCCCGGCGCTCAAACTCCTGTCCCAAAGGCTGCGACACGAGTCTTATTACATCGTCCAAACCCTCGACGGGCGCTGGCTCACCACAACTTTGAGCAATCGGGCTCAACCAGGGCTAGAAAAAGTCGTGATTTACGCCTTCCCCACCCTCGAAGATGCCACTACTGGTCCACTGGCACCCCAAACCAGCGCTTGTATCGCTGCCCAATTCCTCGTCACCCATATTCTCTTTCAGATGATGGCGCTCAATTCTGTAGATAGCCTGGTTTTTTTTGAAACTCCCAACGAGTCGGTCTCTGGTATCGAAGTTCGCCGCCAAGACATCCAAAATCTCGTCCAAGACCAGCTCAGAAAACAGCTCGGCATTCCTGAACCCGGGAAACACGGGTCAATTCCCCCGAATTTGGCCTAGACGGGGAGATGGGTGGGGGAGCAGGGGAGCAGGGGAGCAGGGGGGCAGGGGAGCAGGGGGGCAGGGGGGTCGGGTGGGGAGTGTGGGAAGTATGGGGAGTGTGGGAAGTATGGGGAGTGTGGGAAGGGTGGGGAGTGTGG
>DVDU01000005.1 GCA_015296065.1 Oscillatoriaceae cyanobacterium M33_DOE_052 | reverse complement strand
GCTAATGTTTCGCGGTCAAAAGTCATTGGTTGTTTGTCCTTTATAATTGATAATTGATAATTGATAATTGATAATTAATGGTTGATAGTTGGTGGTTGGTGGTTGGTGGTTGGTGGTTGGTGATTATCAATTGTACTGGGGATGGGCACGGCATTATCGAGATTTGGGTTAAACGATGAATATTTATGACGCCGTGCCCCGACAAATTATGTTTTATTCATATAAGTAATTATCAATTGTCAATTATCAATTATCAATTGTGGTGGGCACGGCATTATCGAGATTTGGGTTAAACGATGAATATTTATGACGCCGTGCCCCTACAAATCATGTTTTATTCATATAAGTAATTATTAATTATCAATTATCAATTATCAATTATCAATTTGATACTGGCCAGAGATAGACTAAACCCACGGGTTCGATGCGGCGGGCTTTGATTTGATAGCTTTGGCGAATTTTCTCGGGTTCGGTTTCTATTTCCTGGTCTAATTGTGTGATGCGGTTGTCCCAGTGGCGATAGTCGGCTTCTATTTGCCGCTTTTCGTCGTCTTGCCAGAGTTTAAGCTGAAGGGGCTCTTTTTGCTCTTTTAGATACTGCTGCTTTTGTTGGACAATTCGATCGCGCTGCTTTTCCAATAGCTCTTTCATCTCTTTGGCTTCCTTTTCGCTGCGCCGCTCTAGTTGGCTTTGGGCTTTGGCGGCGGCGGTTTCGGCGCGCTGGTTGAGGTGGGGCAGCAGGTCCTCTACGTCTCTGGGGGCGTAGGGTTTAAACCGATCGTGTAATGTCTCGGGCACGTCCCGCAGTCGGGGGGTGGCGAGACAGTTGTCTAATGTTTGCAGGATGTTGGTTTTTTCGCTTTCGGCTAAGGGGCGCAGTTTGCCACGTCCGCGAGCTTCGGGGGGGAGCCACTCGGCGGCGACGGCGATAATTTCATCGTGAAGGCGGGAGGCGCCATTACCATAGAGGGATAAGCGACCTAAAATCAGCACTTTGGGCACGGGGTCGTCGGTGAAACAGATGCAGGCTCGGCTAAGTTCGTGATAAACGAAGCCTTGGGAAAGAAACCGGGCCAAGAGTCGCCGGACGAGACGATGCTCTAAATGCAGGTGAACGACTTCGCCGCTGAGGTTTCCGGGGTCGCGGAACACGACGGGGCGAATTGTTGTTTCTTGGCGCCATTGCCAGAATTGTTGGCCTTTTTTCCGGGGTGGTCGCAGACTGTCGAGGACGTTGGCCCAAGCGGGGGCCGCTCCCTCGCGTTCGTGCAAAAGTGGAATTTGCCAGAGAGCCCGCTCTGGGTCGTTAACGGCGGCGTTGGGGTCAAGGGGGGTGAGGGTTGGGGCACCCATGATTTCTAGGGAGGCGCAGAGGGCATCGCGAAATAGGCGATCGTCTAGTGCGAGCCAACGTTTGGCCTCCCGGAGCATATCTTCTAGTATGGTTTGCTCCTGGGCCAGCTCTGACTGGGGCTTCCGAGTGGGTTCTAGTTCGGTGGTGACGGCGGTTTTTTTCTGTTGGGCGGCTTCTTCCGGGCTCGCGGCGCGATCGATATCGGCGGCCAAACTGGCTTCATTTTCCGCCCAAATGCCATTTTCTAAAATTTGGGCAATATTTTTATGGATAACCGGGGAAAGACTGCCTAACTCCTGTTTAATGATGTTGGTTTTTTTCATCAATACATCCAATACCCGGTCTTCGGGTCTTTGGCGTAAATAGAAATAGTGACATCTCACCTGTGGTTCCCGCTGCAGTTTGCGGTCAATCCGACCGTTGCGCTGTTCCATGCGGCTGGGATTCCAGGGTATATCAAAATGGAACAAATCGGCGCAGTAGTTTTGCAGGTTGATGCCTTCCCGGGCGGCGTCGGTGGCGATTAAAATCCGCAAAGGATGGTCTTTGGGGTCGGCGTTAAAGGCTGATTTGATTTGCTCTCGGCGGTCTTCGCTCATACCACCGGTAAAGGTTTCGATGCGCTTGTATTCCTGGTCAGAATGGGCGATCGCTTGGCTAAGTTGCTTTTCTAAGTATCCCTTAGTATCCACATATTCGGTAAAAATTAAGATGCGGCGATGATTCCATTGGGCTCCCGGTTGCCCGAGGTCGGGACATTGATTTTGTTTAATCCATTCTACCAGTTTGGCGATGCGTCCATCGGACTGATAGCGGCTTTGCTGGGCAATTTCGGTCATTTCTTCTAATAATTCCAATTCCCGCTGACTAATTGTGGTCGGGTCAGATTGGGTGGCGGCGGTCATTTGGATATCTTCTTCCGCCTGGATGTCTTGTTCCGGTATTTCGGCGCGATCGTCATCAGCTCCAGGGGTTTCTTGTAGCAGAGGAAAGTTTCTGGCAGCTCGGCGTTTTTCCGCTTGAGTTGCAATAGCAGCTCGGTGAAATTTTAAGGTTCTGGCAAATGCTTCTATAGAAGATAATAAACGTTTTTGCAGGGATGTCATCACCAGAGCGGCGGTATTTTGCACTGACTTGCTAGCTGTTTGGAGCCGTTCGGTGCGACAATTGCGATATTCTTGGAGCAGGCGGGCTAATTTTAGCTCTGGGGCGTCTTCTGGTAGTCCGTCAACCACAATGGGAATAATTAGGCGTTCCGGGAAATCACCAGGATTTATTGCCCACAAATCTTGCTTGAGTCGTCGTACCATCACACTCTGGAGTAAACCCTGATTTACTGGGACTCCGCGACAGAAACGCAAGGGATCGAGCATTTCCAGCAAGGCGGTAAAGCTATTAGAATGACCATTGTGAGGCGTAGCGGACAAAAATAGTTTATGCTCAAAGCGAGGGGCTAAATCCCGCACTGTTTTAGTTAGTTGCGAGTCGATCGCATAGCGGGAGCTAGTAGCTGGGGCGGCGTTGTGGGCTTCATCGAGAATCAGCATTGAGCCCGCGTTCCAGTTGCCCAACCAATCCCGCAGGGGTCCGGCGTAGGCTTCATCCCGAAGCAGAGCATGGGAAATAATGAACTGATTTGAGGTTGTCCAGGGGTTAATCCCGTAACCGAGTTCTCGTTGCTTAGCGGCGATAAATTCGCGGTCAAAAATCTGGAATTGCAATCCAAATCGGCTTTCCATTTCCTCTTGCCATTGTCTCACCACTGATGGCGGACAGGAAATCACCACCCGCTTAATTTTCTGCCGCATCAGCATTTCGCGCAAGATGAGCCCCGCTTCAATTGTCTTGCCCAAACCCACATCATCAGCAATAAAAATTGATACCCTTGGCATCAACAGGGCTTTTCTCAAGGGTTCGAGTTGATAGGTTTTAACTTCAATTCCGGCTCGATAGGGAGCCTGAAACAGCTTGGGATTGGTGGAAGTAACGCAATTCCACCGCAAAGCGTGGTAATAAGCGGAGAAATACCGGGGGTTATCAAATCCCTTGCTAGTTACGGCTTCCCAGGAAGCTGCCCCCAAGATGCGGGCCTCAACTTCCCTTTCCCAAAATACTTCCAGGGTTTTCCCCTGATCGTCATCGTCCAAACAAGAAAGGCAAACTGTGGTATCCCCCACTGTATCGCGGGGGGGGATGATTACCTCTTCCACTAAGTATTGGCGCGATCGAACTCGGACAATTTGACCCGCTTCTGGTTTTACCACCATACCACCACATCAGCCTAAGTGCAATTGTGCATTGTAACATAGTTTATGGTTTCAGAAACCGGGTTTCTACAGAAAATCCCCGTTCCTCCGTCTCCGCGTCGGAGGGCGAAGCATTCGCGAAACAGCATTTTTCGTTTTACCGAGGGTTTTGGGCGCGAATGCTATCGCCCCTACAGAATCTCCCCCGTCTCCGAGTCTCTGCTATAATTGACCTTGGGAGAGCCACTAAGGAGATTCAGAATATGACTGCAGTAATTTTAAAAAATCCCGCCACTGCTCCCATCACCACCGAACAATTTGAGCAGCTTTGTGCAGCGAACCGAGAATTAAAATTAGAACGTAGTGCCAATGGAGATTTAATTATCATGCCACCAACTGGAGGAGGAACCGGAAAACGCAACTCCGCTCTTAACCTAGAATTGGGCTTATGGAACCGCCAAACTCAATTAGGCATTGCTTTTGACTCTTCCACCGGTTTTAAACTGCCTAACGGGGGCGATCGGTCTCCTGATGCCTCCTGGATTCCCTTAACCAAATGGAACGCACTAACTCCCGAACAACAAGAAAAATTTCTGCCTTTTGCTCCTGATTTTGTGGTAGAATTAAGGTCAGCCAGCGATAGTTTAAAACCCCTCCAAGATAAAATGGAGGAATACCGAGATAATGGCACTCGGTTGGGGTGGTTAATTGACCCCAAAAATCGCCAAGTCACAATTTATCGACCCCACCAAGAACCCGAATTATTAGAAAATCCCGCTACTCTATCCGGTGAAGATGTTCTCCCCGGTTTTATCCTGAATTTACAAGTGATTTGGGGATAATGGGGGGATGAGAAGACGGGGGACTAGGTTGGTAGTTGGGCTTGAGTGTAAAAAAAGGATATAGACACCAGGAGGCAATTATGTCAGTGCAATTGCAACGACGGTTATTTACGGTGACAGAATATCATCAAATGATAGAAATTGGGATGTTTCCAGAGAGCGATCGGCTTGAACTAATCACAGGAGAACTAATTCAAATGTCCCCCATCGGTTCCCGCCATGCGGCTTGTGTGGCTCGGCTTAATGCTTTGTTCAGTCAGCATTTGGCAGAAAAATCAATTGTGTGGCCACAAAACCCAGTGATTTTAGATGATAACTCGGAACCGCAACCGGATATCGCCTTATTGCGTCGCCGTCCTGACTTTTACCAACACGGCAATCCCCAAAAATCTGATATATTTTTATTAGTGGAAGTTGCCGATACCAGTATCGGTTATGACCGAGATGTAAAAATACCCCTCTATGCCAAAAACCGCATCCCGGAAGTCTGGCTAATCGACCTCAATCAGTCCTGTGTAGAAATTTACCGCGATTCTGACGGCAACAGTTACCAAACCATCCAGCCCATCCTCCCCGGAGCCACTCTGAATATTCTCGCCTTTCCTGACGTAATTTTTAACTCTAGTGACATCTTGGGATAACATCACCTACCAATTTTGAATCAATATTTATGCTACAATTAAGGCGAGCCCTCACCCCCGCCCCTCTCCCAAGTCGGGAGAGGGAGGTAAAATGATAAAGGAGGAAAAATGACAATGACTGCTGTTACTATCAATTTTAACCCCATTATCACCATTAGTGACGACCAATTTTATCAACTATGTCGCGCTAACCCGGATATTAAATTTGAACGTAATCCCCAAGGAGAAATTATTATCATGTCCCCCACTGGCGGCGAAACTGGCAATCGTAATGCGGAAATTATCGTAGAATTTGGGATTTGGAACCGCCGCACCAAATTAGGCAAGGTGTTTGATTCTTCTACCGGCTTTAAACTTCCACAAGGGGGGGACAGGTCTCCCGATGTGGCGTGGGTGAGACAAGAGAGATGGGACAGCCTCACCCCAGAACAAAAGGAAAAATTCCCGCCGATCGCCCCAGATTTTGTCCTAGAATTACTCTCCCCTAGTGATAGTTTAGCCACCACCCAAGCCAAAATGCAAGAATATATCGCCAGTGGCGTGCAATTAGCCTGGTTAATTCAGCGCCAAAATCGCCGCGTGGAAATCTATCGCCCTGGTCAACTCCCGGAAATTCTAGAAACTCCCGCCACTTTATCCGGTGAATCTATTTTACCCGGTTTTATCCTTGATTTAGACATAGTTTGGGGCTGAGGCTCGTAGTTGGGCTTTAGCCCCATCTTGGCTCGTAGTTGGGCTTTAGCCCAAACAAACGACGGGGAGAAAGAGGAGTGTAGGGGCAATCCAGGAGCGATCGCCCCCAAAAAATGCAAATTAGATGTTAGGGCGCCGGGGGTAAGGACTCCGGTTCAGGGGGAAGGGGGGGAGGCGGTGGAGCAGTCTTCTGGTCATATACATCTTGGCCATTGCTCCGAAAAGTGTTGTTGAGCAAATTTGGCTGGGCTTCTTTCCCTACAAATATCCCATACTCCTTGTTGTTTTCAATGGTGTTATCTTGGAGGGTGGGACGCGCTTGGTCATTAATCATAATCCCAGCGCGATTGTTTTTGATTTGGTTAGACACAATCAAAGGCGCCGCCTCTTTTCCCACGGTCACGCCAAACCCAGTGTTATCAAACACATTGCTCCGCACTTGTCCACTAGATTGGCCTACGAGGGTGACACCATTTCCCTTATTATTGATAAACTGATTGTTCTCAATTTTGGGAACGGCACTACCAGCGGCAAAAATGCCTTCGCGGTTGTTGTCGATAAAACTGCTGTTGCGGATGATGGGGTCGGCGTTTTCTACCCAAATACCAGTGCCTCGCGTGTTCGGGTTAGTGACAGTGACGCCGATGATTTCTGTGTTTGTCTGGGCGACGATCGTCACATTTTGGTTAGAATAAGTCCGGCTGAGGTGTCGCCCGCCACCAGTAATCACCACCCCAGCGCCCAAAGCACCTTCATTCCCCTTCAAAATCACACCTTCTTTTAATTCCAGGGGAAAAGTTTCTGACGGTCCGTAAGTGCCGGGAGCCAGTTGGATCGTTGTGCCGCTAGTTGCTTGTTGCAGCGCTGCAGTAATCGTGCGGACACTGCCAGTCGGACTGACTTCGATCGTATTTCTCTGCGCGATAACTGATGGTTGTGCTTGCTTCAAATGCTTAGATTGTTCTCCAGACAGGGCTCTGGCAATCATCGGCATAGCTTCGGCGGCCATGATGGAGATGATGAGGGCCAAACCTACCTGCTTAGGAGAAATTTTTGTTGCCAAATTAATCAGCATATTGTTAGGGGTCGGTTGATGATTGTTTGACCGGAACGCATCAGCGATCAGGAACAGGGCTCTCCTGCCTTAATTGTCCGGTTGAAAGATCGCGAAAACCCATCCTGGGTCCTCCCCCGCCGGAAAGGGGAGGGCCTCGATGGGGCTTTGGTAGGCACCTATATACTTATTGGGGAAGATTGGGCAAAATTATGCAGGGGATGCCGTGAAGAAGTTTAAATAAAGATGAAAAAGTCGTCTTGGTCTTCTCTCTGAAGTGCTTTCACCCATTTGCCCCATTCCCTCCCCGTTGTCCGGCATATGAATGGTTAAGAATCTGCAATTAAATTTTTGGGGTTGAACATGGGGTAAGATGTAGCAAGCCACCGCTAGTTTACGATAGAATCAGCCACCTAAATTAGAATCCAGGAGGCCAGCCCAATGCTAGTTCCCACCGAAAAGCGCCTTTACACGCGGGAAGAATATCTCGCTCTAGAAGAAACCGCCGCGTACAAAAACGAATACCATGATGGAGAAATAGTACCGATGACTGGTGGCACAACGAACCATAACAAAATTTGCCTGAACTTTTGCCGGAAATTTCCCCTGAATATTAACCAGCAAGATTACGATATCTACGCTGGTGATGTGCGTCTATGGATTCCCCAGCATAACCGCTACATCTATCCCGATGTGATGGTGATTCGGGGAAATCCGGTTTATGAAGGTAAGGGCAAAACCACTGTCACCAATCCTTTGTTAATCGTGGAGGTGCTATCATCATCCACGAGAAATTATGATAAGGGAGATAAATTTGATTTTTATCGCTCTCTCCCGGAATTTAAGGAATATATTTTAATAGACCAAACTAAATATTATGTAGCGCAGTATGTGAAAACTGCGACAAATCAATGGGTCTTGACCGAGTATAATGGAGAGAATAGCGTATTAGCTCTGGCAGCAGTGGAGTTTCAAATTACTTTTGCTGAATTGTACGCTAGGGTATATTTTGACTTAGAAGAGGAATGAGAGGGGAGGAGAAAGCGTGGTATAGAAACCCGGTTTCTTAACTAAATCCTCATGCTGGGACAGAGGCACTATGCAAGAAACCCGGTTTCTGTTAGACAAATTACCAATGGGAAATCAGAGTCTTTTTAACAACTCCTCATACTCATCATGCGCACCAATCCAAAACCAGTATATGTGATTATCCGCATCCCATAGCCCTAGCGCTCGATAGTTAAGACTTATCCGAACTGAATAAATTGGCTGTCTTGGACTAACTCGTTTAAATTGAAGGCTGTTGTGGTAAGGCTATTGCCGCCAGAGTTCATAGGCTTTTTCTGCTTGCTCCTGCACGGAGATTGGCAATTGCTCTAGCTGCTTCCGAAAAGTTTTAGTTACGCTTGACTTCATGGCTGAGCCGGAAAAACTTCATCCAAAGGCATAATCTCTCCGTCTTGGATATCTTGATGCACCATCTGAGTTAACCGGTTCCACTGGTCATCTGTGGTGGCGACAAAGCGACTTTCCCAGGCTTGTTCTGCTTCAATTTCAGCCAACAAACGAGAGACGATCGCCTCTTGTTCTCTCTCCGGTAACATTCTTAATTTGGCGATTGCTTGTTCTAGCAATTCAGTCATAATGAGAATTGGGATTTTGGCTAAATTTATTTTACCCTCCTATGATAGCATAGGTAATTGTCATTTGTCCTTTGTCCCTTGTCACTTGTCATTTGTCCAATGAAAAAAGACACTTGTCACTTGTCACTTGTCACTTGTCACTTGTCACTTGGATAAACAATCAAATGACCAAGGACAAAGGACAAATGACCAAGTAGTAGTAGGGTGGGCAGTGCCTGACCGAAAATTCTCTTCATAACCATTAGCAGTAGTGGGCACTGCCCACCCTACACAACTTAACTTATAGCAGTCCCTCGCTACCAAAGCAGAGGTAGAAGACTTCTACACTCCCTCGAAGATATGTTGTGTCCTAAATTGATAGGCGTCAAAATTTAGCGCTCATAGCAACTGATAAACTCCCGAAATACCCATCCCCAGATTCTGTATTCGCCTTCATAGTAACCGCCAACTTTTGCCCAAGAGCGATTTTGCTCGTCAAGTGCTATTTCGTGAATGTAAACCTCTCTCCCATTTTTCAGTGCGTTAATTATCTCACCGTTGGGTCGATCGCGCACATTCAAGGGACTGTCCGTGGGGTCGGTAACAAGGCATACTTTTTCTGCTTTCACCGGCAACTGAACCGCCAGCAAGCCCATCACAACTACAGCTATTGATATGAATAATTTGATTTTCATTTCAATTGCCATCCAATTACCTTCAAAACGGCAAATATTCGCCCACAAAATCTGACTCCACGGAGCAGCATTCCCGGCAAATTTCTGGATAATGACAAATATAGCAAGGGAGGGAGGAGAAACCGGGTTTCTTAACCAAATCTTCAGGCTTAGACCGAGGCGCTACGCAAGAAACCCAGTTTCTGTTAGACAAATGACCAAGGACAAATGACAAATGACAAATGACAAATCAAAACGGCAAATCTTCCCCCTGCACCTCTGAACCCAAGGAGCAGCATTCTGGGCAAATTTCCGCATAAGGACAAGTATGGCAGTTGGCGGGCCAGGAATGGGGGGGATAGTCGCCAGCGAGAATACCTTTAACCAAACTCTTAACCTCGACACCAGCATCGCGGAAATAGTCGGCGGGGAAAGTATAAAGATAGTCGTGACGTAGATAAGCGATATGCGCTTGGGGACGCT
The DNA here is from genome assembly GCA_015296065.1 of Oscillatoriaceae cyanobacterium M33_DOE_052. Taxonomy (GTDB): domain Bacteria; phylum Cyanobacteriota; class Cyanobacteriia; order Cyanobacteriales; family Laspinemataceae; genus Koinonema. The sequence continues at coordinate 5,660 of DVDU01000005.1, read as the reverse complement.
GGGTGGCTTCGGCGTAAGCCCAAAGTTGAAAGCGATGATGGTGGGGGGAGCGATCGGCGTCAGTTTTGAAGTCCAGCACAAAGTCTGGCCCCAATAAGTCCACCACACCCACCAGTTGTAACCCGTCAATATTTAAAGTAATATGGCGTTCCCGCTCCGTCTTAGCTTGGCGATAAGCCTGATAAATGGGGAGTTGGTCCCAACGCAGACACAGAGATAATGCCTCTTCCACATATTCCCGAGGCAAAGATAAATCAAATAAAGATAAAATCTCCACACTGCGGACATCCCGCTCTAGGGCAAAGTGAACTAAAGTCCCGACGCGCTGACTGATGGCGGGACCGCTACCTGTACCGGGATGCCCTTCCACAAACCGGTAATGAAACCGTTTGGGACAGCGATCGTACTCACTCAAAGCCGTCACCGGAAGTTCAAACAAACCAGAACCCACAGAACCGAGTAACGGCGGGGAACTGGGGGGTATGGGTGGCTCTGGGAGACTCGCACAGGGGGGCGATAAGTCATCAACCGTGAGCGGAATAGGTTGGATGGGGATATGAGCAGCGAGAAGTCCGGGAAGCAGCCCCTCAAAAGCGCCCCCTTTGTTCGCCGCTGCCGTCAGCAATATATTATCCCGCGCCCGCGTCAAAGCCACGTATAATACCCGCCGCATCTCCGCCGCCTCCCGTGACTGACGCAAATTTTCCAACCACAAATAAGCTACCGGCTTTTGGTCGTTCCCTTCTTCATCCGATAACTGCATCCCCACCCCCCAGTTGGGGTCAAAATACACTGGAGGGGAGAAGTTTTTAGAACCCCGAGCCAAGTCTGGCACTACCACCACGGGCCATTCCAAACCTTTCGCAGCATGGACTGTCATTAAAGCTACGGCATTTTTGGCTTCTAGGGGCGGGCGAGGTACAGATATTTCCCCAGCCTGCAACTGCTCCAACTGGCGGACAACGGTAAAGATATCGTAGTTTCCCCCTTGGAGTTGCCGCAATAAGTCCATAAACCCCCGCCCGTCTGCCTCCCGTCGAGCTGCTCCCGGCATATTGGCAATAACTGCGGTATAACCAGTGAGTCGATCGGCTATTTGCAGCAAACGGGTGGGAGCTTCGCTGTGACGTTCTGCTAAAAGTTGCCCTAATACGGCGACGGGATGACGTAACTCTGGTATTTCTGATGCTTTTATTCTCTGCCACCAGGAAATATCCTCTTTAGTGACAGCCTGGAAGAGTATCCGATCGCTCAGAGCAAAAAACGGACTCCGCAACAGCGCCACCAGGGCAATATCATCAGCCGGGTCCGCCAAAAACCGCAACAGAGCCAGAGCATCTTTCGCCTCCCGCGTGTCCAGCAAACTACCCCCGCTAGCCAGTACCGTAGGAATACCCGCACTGGCGAGAGCTTCCCCGTACAGTTCCAGGGGGTCCCAAGTGCGCGAGAGAATGGCAATATCTCCGGGGGCAATATGCCGAATTTCGTCACCCTGTTTGTCATGCACCAACATCGGCTCAGATAACCACTGCTTAACCTGACTAGCAATGTACTGAGCCTCCGCCTGACGGCAGCGCTCCGCATTTATCCCCTTATCCCCGCTCACCGCCCCCGCCTGGATATAGGGACCGGCATTGGGAGCTGAGCGGTTGGCATCTAAATTTTGATGCAAATTTCCCAAAATTGGCTGAAAAATGCTATTGACATTTTGCACTAACTGTGTATTAGTCCTAAAACTGGTAGCCAGTTCCACCACTTCGCCGCCACCAGCAACAATGCGCTCCTGCCATTGGTGAAATAATTCTACATTCGCACGGCGGAAACCATAGATAGACTGCTTCGCGTCCCCCACGATCGTCAAAATCGCCGAATTTTTATCCCGCGTCTCTCTGTCTAATAATAACTCCAGAATTTCTCCCTGCACCGGGTTAGTATCTTGAAATTCATCAACTAAAAATGCTTGCCACTGCTGGGCATAATATTCCCGCACTTCAGCATTTTGGAGCGCTTTTCTCGCATACACTTCCAAATCCGCAAAATCCAGCACTCGCGCCTTGCGCTTAGCTTGAGCAATCAAATCGCGGCTTAATTCAAAAGCCCGCCGCAATACCGGCAACATTTGCGCCATTTGCTCATCAGCAGCACCCGGTTGTAAATTAATGTATTTAACAGCTTTTTTGCTAATATTTTTCAAAGTAGAAATAGCATCGCTAATTTCCTGAAATCCCCCATCAGGCCATTGTTTCTTACTCCCCCCCTTGAGGGAGATACTGTTGAGGTTTTCTAAGGCTTGCGGTGGGTCAGTTTCTAGTAGTTGTAAAGCATTTAAGGCATCTTGGCGGGCTTGTTCCCGCCGATCGGATACCGGACCAGCAAACTGACCCAGAGTTTCTATGGCATCACGCCACCCCGCCTCCCGCTGCAATTGTTCTAAGGCTTGTTGCCGTAGTTTTGATGCCATATCATCAGCGGAAACCTTCACCGCCAGAGCTTTTTCCGCAGCAATGGGGTCAGCCAATAAAGCCGCCAATATCTGACGCAGCAGCGAGTAAGGGATTTTCTCGTAAATCTCATCTGGCAGACTATCCAAAGCGAGGTCTAACTGTCCTACCAGCCAAATTTTACCCGTACTTCCCAATCCTAAAGGTGCGATTTCGTCCAAAACCGTAAAATCTGGGGGAACGCCCGCTGCCGCCGGATGTTCCCTACAGATGCGGGCCGCGAGACCGTGAATCGTGCCAATAAAGGCAGCTTCCAGCTCCGATCGCACTTGCAACCCATCAAACTGGCTTCCAGTTTGCATCCCTTGGCGGATGCGATGACGCAACTCCGCCGCCGCCTTCTCCGTAAACGTACAAGCCACTACCTGCAACGGCGATAACCCGTGACTGGTGATGTGATGCAAATAACGCGCTGCCAGCATATGGGTTTTGCCCGTACCCGCACCCGCGATGACTGCCACACTGGCTTTAGCACTAGCTGCTGTTTGTTGCTGGGGAGTTAGATTCATTCGTTTGTCATTGGTCATTGGTCATTGGTCATTGGTCATTTGTTATTGTCCGCCAGAAACCCGGTTTCTTAACCAGGTCTTGGCGATGATGCAGAAGCGATCGCAGAAACCGGGTTTCTTCTCCGTCACAGAAACCCGGTTTCTCCTCCAAGGGACAAGGCACAAGGGACTTGTTCCCAATGACCAATGACAATCAATTATTAATTTTTTGGCCAGAAAATTATTTTAAATCCATCACATCGCAATGTAAAGAAATATAAATGGCGACAGAAATTATACTTATTGTCTTATACTAAAATCTCGTAGTTCTTAATAGCGATCGATGAACATTACACAGCAGCCAGAACTAGCCGAGCTAGTCAGAGCCTTGCGCTCGCGTCAGTCTCTGACCCAAGAGCAGTTTGCCGCCAAGTTGGGTGTCACCTTCCGTACCGTCAACCGGTGGGAAAATGCCCATGCCACCCCATCACCGATGGCGCTCAAGCTAATTCACCTCATGCTCAAAGATATGGGAGAGCCCGGGAAAGACCTGTTACGCCGATATTTTGCTGACTAACAGGTAAAGTGGAGCCAGCTTGCTGCTACTGATACAGACAATTTCACTTGCGATTCAGCCGTGACCCGGCGCGGCAAACTAAATCGTAAGGACAGTAACGGCAAGCCTCCCGCTCCACATCCGGTTGTACAGGAAACTGCCCCGTTTGTAAGCGCACTTTCACATTATTAGCGAACTGAGCCAAAGCATCCTCCTCCAACTCGACTTTTTTTAAAATCGTCCCCTTCGTCAGGGAATAGTAATAAGCCACCGCCACTTTTTCCCCAGGAAAAAGCGCCGTTTCGGCTAGCTGCATATACAAAGGTAATTGAATATCAAATTTAGGCTTATCATCACCATCTTTAGCCCCTTTCGGTGGTTGGGAACTGGTTTTATAATCGATAATGGCCAAACCCTCCGCCGTGCGATCGACCCGATCGATCACCCCAGCCACCCGCAACCCATACCACTCCCCCTCAAACCGCCGTTCCGTCATCAACACCGCCGCTCCCTCCGGCAAAAAATCAGGCGTCTGTATCGTCTGACGCAGAGTGGCCAAATGTTCCTGACGACGCGCCCCCCAAGCCGGAAGCGGCGGCAAATTTTCCACCTGTTCCGCCTTCAAAAAAGCCGCATCCAAATGGGTTAACAGTTCATTTTTAATCTCAGCATTTAGCCCCACAACTAATTTACAAGCAATATCGAGAGTCCGGTGATACAGACGCCCCCGTAAACTCATACTCAGTTCCGTTTCCGCCTCCGTCAGTTCTGCCAAACGCAAAACCCGACCAGCAAACCATTTGAAAGGACATTGCCCCAAATTCGTCAACTGCGAAGGACTGAATTTTTGTTGCGCCACAGACAGAGGCAAACCCACCACCCCATCATACTCATCCGGTAACGCCCCACTTTCCCGGCGCACCTCCACCCGCCAAGCCTGATAAGCTGATTTGATCACCGAGTCTTCCACCCCTTTGTTACCCCCCATACTCGTTAAATAAACCCGTCGTGCCTCCTCCACACTAGCCACGGGCATGGTTTCCGGCGCCACACCCACACATCCTAATTGCACAAGAAAAGGACTAGGGATAATTTCTTGCCGCCGCACCACCAGGGGATAAGATAGGGTCAGGTTCCCCGCAGCCGCTTGCAGCAGCGACCAAAAAGCACGCGCTTCCCTTTCGGCCATTTCCACAGGCCCAGGAATAGGGAGACGGGGGGGGGAGGAGTCGGGGGGACTCGGTTTGAAATTAATTAATCCAGGAAATGAGATAGAAACCGGTTGGGGAAACATTCCCTCTCCCATCCCCAGGACAAAAACATGGTCATATTTTGTCCCCATCATAGAAACGGGCGAATGTAGTTCTACCCCACCACGTCCGGGAGCCGCTGGCACAGTCAACATCGCCAGTAATTGGGATATTTCTGCCCCCCACCGCTCTAAAGTGAGGATTTCCGCTTCTGGTTGGGACAAATCCACCAAACTTTCTTGGAGCTTATAGTAAGCTACCGCTTCCCGCGCCCACCGAGCGGCACGGTGTCGGACTTGGAAAGTATCAAGGACATTTTGCAGCCGCTGCACCCAGTTATCCCGGCGATCGGTGGCGGGCCAAGATAGGATAGATAAATCTACACCGAGAGTGCCCCAAGCGGCGATACTGTCGGGATGAGTTGCCCGAGCGGTGGCCCATACTTCTGGCGGTAAACCGGTACTGGAGAATCGCCCACAGAGGGGATGATTGAGGAGGCGGGCCGTGGCTTCAAAGGGCAAACCAGCATTGACGGTTTCTAGGAGCGATCGAACCCAAGAACCCAACCGCGTCCCCGGCATTGCGATCGCATAAAGAGCCCTTAACGGCACATCAAACTCCCACGCCACATCCAGCAGCAGGGGACCATATAACCCCTCATCCCGCACCACGATCGCAATATCTTTCGCCGGGACACCATCCCCCAGTAACCCTTTCACCCGCGCCAAAACACCCCGCACTTCCCCATCCAAATGAGGATATACCCACAGTGGCGGCGGTGGGGATGGGGAGTGTGGGGAGTGTGGGGAGTGTGGGGAGTGTGGGGAGTGTGGGGAGTGTGGGGAGTGTGGGGAGTGTGGGGAGT
>DVDU01000086.1 GCA_015296065.1 Oscillatoriaceae cyanobacterium M33_DOE_052 | reverse complement strand
CTGCTCGGTTGTGGGATTTGTCAGGTAATCAGATAGTGGAATTCACCGGACATCAAGACAGGGTATGGAGCATCAGTTTCAGTCCCGATGGCCAAAGCATCGCCACTGCATCTGATGACGGCACCGCCCGGTTGTGGGATTTGTCAGGTAATCAGATAGTGGAATTCACCGGACATCAAGACTGGGTATGGAGCGTCAGTTTCAGTCCCGATGGCCAAAGCATCGCCACTGCATCCGCTGACCGCACTGCTCGGTTGTGGGATTTGTCAGGTAATCAGATAGTGGAATTCACCGGACATCAAGATAGGGTATGGAGCGTCAGTTTCAGTCCCGATGGCCAAAGCATCGCCACTGCATCCGCTGACCGCACCGCCCGGTTGTGGCAGGTCCGCACTTTGGATGAACTGCTGGCACAGGGTTGGGCTTGGCTGGGTGATTACCTTGCCAGTCACCCAGAGGCGCGGGGGAGGTTGGAGGTGAGGGGGTAGCGGTTCGGCTTCGCTCACCGACCGGGGAGCTGGGGGGCTGGGGGGCAGGGATGCAGGGGAGCAGTGGTTCGGCTTCGCTCACCGACCGGGGGAAGGATGGGAAGATGGGATTTTTTACTGGTGTAGCTTGGCTGGAGGCTGAGATATTATGAAAAAAGTTTGCTTGTTTATTGCAGCTAGTCTTGACGGTTACATTGCGAGAAAAAATGGCGATATTGATTGGTTATTCACGGATCAAGATTATGGTACGTCTGATTTTATGGCGGGAATTGACACGGTGGTGATGGGGAGGAAGACTTACGAGCAAGTTTTGGGTTTTGGGGAATACCCATACCAAGGCAAGGCGGGTTTTGTGGTTTCTCAAACGAGAGCGGGAGAAACAGATGATAATGTAGAGTTTATCGGGGGTGATTTAAAGGAGTTTATCAATCAACTGCGCCACCAACCCGGCCAGGACATTTGGTTAGTCGGGGGAGGAGAGATAATTTATCATTTTTTGCGGTGGGGTTTAGTGGATGAGCTGATTTTATCGGTTCACCCAATTATTTTAGGCGATGGTATCCCCCTGATTTACCGGGACAGTGAATTGGCTACTGTCCTGGAGTTAAAAAATATCATTACCTATGATTCGGGGTTGGTGCAAATGTATTATAGCATTGTTTCAAAAGGCTGATGTACGGGATAGCCTTATGGAGGGTTTCCTAATATAGTGATTTCAAATAACCATGAGACAAGCCAGAGAGTTGCCCTCTATCCCCCAACCCCTTTCTCCCAAAAAGGGAGAAAGGGGAGTAAGACCGCGATGCCCCCGTGTGTGTTCTCGTCTCCCCTCTCCCTACCTGGGAGAGGGGACGGGGGTGAGGGCGGAGCGGATGTGGGGTTTAACCAAAAAACCATCCTCACTCTTATTTGAAATGACTATAAGTGGCAATTTTTGAAAAAATTTAGCTCTGTCACTCAAACAGTTATATGAAGGCTAATAAATCTCAAAAACGAATAATGATTTGCACGTTTGCCGCCTTGTCATCGGGATTATTTGGTTCCTACTTTGGCGGACAAATGAGCTGGCTAGTTCACACTTCTTCTTGTCAAAGTCAGCCCCAGGGTTTAAATGTTTTTTGTCAGGCTTGGGTTTCACCAGGAGCGGTTTGGAAAGGGAGTACGGCGGGGCTCTGGACGGGGACGATTTTAGGGGCGTTTGTGGGGGGTCTGGCTACTCGCGATGAGGAAGGATGATTGTTATTGGTCATTTGTCCTTGGTCATTGGTTCGCCAGAAACCGGGTTTCTTAACCAAATCTCGGTTAAAACACAAAGATGATTGCAGAAACCCGGTTTCTTCTCCAAGGGACAAGGGACAAAGGACAATATATAAATTTTGTAAAATTTTTGCTGGTAAGTATTGACAAACAAAATTGATTATTTTATGATAAAAATGCTGATAATTGGGGTGCTAAGCATCATGGAGCGGTTTAGAGTAGAAGTTATTGCTAAAACCCCTAATCCCCAGCAGGTGGTTTATGCCGCTATGCACCAGGATTATAGTGAGGAATTGGTGGTGGCCGATCGGCTACGCTGGCCCGACGAGGCTAAATGTGGCGAAATTATCGTGAAGCGGCTATTAGCGGGAGATAGAGGTCATTTTGGACCTCTGGAACACCCACAAATTACGCTGAACTGCGGCTATTTTCCCCACAGTGTTATGCAGCAGGTCCGCACTCACAGGGTAGGCATTAGCTTTGATGTGCAATGTCTGGCGGGAAACACTGAGGTAACATTTGTCAAGTCTGATGGCGGTGGTTTGCGCAAAATCAAAATTGCGGAACTTTACGATTTGTGGACTAATGGGGAAAAAGCCATTCGCCAACGGTCTATCAAAGGCAGGCAGGGGGAACCTCCTGGAGAGTATCGCCGTGATTGCAAAACCCGCATCAGAAAAATGCAGTTAAGGGTTCTTAATGAAGAAACTGGGTTATTTGAGGTGGGGCATCTTAAAGATGTGATTGCCAAAGGCATTCAACCTGTTTATCGCCTGACTTTAGAGGATGGTAAAACCCTCGATTGTACTGCCAATCACCGTTTATTTACCTCAGAAGGTTGGCAGACGATGGGGGAAGCTGTTGGTTTAGTCACCCATACAGATAACACTGTTGCCGCCATCACCAAAATTGGTGATGTTATGTGTAATGGAATTATAGCTGAACTTAGAGCCGATCGATTACAGCCGCATAAATATTATGATAAACTTATTGAACCTCAACAATGGAACTATAAACCCAAATCATCCCGGAAACTGCGATCGCATCCGGTGAAGGTGAAAAGCGTTGAATTCCTGGGTGCCCAGATGACCTATGATTTAGAGGTGGCAGGACCTTGGCATAATTTTGTAGCCAATGGGATGGTGGTTCATAACTCTAACCGCTATACTGGTCAAAGGATAGTAGATGCGGCGACAGGAAACCGAGACATTGAGGAAGTATTTTACCTCCGTCCGGTGGGTGACTACGCCGATCGCCAGGGGAAACGCTATGAATACACCCCAGAACAGCGTCAACGGGATATGCAGTGGTGTCTGGAAGCAGCTAAACGTTACCAGCAACTAATCGCCGAAGGTACTTCAGAAGAACACGCCCGAGGTATCATTCCCTTTGATGTGCGTCAGCATTGGGTAATGTCTGTAAATCCCCGTTCTTTAATGCACATCTTGGATATGCGCTGGAAGTTAGACGCCCAATTAGAAGCGCAAAAACTCTGCGAATTAATTTGGCCTCATTTTCAAGAATGGATGCCCGATGTAGCGGCGTGGTATGAAAAATCTCGCCTCAAAAAAGCTCGTTTAGCTCCTTGATTGATTGTACGACAAAAACCGGGTTTCTTGAAAAAACCCGGTTTCTAAATTTATCCTTTAAACCCCGGTGGAACCAAACCCATTCGCCCCTCTAGCAGTGGAGCTTACCAGTTCATTATGGGGAAAATCCCGGATGATTTCTATGGCGGGACGCAAGACGGGAGCGATGACCATTTGGGCGATTCTCATGCCTTGATTAATGTGAAAATCGGTGCGAGAATGGTTGATGAGGATGACTTTGATTTCGCCGCGATATCCTTCATCAATGGTGCCGGGACTGTTGAGGACGGTAATGCCGTGTTTGTACGCTAACCCGCTACGAGGTCTAATTTGCGCTTCAGTGTTGGGGGGTAATTCTATGGCGATACCTGTGCCGACTAATTGCCACTCTCCGGCAGGAATGATAGTATCTTCAATGGCGCATAAGTCCATCCCAGAATCGGTGTTATGGGCATAAGTGGGGAGGGAAGCATCTGGGTGCAAGAGATGAATTTTGAGCTGCATATTTCGCCAATGTAAGGTATTTTGTATTTTAGGATAACTAATGACGAAAATAATAATGAATATTACCCCAGAAACTCAAATATCACTGCGACCGACTTGGGATGAGTATTTCTTGATGCTGGCGAAATTGGCAGCGATGCGATCGACCTGTCTGGCGTTCCCCGTGGGAGCAGCGATCGTCAAAGACAGACAAGTTTTGGCCACTGGTTACAACGGTTCCCCCGCCGGTTCAGTTCACTGCACCGAGCAGGGATATTGCTATCCGGGGTTGAGCAGTTGCGATGCCAGCAAGGTCATGCCGTCTCGGGCGGTGCATGCAGAGGCCAACGCGATCGCCCAAGCCGCCAAACACGGCATCGCCACCACCGGCGCCAGCATCTACGTTACCTTAGAACCGTGCCTCTCCTGCTTAAAATTAATCATTTCTGCAGGAATCACCGAAGTTTTTTATGAAACCACCTTCAACAGCGGCGATAACGCTCGCGTCCGCGACTCCTTTATCCAAGATGGCTTAGTGACGCTCAAGCAGATTCACATATCCGAGGCGATCGGGCAAAAAGCCGCCTCATTTCTCCTCAGCCCCACATCTGTCGTCAAACCCAACCCCACCAACATCACCCCCAATAACTTTAGCGGCGAGCTACCATAACAATATACAGGCGAAGCAAAAGAATATCAACCCTTGCCGCTACTATCATCAACTATTTACTCCCATGCTTCGCCGCCACATCATCGCCATGAAATGGCAAACCCGAAAAATCCTATGAAACCAAAACTAATAACCAATTTCCAACCATCCCACCTCAGCTTTTTGCTGCTGTGCTGTAGCACATTATTCCTGGTAGTTGCCTGCGGTAGTCCCAGCGAAACTCAGTCCCAAGGTGGAAGAGCGCGAGAGGAAACCCCCCCCGCCGAGACAGCCACCATGCCAGCACCAGACGCCGCTGCGCCACCATCAGGAGCCGCAAAACCTGCCATACCACCAGCAACAACGGCGATCGCACCTGCCCCAACAACTGCTAACCAAGCCGCCCCACCCCAGTCAAGTGTTACAGGTTTTGCCGATGTGCCCGCAGATAGACAAGACGGCACCACCACAGACAATGAAGAATATAAACCCCTAGAAGCCAATCAATTTCAGCGCGTCACCAGTAATCCCCTATCCACATTTTCCATTGATGTAGATACAGCAGCTTACAGCAACCTGCGGCGATTTATCACCCAAGGACAGATGCCGCCCCAAGATGCCGTGAGAATTGAAGAAATGATTAATTATTTTAAATACGATTATCCCCAACCGGAAGGAGATAAACCTTTTGCCATCGCCACGGAAGTAGCCCCGGCACCCTGGAATCCCCAGCATAAATTAGCCCGAATTGGCCTACAGAGCAAGCGCATCGCCACCGAGGCTTTACCACCGAGCAATTTAGTCTTTCTCATTGACGTTTCCGGTTCCATGAGCGAGGAGAATAAACTGCCCCTGCTCCAATCAGCCTTTAAGCTGATGGTGAACCAATTAACAGCTAAAGATACAGTTTCTATCGTAGTTTATGCAGGAGCCGCCGGATTAGTATTGCCACCGACTCCCGGCAGCCAGAAGGATAAAATATTAGATGCTTTAGGTCAACTAAGTGCCGGAGGTTCCACCGCAGGCGGCGAAGGTATTCGCCTCGCCTATGAAGTGGCGAAGAGCAATTTTAAACCATCGGGCAATAACCGCGTGATTTTAGCCTCCGATGGTGATTTTAACGTGGGCATATCCAGCGAAGGCGAACTGGTGCGCCTGATTGAAGACTACCGCAATCGCGGGGTTTTCCTCACAGTTTTAGGCGTTGGGATGGGCAACCTGAAAGATGCCAAGATGGAACAGCTTGCTAACAAAGGCAACGGCAATTATGCCTATATTGATAGTATGTTAGAAGCCCAAAAAGTCCTAGTGAGCGAAATGGGCGCAACTTTGCTCACGATTGCCAAAGATGTGAAAATTCAAGTAGAATTTAATCCGGCGCTTGTGCAAGCCTACCGCCTCATCGGTTATGAAAACCGCCTCCTCGCTGCCCAAGACTTTAATGATGATACCAAAGATGCGGGGGAATTGGGGGCAGGTCATGCGGTAACGGCTCTTTATGAAATCATTCCCGCTGGCGTCGAAAGCGATGTTAAGCTGCCAAAAGTAGATGACTTGAAATACCAGCAGGCGCAGGTTAACCCCCAAGCCTATCAAACCAATGAATTGATGCTGGTGAAGTTACGTTATAAACCGCCCACAGAGGATAAATCATTGCTGATTCAGGAGCCGGTAGTTGAGCGCAATGTGAAATTAGAGCAAGCATCCAATGATTTTCAATTCGCGGCGGCGGTGGCGGAATTGGGGATGATTTTGCGGAATTATAATGATAAAGGAACCGCGAGTTTTGATGATGTGTTAAAGCTGGCGAATCAGTCTAAAGGGACAGATTTAGACGGTTATCGGGCTGAGTTTATCCGCTTGGTGGAAAAAGCCAAGAAATTGGCTGATTCTCCAGCCGGTTAATGATTGTCATTGGTCATTGGTCATTTGTCCCTTGTCCCTTGTCCCTTGGAGAAGAAACCTTCTGGCTCAGAACTCAGAACCGAGAAACCCGGTTTCTTTCCCCCGGTTTCTGTCAGACAAAGGACTTTTGACCAATGACAAATGACAAATGACTAAATTCTGCGGCGAATTTCGGTGATTTGGTCAGCCATATCCATGATAGCTGGTGGCATATCGGGTCCGGTCAAGATGATATCCAGGTGGCGGGGGCGTCTTTCTAGGAGGGTGAGGACTTCGGTTTCGGGGATGAGACCGAAGTTAACGGCGACGCTCACCTCGTCTAAAACAATGAGGGAGTATTTTTCCTCGAAAACGGCGGTTTGGATAAATTGCCATAACTGGCGCAGGGAGGAGGTTTCGGCTTCGTCTAGTTCGGGGGTGTCGATGCAGCGGGGGAGGTCGCAGCGAATCCACTGGAGATTTTGGCCGAGGTGGACGGGATGATGGTGGCCCTGGCGGATGCCTCCTTTGAGTAGCTGCACCACGAGGACGGAGGTCCCTTGGCCGGAGATTCTCAGGGCTTCCGCGATGACGTTGGGGAAAAAACTGCGGTGGGGTCCGGTGAAAACTTGAATCTGTCCGGTGACGGTGTGGTGAAACCGTGGGGCGGAATGGAGGGTGGGAGTTTCCAACTGTGCAACCATAGGGCAAAATCTCGCGATTGATGAGTTTTGTAAAGCAGGACATCCCTGCCCTGCGATAATATATGTCGTTAGCGCCCTTCCCGGGCGACATGTCAGGTTAGCGCCCTTCCCGGGCGACACTGGGGGCAAGACGCGAACCAGTGGTGATGACGAGTTAGGCTCCATGTGGGAGCTGCATCGGGCAACAATATGTAGTGTAGTGTATATAATTTTAGGGCTATTAGACACTATATGTACTAAAGTCAGGGGGAAAAGGTTTGAGGGAGAGCCCGGGTTGGGCAGAAGGGGGAAAGCGTGACATTGGCGCTCCCCTAGGGCGACGGTAGTAGAGTCTGATTCGGGTGCGCATAGTCGGAGGAGTTAGTGTTGTGAAATTGGTAATTCTCGGAGGTCCGGGGTCGGGCAAGGGAACGCAGGCGGCTTTGTTATGCCGTCATTTGGATATACTTTTGATTTCTACGGGGGAGATTTTCCGCAGGGCGATCGCGGCGCAAACGGACTTGGGCAAAAAGGCTCAGCCTTATGTGGAAAAAGGGGAACTGGTGCCGGACCCGATCGCCATTGAACTGATTCGCGATCGCCTGACACAAGCCGATACCTCTAGAGGTTGGTTACTCGATGGCTATCCCCGTACTGCCTTTCAAGCCGAGGAATTGGATTTTTTCCTCGAGCGCACCGGAGAGCAGCGCCCCTGGGCCATCCACTTGCAAGTACCGGAGGATGTGTTATTGGCGCGGTGCCTTAATCGTCGGGAGCAGCGCCCAGACGATAGTCCCGAATTTGTCTGCCGCCGCATTCAGCTATTCAACGAGCGCACTATCCCCATTCTGGATTATTACGATTACTGCCATCAGCTCGTTACGGTTAACGGCAACCAACCTTCTGAACTGGTACTGCAAGAAATCTTAACTGGGATTATGGTTAATAAATAATGTACTGACTTTTGTAAGTACATTTGTAACTACAAACAAAAATACAAAATCTCAAAAAATATGACTTGGCAGCGTCCTGATGGCAGAACCCCGGAGCAACTGCGTCCTGTAAGTTTTGAACTGGATTTTACCCGCTTTGCCACGGCTTCGGTGTTAACTAGCTGCGGCGATACAAAAGTTTTGTGTAATGTGACCATCCAACCGGGAGTCCCCAAATTTTTGGAAGGTAAGGGACAGGGGTGGCTGACGGCGGAATACCGGATGCTCCCCGGAGCGACAACCCAGCGTCAACCGCGAGAATTTATGAAGCTATCGGGACGCACCCAGGAAATTCAGCGACTGATTGGGCGGAGTTTGCGCGCTGCTTTGGATATGAAGGCTCTGGGGGAGCGAACGGCGATCGTGGATGCAGACGTGCTACAAGCGGATGCAGGGACGCGCACAGCGGCAATTACTGGGGGGTTTGTGGCCCTGGCGATGGCGATGGGGAAGCTGGTAGAACGAGGCGAACTGGAGCGATCGCCCATCCTGCAACCAGTCGCCGCCGTCTCCGTCGGTCTCCTCAACGACCAACCCCTTTTAGACCTCAACTATCCCGAAGATGTAGCCGCTGATATCGATTTTAACGTCGTAATGACGGGCGATTTACAACTAATCGAACTCCAAGGCACCGCCGAGGCAGGTAGTTTCACCCGCCACCAACTCGATCAAATTTTAGACATGGCCGAAACCGGCATTAAACAATTAATCGTAGCTCAAAGTCAAGCTCTGGGAAATTTCTAACCAGATTGTCCCCTCAATGTTCCTTAAATCCGTGATATTCTGCCTAGAAAACTTATCCTCAATCCAGGGAAGTAATTGGGCAATTTTTACCGATTTCTCTGGCCACTTCTTGCGCAGGGCGCCGCACTTATCCCAATATGAGAACCGCGATAGATAGACAAACAAGTGAACCCCCCTGATTATTTCCCACTTTTTGTTAATAGACTTGGTGCGATGAAATCTTTTTATTATTCGATTTTGGGAGCAATTAAATTTCACCATTTCTCGTGATTATTCTACAATCTCTTGATTAATTAAAACTTCTGAAAAATAGCTATATTTTTTTTTAATATAGATAAAATTTTCTGATTAATTAAATAGTAATAATGCCTGTTATTAGAATATTTATGAGATAAATTCATGTCAGTTTTGGCGGTGGTTGCGGCCATGTGCTATATTTGACCCTATATTTCCGGCGGAGGCGTTGGCGGCATTAAGGCTTAAAATTAATGAATCCCGCTTGCAGGATTGAAACATGCCCATAGAGACCTTAGCCATAGCACGCACCGCCACCGTCAGCCGTACCACCAAAGAAACCGATGTAACTGTAACAGTCAACTTGGACGGTTTGGGACGCTGCACGGCGGCGACGGGGATTCCTTTTCTTGACCATATGCTCGACCAAATCGCCTCCCACGGGCTGATAGACTTAGAAGTGCGCGCCACTGGTGATGTGGAAATCGACGACCATCACACGAATGAAGATGTGGGGATTACATTGGGGATGGCGCTGCACAAAGCCTTGGGCGATCGCAAAGGTATCGTCCGCTTTGGCAACTTCACCGCCCCCCTCGATGAGGCCCTGATCCAAGTAGCCCTGGACTTTTCCGGGCGTCCCCACCTCAGCTATGGTTTACAAATCCCCACCCAGCGAGTGGGCACCTACGACACCCAGCTAGTGCGAGAATTTTTTGTAGCCTTGGTGAACCATAGCCAAATGACCCTGCATATCCGCCAGCTCGACGGCATCAACTCCCACCATATCATCGAGGCCACCTTCAAAGCCTTTGCTCGCGCCATGCGGATGGCAGTAGAAATTGACCCCCGCCGTGCAGGTGCCATTCCCAGTTCTAAAGGTGTGCTTTAGCCAAGGTTAGTAGTAGGGCTTCAGCCCTCTTGAATAAGCTCGTACTAGGGCTTTAGCCCTCTTGAATAAGCTCGTACTAGGGCTTTAGCCCAAAAATCTGGAGGGCTAAAGCCCAACTACAAACCTGGAAATTGGGCTAAAGCCCAACTACAAACCTGGAAATTGGGCTGAAGCCCCACTACAAACTTTTCTTTGGGCTGAAGCCCCACTACAAACCTTTTTTGGGCTGAAGCCCAACTACAAACCTATCAATGACCCAAATGCTCAGCTTTATCCGTTCTGACTTAAACCAATTCAACGCCTACCAACCCCACCCAGGGGGGGAGGATGGGGCACCGATCGCCCTCACGGAAATCGATCGCCTGGACACCAACGAAAGCCCCTATGATTTGCCCCCAGAATTAAAACAAAAACTGGCATTCGCCACCAGCGA
Organism: Oscillatoriaceae cyanobacterium M33_DOE_052; assembly: GCA_015296065.1. GTDB lineage: Bacteria > Cyanobacteriota > Cyanobacteriia > Cyanobacteriales > Laspinemataceae > Koinonema. The sequence goes on along the minus strand of DVDU01000086.1, from coordinate 406 downwards.
GCTGATCGAGTCCAACCGCTATCCCGACGGTTCTCACGCCAGCCTCAAACAAGCAATCGCCACCTACGTCAACGAAACCATCAGCGCCTCTGGGGCAACTTCCGACTCCATCACCCCCGCCCAAATCTCCGTAGGTAACGGTTCCGACGAATTAATCCGGTCCATCCTCATCGCCACCTGTCTCAACGGCGAAGGCTCCATACTGGTGGCTAATCCTACCTTTTCCATGTATGAAATCATCGCCAAAAGCATGGGCATTCCCGTGGTAGCCGTGGGCAGATCAGAAACAGATTTTGCGATCGACCTGGACGCCGCCCAGCAAGCAGTGACGGAGACGGCGAGTGTGGGGAGTGTGGGGAGTGTGGGGAGTGTGGGGAGTGTGGGGAGTGTGGGGAGTGTGGGGAGT
>DVDU01000077.1 GCA_015296065.1 Oscillatoriaceae cyanobacterium M33_DOE_052 | reverse complement strand
CTGGGGGTGGGAGTTACGATAAAACCGTGCGACTGTGGGATGTGGCCACGGGGCGGGAACTGCGCCAATTCACTGGACATACAGAGGGTGTGAGTAGCGTCAGCTTCAGTCCTGATGGGAAATACCTGGCTTCTGGGGGTTGGGATGGGGTGGTGCGACTGTCGGATGTGGCGACGGGACGGGAACTGCGCCAACTCACTGGAGGTATAGCCACTTTCAGTCCTGATGGGAAATACCTGGCTTCCGCTGGGGATGGTGTGGTGAGGTTGTGGCGGGTGTAGGGTTCCCCTGAGCTTGCCGAGGGGTTGGCTGGGTTTGGGTTGGGGGGGTGGTTCTGTAGGGGCGTTGGCGCAGCCTGCGCTTAAGCGCATAGCATGAGGGCAAAGAATCTCTCGGACAAAACCAACCATTTATTACCCTCATGCTTCGCTCTGGTATTGTGCAGAGGGCGAAGCATCCCGGGAATCGGTTGCTGGTTTTCACCGATAACATATCTGCCCGGTAGCTTCGCCCCTACGGGGTTTATGTCATTATTACCCTCATGTTTCGCCGCCCTCTTCCTATGCTGCACCCATTTGTAAAAGTATAGTCATTTCAGATAAGAATGAGACAACCCTTGCAGTTGCCCTCTATCCCCCAACCCCTTTCTCCCAAAAGGGGAGAAAGGGGAGTAAGACCAGAATGTCCCCGTGTTCTCCTCTCCCCTCTCCCTACCTGGGAGAGGGGTTGGGGGTGAGGGCTGCCTTCGGGGTTTAACCAAAAAAACATTCTCATTCTTAATTGAAATGACTATAAATCTCTAGTCAAAAAGAGGCAAAAATGGAAATTACGACTCAGCTCACGGCAAAACAGGCGGAAAAACTGGCTCTGATCCAAGCCCAAACCCATAAAAGCCCGGAGCAAATCTTAGATTCTGCCTTGGACTATTATTATCAGCAGGTGGTGAATGCTCCCGATAACCATCTAGAAAGGTTTAGTCAAATTGGTTTTATCGGCTGCATTGAAGCTGAACCCAATCTGGCGGCTGACTCTGAGGCGATTTTGCGGCAAGAATTAGGTGGTAGGTAATGATTATTGTCGATACTGGGTTTTGGGTGGCCTTAGCCAACAAAAACGATAACTACCATGAAGTGGCGAAAAAGAGCTTCAGTAAATATAATGAACCTCTGATTACTACATGGTGTGTCGTCACCGAAACATGCTATTTTTTACAATCTCGTCGGGGAGTGGCGGCATCAATTACTTTTCTCACCCCGATATCTGAGGGATTGTGTCAAATCTTTGACATCAAACCTCACCATTTGCCTAGACTGAAAGAATTGATGCAAAAGTATCGAGATGTGCCGATGGATTTGGCGGACGCATCCCTTGTAGTTTTAGCCGAACAATACAAACTGGGACGGATTTTAACTCTAGACATCAAAGATTTTGGGATTTATCAATGGAATCACAATAATTATTTTGAAAATCTATTCATTTCCCAAAATTAAACCAAACCCCGACATAACAGCCAAGTATTAGGGGGCAGTACCCCCATTTGGGTGGGTTTCCAGAAACCCACGGGTGAATTTTGGGGTTTGGGGGGGCACGGCGCGATCGATATTTCTCGTTTTTGGTGTTATCTTAATGTAGCTGTGCTACTACAGGGGATAATTGGGGATAATTTGGTCGTTAAATTATCATTTGTAGTAGCACAGCTACTTAAATCTCTCGGTTTTATGAGAAATCTTGATAACGCCGTGCCCCCCACCACGGGAAATTTGGGGGCAAAGAAACCGGGTTTCTGTGACAATTTGGGCATCAAAACCGAGATTTAATCAAGAAACCCGGTTTCTGGAAACCCACGGGTCATTTTTGGGGTTTGGGTGGGCACGGCGTGATTGATATTTCTCGTTTTTTGCGTTATCTTAACGATGCCGTGCCCCTACAGGGGATAAATTTGGATAAATTTTGGGTTTTGGGGTCAAATTTGGGGTAATTTTGGCGTCAAATAATCATTTGTAGGGGCACGGCATCTTAAATCTCTCGGTTTTATAAGAAATCTTGATAACGCCGTGCCCCCCACCACGGGAAATTGGGATGAATTTTGGGTTTTGGGGGTCAAATTTGGGTTTTGGGTGGCAAAGAAACCGGGTTTCTGCGGCAATTTGGGCATCAAAACCGAGATTTAATCAAGAAACCCGGTTTCTGGAAACCCACGGGTCATTTTTGGGGTTTGGGTGGGCACGGCGTGATTGATATTTCTCGTTTTTGGTGTTATCTTAACGTAGCTGTGCTACTACAGGGGATAAATTTGGGTAATTTTTGGGGTAAATTATACATTGTAGGGGCACGGCATCTTAAATATTCGGGTTTGACAAACAATCTTAATAACGCCGTGCCCCCCACCACGGGAAATTGGGATGAATTTTGGGTTTTGGGGGTCAAATTTGGGTTTTGGGTGGCAAAGAAACCGGGTTTCTGCGACAATTTGGGCATCAAAACCGAGATTTAATCAAGAAACCCGGTTTCTGGAAACCCACGGGTGAATTTTGGGGTTTGGGTGGGCACGGCGTGATTGATATTTCTCGTTTTTTGCGTTATCTTAATGTAGCTGTGCTACTACAGGGGATAATTGGGGATAATTTGGTCGTTTAATTATCATTTGTAGGGGCACGGCATCCTAAATATTCGGGTTTGACAAACAATTTTAATCACGCCGTGCCCCCCACCACGGGAATTTTGGGGGCAAAGAAACCGGGTTTCTGTGAATAATATCGTACCATGACGGAGATTGTCGCAGAAACCGGGTTTCTTGGCTATCCCGTGGGGTTCAGAAACCGGGTTTCTAGGTTGGGGATGATTCAGAGCAGGAAATAGATATGCTAAATACAGATAAAAAAATTACAGAAAACAACCCGGAATTCGCCGCCAGAAGGTTTCTCCACACCACAACATTATTCACATGAAATATTTATCTATTGAATTTATGCAAATAATGCAGTAAAAATTTTATATAAAAATTTGAATTAATTCACTTATATTTTTTCAATTAAAAAAAATCATTTTGATGATTCTGTTGTCTCCCCTGCTCCCTTGCCCCCCGATCGGTGAGCGAAGCCTGTCCTGAGCCCTGCCGAAGGGCCGAACCGCTGCCCCCATCCCCACAAAGATGAGGGGCAGCCACTGGGGCTGCCCCTACGGGACCCCTGATGATGATGGCTACAGAAACCACCTCATCCGGGACAGATTAGGCATTGTCGCTATTTTTGCGGCGGCGTGAGCCCGCCATCAGCCCACCAACTAAACCCAAACCTAGCAAAGTGGCTGGTTCTGGTACTTGAGCCGGTGGTGGTGTCACTCCCCTTGGAGGCAGATTCACAAAAGATTCACTACCACCGTTGGCAAAGCCTTGAACGTGGATACCAACGCGCATATCTTGGCTGGCTAAATTATCAAAGACATTCTGCAGGGTTTGTCCAGAGTTCAAATTGAATAGGACACTGACCCATTCTCCGGGATTTACGCCCCTAGGCTGCACTGGCGGGAGAGACCTTACCCCATATTCCTCTGTAAAATTCACACTGGAGTCATTGCCACCAGGCAGATTGAGATTGCCTGTGGATACGGAGAATGATACGCCACTACCACTGCCAGTAATCCCATTGGTGGCGATACCGGAGAGGGAGTTGAGCATATCCTCGAAGTAGATTTGAGTAATCGAAGATGCTGCAGGTCCAGCGTTGCTCAATTTAAACAGAACTTGATTGGCAGAAAGGTTTTCTCCACCGGTGGCGTCGGTGACATCTAAAAAGAGCTGGGTTTCGCCGGTCAGGGCGTTGGGCGCATAATTGCCAGTAATGTTGTCAAATGTCAACTGGAGTGCTTGCGCTGGTGCAACAGCGAAGGCGGAAGCGGCGATCGTGAGACCAGCAGCCAGTGCGGCTGTACCGGCGAATCCACCCTAAGGCAGAATAGACTTAAATTGATTGGTTGTTAGCATGGTTGACATTCTCCAAGATCAGAAATGCTCGAATATGGCGATCGGCTACTGAATGAATCCGGGTGTCGAGCAACTATTTTCCCCTACCCTAATGGCTTTTAGTATGGCATTGCCCCACTACTTTTGTCAGCCCTTACCTTTTATCTTTAAGAAAAAATTATTTTTCCCCCTGATTCTGAACCTGAGATAATTTTTTTGTAAAATCAGTGCATTTACTCTTGACAAAAAGAATATTTTATGTATTCAAGCCCAATCTACAGCGGTTCTCAGTTTGGTGAGGTATCGCCCTCACCCCAAACTCGACCAAACAAGCTGTAGGGGTGATTCGCGAATCACCCCTACAGCTAAGAATTGTACTTCACGGCTCTGAAATCGGCTGTATCCAGATGAGAAGCAAATTTCCTGGGCAGCGACAAAAAAACCGGGTTTCTGAAAATATCTCCAGAAACCCGGTTTTATCACACAGATGCCAAGAATTAGCCTAGAACAGCTTTGGCTTTGGCCACCACGTTGTCAACGGTAAAGCCAAACTTCTCCATCGCCACTTCGCCGGGAGCGGAAACGCCAAAGCGATCGACAGTGACGGTATCACCTGCAGAACCTACATAGCGATGCCAGCCGTAGCTAGAAGCCGCTTCCACCGCCAACCGTTTGGTAACAGCTTTTGGCAGCACAGATTCCTGGTAAGCAGCATCTTGCTCGTCAAACAGGAGGGTGCAAGGCATAGAAACCACGCGCACTTTCTTACCTTCAGCGCGTAATTTCTCCGCCGCATCCACACAGAGAGACACCTCGCTACCAGTGCCAATCAAAATGATATCTGGGGTGCCATCACTATCAGCGACGATATAACCACCTTTGGCGACACCTTCAATGGAGCTACCAGCCAGGTTAGGCAGATTTTGGCGAGTCAAAGCCAACAGGGAAGGACGCTTGCGGCTTTCGATCGCCACTTTGTAAGCGCCAGAAGTCTCATTGCCATCCGCCGGACGGAACACCAACAGGTTAGGAATTACCCGCAGAGAGGCGAGAGTTTCCACCGGTTGGTGCGTCGGGCCGTCTTCCCCAAGGGCGATCGAGTCGTGAGTCATCACCCAGATGGCGCCAGCTTCAGCCAGAGCCGAAATGCGAATCGCCGGACGCATATAGTCCGCAAACACCAGGAAAGTGGCACCATAAGGAATCAAACCAGAACCATGCAGAGCGATACCATTGCAAATCGCCCCCATCCCATGTTCCCGGACACCAAAGCGCAGGTTACGGTTGTGATACTGACCCTTTTGGAAGTCCCCAGAGACCTTCATCAAAGTGAGGTTAGAGTGAGTCAGGTCAGCAGAACCGCCAATCAGTTCGGGAATCACCGTCGCCAGAGCATTCAGAGTAATTTCTGAGTGCTTCCGGCTAGCCACACCCTTATCTGCAGGAGTGTAAGTGGGGAGGACTTTTTCCCAACCTTCGGGGAGCTTACCGGAGAGCTGACGCTCAAATTCGGTGGCTTCGGCGGCATACTTAGCTTTATATTGAGCAAAAGTAGCATTCCACTCAGCTTCATAGCTAGCGCCACGCTCTACAGCTTTGCGCATATGGCCGAGCGCCTCATCTGGCACCACAAAAGGCTCATATTCCCAGCCGAGGTTTTCCCGGGTGAACTTCACCTCATCTTTACCGAGAGCGGCACCGTGAACCCCAGCGGTGTTAGCCTTGTTGGGGGAACCGTAGCCAATGGTGGTACGGACTTTAATCATCGAAGGCTTATCGGTGACAGCCTTGGCAGCTTCGATCGCCTGTTGAATCGCGGCGAGGTCGTTGTTACCATCTTTGACTTCCAGCACATGCCAGCCGTAGGCTTCAAACCGCTTGCCCACATCTTCGGTAAAAGATATGGAAGTATCACCATCGATAGAGATATGGTTGTCATCATAAAGGGCAATCAACTTGCCCAGGCCCAGGTGGCCCGCCAGAGAGCAGGCTTCCCCAGATACACCCTCCATATTGCAACCATCACCCAGGATGACATAGGTGTAATGGTCCACAATTTTGAGGTCAGGTTTGTTAAACTTAGCCGCTAAGTGAGCTTCGGCTATGGCCAGACCCACGGCATTGGCAATCCCCTGGCCCAGAGGACCGGTGGTGACTTCCACGCCTTCCGTCTCGAAGTTTTCCGGGTGCCCGGGGGTTTTCGAGCCCCACTGGCGGAATTGCTTAATTTCTTCTAGAGGTACGCTGTCATAGCCCGTCAGGTGGAGCATGGCGTACTGGAGCATACAACCGTGACCTGCAGAGAGGACGAAGCGATCGCGGTTAAACCATTTGGGATTTTTGGGGTTGAACCGCATAAAGCGGTCCCACAGCACAAAAGCCATCGGTGCTGCGCCCATCGGTAGTCCCGGGTGCCCAGACTTTGCTTTTTCTACAGCATCAATAGCCAAAAAGCGGATGGAATTGATGCAAAGTTCTTCGAGTGATTTTTTGGTCGCAACGGCCATAGTCTCTTGTTGGTGAAAACGACGATTGACTGCTCTGTTGTTTGTAGGCACACGGCATTGCCTTGTCCCTACTGGAATGTTGGCAATTTGGGAGTGACAACTCCCACAATCCCACCCTTCGGTGACAGTGGTCAAGGGGGGAGGGGGAGATGGGGAGACGGGGAGATGGGGAGACGGGGGGGCAGGGGGAGTGTGGGGAGTGTGGGAAGTGTGGGAAGTGTGGGAAGTGTGGGAAGTGTGGGAAGTAATCCTCCCCCTCCTCCCACCCCTCCCCCTCCCCTGCTCCCCTGCTCCCCTGCTCCCCTGCTCCCCTGCTCCCCGGTCGGTGAGCGAAGCCGAACCGCTGCTCCCCTGCTCCCCCTCTCCCCATCACCGATTAGGTAAACTTTTGAAAAACCAGGGTGACGTTGTGACCGCCAAAGCCGAAGGAGTTGGACATGGCCACAGTCACAGTTTGGGAGCGACTGACGTGGGGGATATAGTCCAGGTCACATTCTGGGTCGGGATTGTCTAAGTTAATCGTGGGAGGTACGATGTCGGAGGCGATCGCCTTCACCGTCGCCACGGCTTCGATCCCGCCGGATCCACCCAGGAGGTGTCCAGTCATGGACTTAGTAGAGCTGATGGCCACTTTTTTGGCGTAGTCCCCCAAAGCCTTTTTAATCGCGGCGGTTTCCGTCGAGTCGTTCGCTTGGGTGCTAGTACCGTGAGCATTGATATAGCTGACCAAATCCGGGGTAATGCCCGCATCTTTCATCGCCAGCTCCATCGCTCGGGCGGCCCCAGTGCCACCAGGGGAGGGGGAGGTCATATGATAGGCATCGCAGGTCATACCATAGCCGATGATTTCCCCGTAGATTTTCGCGCCTCGGTTGAGAGCGTGTTCTAGTTCTTCGAGGAGCAAAATGCCTGCACCTTCGCCCATGACGAAGCCATCGCGATCGCGATCGAAGGGGCGGCAAGCCTTATCCGGCTGATCATTCCGCTTCGACAGAGCCCGCGCTGCCGCAAACCCGGCCAAACCCAAAGGCGTTACTGCTGCTTCCGTCCCGCCGCAAATCATCGCTTTGGCGAAACCCCGCTGAATCAGGCGAAAAGCATCCCCCACCGCATTGGAACCAGCCGCGCAGGCTGTCACTGCACAGGAGTTCGGCCCTTTGGCTCCCGTTTGAATCGCCGTCAGTCCCGCTGCCATATTGGCAATCATCATCGGAATCATAAACGGGCTGCACCTGTCAGGGCCGCGATTCAAGTAGATTTCTTGCTGGTCTTCCAGGACTTTGAGACCGCCGATGCCAGTGCCGATTATGACCCCCACTTGTTCTGCGTTCAGATCGTCGATCGTTAGCTGGGCGTCTTGGACTGCCTGCAAGCTAGCCGACACGGCAAACTGGGCAAATCGGTCCATGCGCTTGGCTTCTTTGCGTTCGATGTAGTCACATGGGTCAAATCCTTTCACCTCGCCCGCAATCCGGCAGGCATGACGGGACGGATCGAACAAGGTAATCGGCCCAATGCCATTGCGCCCACTCAACAACCCTTGCCAATACTCATCCACGGTATTGCCAATTGGGGTAATGGCACCAAGACCCGTAACAACAACACGTTTCCGTTCAAAATTGGTCATAATTCAATTTGCGTGATTCTTCCGCACCAAAAACGCAGAACAGGGGGGGAGGCGCCGCAACAGCGGGCGTCGCCACCCGCTTTTAGGCTTTGGCGCCCACTTGTTCTTCGATATATTCCACTGCTGCTTGCACCGTGGCGATTTTTTCGGCAGCTTCGTCGGGAATTTCGATGCCAAACGCTTCCTCAAGCGCCATCACCAATTCCACGGTATCCAGAGAATCGGCGCCCAGGTCATTGGCAAAGCTGGCTTCAGGTTTCACCTGATCGGCTTCTACGGATAGCTGATCCACGACTATTTTTTTTACTTTCTCAAAAATGTCACTTTGACTCATAACTCTATGTCCTTTGCTTAGCGCTGTTCAAATCAAATATGGTTTCACCGCTCCCTGGGGCATCCCCAAAGAACGTAATTTTTCTCATGGGCATCCTCTGGCTGTGGCAGAAACCTTCTGGGGGAGATTTCACGATCTCCGATCGAGATATCTCAGCGGATCAGGTTGCTGTCACATGGGGGGATCGCCCCTCCCTTGAGCAGTTCAGTGGTCAACTTACCACAATCAGGGGTCTCTTCTGTAGGGGTGATTCATAAATTGATCCTCCAGAGGAGACTAATCCTGCTAACTGGGATCGGGAGGGAATCTAGCCCCACCGGCACTGTCTTGCTGAAAGCGCCCGGAGGTGGCTATGACTTTGAGAGAACGCCCCCAAGGAAAGGGAGCCGTATTTTTAGCATTTTTTTATCTTATCTGAAGGTGGATGAAAAAAGCGATCGCCCGCCCTGTTTTTCCCCTCCACCCCCAAAATCGCCGCCCACTCATTAACAGTTAGTAATTTGTTATATATAATTAAATACATGACAAGGGACTAAAGACAAGGGACTAAGGACAAGAAACCCGGGGAAATCTCACTTAAACGAGAAAAGTCAGATGAGATGAACTATTACGATGTTTTAAGTTTTTTGGCATTTTGTTCCGAGAATTGGAGGGACTGCGATAAACTAAGCCAAGATTTATCAAGCGTTACCGGCTGAGCAGGCCGGGAACTGCACTCATTGCCTAGCCAAAAAATTGTTGAGAAATATTTGGGAGCATAAATTCGATGTCTCACGCTGTCAAAATCTATGACACCTGCATTGGTTGCACCCAGTGCGTTCGCGCTTGCCCTCTGGACGTGTTGGAAATGGTGCCCTGGGATGGCTGCAAAGCTGGCCAGATTGCCTCATCTCCCCGCACTGAAGACTGCGTGGGTTGCAAACGTTGCGAAACTGCCTGCCCCACTGACTTCCTGAGCATCCGCGTCTATCTCGGAGCTGAAACCACTCGGTCTATGGGTCTTGCCTACTAAGCTGAGGTGAGTCATTGGTCCGGATCAGTCTGTGGCTGAGAAGGGCGCAGATTTTTGATTCCAAATCTCCAGGGGGGATGTAATTGCCCCCCTTTTTTTATCCATTCCAGAGGGTGATGGCTCTGGGATGGATTTGGACAAATCTTGACTGGATCCGGAACTGTGGGGAGTTTTGGTGCAACTAACAATAAATATCGAACAGCATTCGCAGGATATTTAAATGTGCGGCATAGTCGGATACATCGGCACTCAACCGGCCAGTGAAATTCTGTTGGCAGGATTGGAGAAACTGGAATACCGGGGCTACGATTCAGCGGGTATCGCCACCGTTGGTGAAGGCAAAATCACGCGAGTCCGGGCAAAAGGCAAACTCCATCAACTCCGCTCAAAACTGGAAGGCTTGGAAAACCCAGACCGGCTGGGCATCGGACATACCCGGTGGGCAACTCATGGCAAGCCGGAAGAATACAACGCCCATCCCCATACTGATGATACAGAGCGCGTGGCAGTGGTGCAAAATGGCATCATTGAAAATTATCGGGAGCTGCGCGAAGAACTCAAAAGCAAAGGGCACCAGTTTCGCTCGGATACGGATACGGAGGTTATCCCCCATTTAATCGCTGAGTTTTTGGCGTCCTCGGCTGTAGAACTAGCCCAGGGTGCTTCTCCGTTGTTGGAGGCAGTGCGGTTGGCGGTGCAACGGCTGGAAGGCTCGTTCGCGATCGCCGTCGTCAGCGCCGACTATCCCGACGAGCTGGTAGTAGCCAAACAGCAGGCGCCATTAGCGATCGGTTTCGGACAGGGGGAATTTTTCTGCGCCTCGGATACCCCCGCGATCGTCTCCCACACCAGAGCCGTGTTACCCCTAGAAAATGGGGAACTAGCCAGACTCACACCCCTGGGAGTAGAGGTGTACAACTTCGCGGGCGATCGGCTGAAAAAAATGCCCCACGTCCTCTCCTTAAGCCCCATCCTGGTGGAAAAACAGGGCTTTAAGCACTTCATGCTCAAAGAAATCTACGAGCAACCCGCCGTAGTCCGCGCCAGCTTACAAGCATATTTGCGCAGTGAATGGACACCACAGAGTAGCGCTTCGAGTCCGATCAACCTAGGATTAGACCCATCACTCTACAGCGACCTAGAACAGATTCAAATCCTCGCCTGCGGCACTAGCTGGCACGCCGGTTTAGTGGGCAAATACCTTTTAGAGCAGCTCGCCGGTATCCCCACCACGGTGCATTATGCTTCAGAATTCCGCTACGCCCCAACCCCGCTCATGGCCAATACCCTGACGATCGGTATTAGTCAGTCTGGGGAAACTGCTGATACTCTGGCAGCATTAGCGATGGAACAGCAACGCCGCTTGGGACAGCCAGAAAAATTCCGCCCCCGGTTGCTGGGGATTACCAACCGTCCCGAATCCTCCCTGGGGCATTTAGTCCCCAACATCATTAATACTTTAGCTGGGATTGAAATCGGCGTGGCCGCCACGAAAACTTTTGTGGCGCAGCTCATGGCATTCTACTGCTTAGCCATCGATTTGGCTTTTGTGCGCCAAAGTTTGGCTCTGACCGAAATCGAAAGGCTGCTGGCGGCTTTGCAGCAACTGCCTGGGCAGATTGAAATGGTGCTAAGCACGCAAGAAAAGCTGATTGAGGAGTTAGCCCATGAGTTGGCCGATACCAAGGATTTTATTTTTATTGGGCGGGGGATTAATTTCCCTATTGCTTTGGAAGGGGCGCTGAAACTGAAGGAAATCAGCTATATCCATGCTGAAGGTTATCCCGCTGGGGAAATGAAGCATGGGCCGATCGCGCTGCTGGATGATAAAGTGCCTGTAGTGGCCATTGCCATGCCGGGAATGGTTTATGAAAAGGTTATTTCCAATGCCCAAGAAGCGAAAGCCCGGGACGCCCGCCTGATTGGTGTTACCCCTGCCTCTGGTTCAGAAGCGATCGCCGATATTTTTGCCACAGTTTTGCCCGTCCCCACCGTTGACGAGCTAATTTCCCCGATCGTGGCGGTAATTCCTCTGCAACTGTTAGCCTACCACATTGCCGCCCGTCGTGGCTTAGACGTGGACCAACCCCGTAACCTGGCCAAATCTGTAACTGTGGAATAACTGTGATTTGTCCTTTGTCCTTAGTCCTTTGTCCTTAGACAAGTGACATGTTACCAAGGACAAATGACCAATGACAAATGAATTAGGAAAATCAGGCGGCAGATGGCCGCCTGAATTGCTATGTTATTAAGGTTGGTGTAGTGTGTCTATATGACGCTTTCAATTCTATCCTAGAATTTATCAATTTTCCCTGACTATCAGAAATTATCAACTGTTCTTGATAATTTGATAATTTTGTTATATATTCTCTATGGGTTTCTGGCTCGCTGCTGCCCTGACCAGAGGAATCTGTCTGGGTAGATAAAATCTCCTATTTTTTACCCAAAATGGTATAAATTTTAGTGCTTTCTTGTTTGCCTCTAAGCTGAATTTCCCCAACTTGCATCCCATTAAATGTATCTTTCACCAACTCAAATGTATCGCCACTAATTAAAAGATTGTAAGGATTATTGTCGGTAAATTGCTTATTCATAGGTTCAAGGCGGGCGGCAGTGTTGACCGTATCGCCAATCACCGAATAATTGGCGCGGCGTTTGCCCCCGACACTACCAGCCATTAAAGAACCGGTGTGCATACCGATGCCAATTTTAATTGCCGGTAAGCCGCGAGATTTCAGATTTTCGTTGAGGGGCTGAAGTTGGTCGTGCATGGCCAGACAGGCAGTAATGGCATTGGTAGCATCCCGTTTGATTTGTTCCAGAGAATTGCGCTTAAAAGGAATGCCAAAAACTGCCATAATTGCATCCCCGATATATTTGTCGATGGCTCCCTCACAGTCCATAATGCAGTTGGACATAGCATCGAGATACTCATTCAGCCATGCAAATAATTCTGGGGGCGCCATCGTCTCGGAAATGGTGGTAAACCCCCGAATATCCATAAACATGACGGTGGCGGTCATTTCTTGGGCTGGTAATTCGCCGTTTCTAAATATTTCGGTCTTGCGAGACCAAATCATCTCGGCCATTTCTGGGGAAACTTGCTTGGCAAATAGGCTCATTAGCTGCTGTTTTTCGTATTGGTCGCGGAGGGTATTCGCGGAGCCAGAAAGGACGATCGTGCCGATGGGTGCCGCCACCGGTAGCCACCAATTCCCCAAATAAAAAGCGGCGAAAGCAATTCCTAACCAAGCCACAGGTAGCAAGAGGGATAAGGCAAGACGTTGAGGAAATTTACGGTTGAACTGTAGCCAACTGCTGCCTAATCCGATTCCCAGTAATAGTAACCAAGTCACCGGTGCAGGCAACCTTTGCAGTAACCGGTGATTGAGTAAATTATCGATTAAGGCGGCATGGAGATAGACTCCAGGCATTTTTTGAATCGGGGAGACAATGGTATCTAAACCTTCAGCAGCATATCCCACCAAGACTAATTTATCTGTAAAAGCATTGGGGGGGACTCGACCTTCTACTACGTCCACAAAAGGATAAGTGGGGATGGCATCGATAATTCCCGATGTCCGATTAGATTGCAGGGGTCCTGGCCAGTTAAGCCATACCTTTTGCACGTTGGCATTTGGGGGAGGGGAAGGCAGCTCAACCGCTGGAAATTTGCCGCTGCGGTGGTAAAGTTGGAGCATGGCGACACCCAAGGCGGGTTCGGAAGTAAAAAAGAGGGTGGCTTCCCGACTGATACCGTCTGGCCCAGGGGTGTGGGAAATTTGCCCGGTGGCGGCGGCGGCGGCTTTTAAAACTGGTAAGGGTTCGGCGATCGCCTGTTGGATTTTGCCATCGACAGTTTCTTGGTAGCCGACGCTGGCGAGGACGACTTTACCATCAGCTTTGATGGCCGCTGCCAAGGCGTCATCATCATCGCTGGGGTCGAGAAACAGGATATCAAAGCCGATGACTGCGGGAGGAGATTTGGCTAAGGCTTGCAACAGCTCAACGTAGCGAGAGCGAGGCCAGGGAAATTGACCGTAAGCCTGTAAGCTATTTTCATCAATGACGATCGCTGCCAGCCGGGAATCCCAACCTAAGTCTGGTCGGAGCTGATAAAGCACATTCCCCCCCAACCTTTCCAAAGGTTCCCAAACCCCCACCAGCCACATTCCCAAAGACAAAGCCGCAGCCACACCCCCCGGTAACAAGGGGTTATTGCTGGTCAGATAAGCGCGAATCCAGTTTTTAACGTCCACGAGCCTCGGCAGTAATGGGGAGTTTTTCTAGGAGATCAGGTTAATTCACCGGGATAACGTACACCCGCTCCCGCACTGCTGGGCCGCGCACCACAAACCGGAGGCGGCGACTGGCAGGGCGAGGTATCTGTAGGGCAAAATTGCCATCTGGATCGGTTTCTATCGCCAAGCCGTTAACGTAAACTAAATCCAGGGGATGAACGGCACCGGTAAGGCTAAGGGTCTTTGACCCCTTTGAGCCTTCGACTACAGCTTTTAGGTACGTGAGGACAGGGTTAGCGGCGGTTGCCCTCGGATCATCAGCATTGGGGCTAATACCGCTGTACTGGCCACTTTCTACTAATACTTGCTGCTCCTGTGCGATCGCCGCCACCGTCCCATCCAAACTGGAAATCCCTGTTTGACCATTAGGACCAACGTTGACCCCAAACGACGTACCCCGCACGCCAGCAACGCCGGTGGGTGTGCGCACGCGAAAATTGTAGTTACTCCCAGAATTGCCCTGAGATTGCAAAAACAAAGGCTCAGCAGCAGAAAGGAGGATGGGGGCGTTAGCCACCGCCGGGGCGGAATTATCGGCTCTGGGATTAGAGCTGATCTGACCCAAGGACAACCGCACGCGCCCTTTGCGCACGTCCAATTCTACTTGATCGCCGGAAATTTCATCAATCCGGAAATGGGAAAACTCCGCTACTTCGACGCTGCCTCGATTGTTATCGAGGACCAAACGGACGTTGGCTCCTTCAGAGGAGATTAATTCGTCTCCTAGGGCGAGAACATCTCCGGAAGAGGCAACTCGCTCTTGACCGCCAGAAACGATCGTGACTGTGCCGCTACCCCAAATAGTATCCACGCGCAATCCAGGAGTGCCATTTTGCGCCATCACTGGTAGAGGGGTTAACTCAAAGGAGGTGACAGAAATCTCTGCCCCCTGGGCGTCCCCGGTTAAACTTTTCCCCAGTTGCTCTCGCTGGAAAAGCCGATCGGTGTTCTTGTGAGGCAATTCATGGCCTGGTATCGCCGCCGCCGCTAGTTCCCCAGCCGAAATGGCAATCAGGGATAACCCCAACACCACCCCCGGCCAACCCAAACAACGATCGAGAGAATAGGCTTTCCACATAACTGATAAATTTATCCACTCACACACCACATGCTATCCTACGCAACTCGACTATCACCGGACTTTCCGGAAAGTTGCCTTAGTCTGCCATTGCAAATACAGAGCGGAATGGTCAAAAGTCACTTGTCCCTTGTCACTTGTCCCCTGAAAGCGTGACAAAGGACCAATGAGCAATGACCAATGACAAATGACGTAGGGAAGAAATAAGGCGGAGATTGTTCCGGATGGAATTCTCCGCCCCCAGTAGAAGGAAATAGTGCAATTCACCAGAACTCGCTCCCGATCCAAAGAGATTGAGTTGACTAATTAACTACTCCTTGGACTTGGAGGGCTTTTTCCAGCTCTATCATCCGGCGGCGTTGGTCATGGCGAAGATCTGCCCAGCTATTGCCGAAGCCACCAGCAGCCAGAAGGCCAGTTTCCGGATCTACATAACTTTGGACTCTGGCTTCCACAACCGCATCCATATCTTTGAGTCCCCGGGCGCGGGCTTTTTTCAGGTTGACCACAAAATCCCTGCCTGCGGCTGGTGATTGGTTGGTCAAGTCTGCTGCTGCTACCAGCTCTAGAGTAGAGAGTTGGATTTTTTGCTCTTGAGCCTGACGCTGGATGTGCTTTAACTGGCCTTTCAATCGGTGGAGTTGCGCCCAGTCGGCATCTCGGGGGCTACTGGCGCCATGTTGATAACTAAATGTGCCTAAATTATTCACCCCGTTAGCGGGGTCGGCATGGCCCCAGTAAAGCTCCGTGGTGCCTCCGGAGTGAGTCCGAGTTCCTTCAGCGGCACCGATCGCGATCGGGCCTGCAGCATCCGGCGTGGAAAACAGCTCATTCAAGAGTTCTTCTGCGGTTTTTCGCTGTTTCGCCTTGGGCTGTGCCGTATAATTAGCCTTCTGTTGCACAGAACCAGGAGATTTCCCGGGAGAATTAGGCTTGAGCCAACTCACCTTGGGATGAGCAAGTAGTTGGCGGGGGTTAGTGGCCAAAAACGTCTCAGCAGAACGGGTCTGTGGTTTATGGAAGCGGTGAGGTGAAAATTCCCAGACTGCGCTGCTCGTGGGGGATGCCAGCAATAGGGAGCCTTCAGGATACCCATAGCGGCTATTTACCAAATCCAGCAATACTTGCACTGGCGGTAATAATTGGTTCGGATTAAATAATGGCAGGGGGTGGGCATCAAGAAAACCCGTCCGCCATACAGCTTGTGTGCCACTTTGGGGGAGGCGATGGGGGCGAAAATCCATCAATTGCAGCGGTTTGGGGGTGCGGCTTTGCCCAATACCACCACCGATCCGAAGCGTCAGCACCTCGGACATTTCAGGGGTAATTTTCGCCTCAGCGGCGCGAGGAGACAACTTTTGGAGGGAGTCCCATCCGGCGGCGCGCCACCTTTTGCCCCAATTGCCGTTAGTGGTAGCTTGAGATTGGCGCAGGTTCAGGCCCCCGCCAGAGAACCGTTCGCGCCAGTTTTTGCCTGTGCCAGCCGATGCCACTTTTGGTATCCCAGCTTTGGTTTGAGACCCAGTGTGGTCTTGATGTGGGGAATCTGCAGCCCGGAGTTGTTCGCGAGCTGGTCGGCGTTTGGCTTGGTGGGTATCTGGTGACTTGCCACTATCGCCAGTCAGCCATTGAGCCAGAGCTACCAGGCTGACGATCGCCACAGTGGGAATAATCTTAAACTTGTTTGAGTGAATTGGAGCCAACATTCAATCTCCATCCATGTAGTTAAGGGTGATTAGCGCTTTGGGGGGTGATCAATGCCTTTTTTCCTAGTCACCATCTTGCTTTGCGGTAGGGGGGAACAGCGTTTCTCCCCTCAGCGGGAGATTCCCCGATCGAGCAATAGAAATGGCAATTTTGGTCTAGTTTTTCCCAAAAAGCGCTTTTTTTGTGACCGCCTGCTGGTTTCAGAGCGCATTAGTAGAGTCGGTTTTCCGGATATGTTCTTCGTGAATTAGAATTGTGCAAACACGAGCCTCTACACTGTGATGCGTCTGATTTCTCGCAGGTAAGGAGCAGCGCCCCTCCCGTGCCGGATTTTGATTGGTCGCGGCCAAAATAGCCCGTTGCCAAAACAGCCTCTCGTGCTGAAATATCGCACTGATATTTAAAAACGGCACAAATTATGTGATGCATCACCTGACAGCTTACTTATCTCAGCAATTCAGAGCAAATGCTTTTTGCTCAATCGGCACCCGAGTACCGGTGAGTTCGCCTGATTTCATCGAATAGCTATCTGGTAGCTCCTGGCTCCAGCACAGCACTATCAAAACCCAATACTTCTCCCGTGGGAATGAAGCTGGGGAGGTATATTTTGTTTCATAATCTGTCTGTGAGACCTGTGGTTATTGCTGTAAATTCCCAGCCGCAACACTGGGGGTTGATGAAGGGGTACTAGCGTCATGCCCTGCGGCTGGTACGCAGAGAATTCTGGTAATTGAGCCATTTTGTGCGACTTTTGACCCCGGATCATACAGGCAGGTTCCCACCGCAGCTCTGGTGGAGCTTTTCGGCTCGGTTGCCGAAATTCAGGAGTGGTAATCTCATCCCGATCGCTCAGTGGCACTCGCCCGGGCGAGTGGTTTTGTTTTGCTTCCCCAAGGGTTTGGGGAACCAGATCGCAAACTGAACGCTGGAGTTAAGCCTGACATGAGCGTTTTCTCCCTGCTTCAGCTTCACAGCATGACATAAATTTACCTTAAATGTCAATGGGGATCAACCCCCAATGAGCGGAAATACTCAAATATGCTAGCATAACTCCCCATTGGCCACACCGGCTCCCTACCCTGGTTGAGCAGCTAAAAACGCCGCCACACTACGGTTAAAGATGTCTGGCTCGACCAAAAATGGCCAGTGGTTTCCCGGTACGCCCTTCACCGTGAGATCGGTCAAATAGGACTTATATGGCTTGAGTTGCAACTCGGTGCGGTTAACCCCTTTTTCCGGTTGAATAAATAAGGTGCGGATATGGATCGGTTTAGTCAAGCCTGCTACCCGCGTCACCTCTTCAAAAATCCCATTTCGCGCTGCTACCGAGAACTTGCTACCCCACGAACCATTGGGTTTTTCCTCGATCCCCCCCTGGAATACGGTTTGCTGTAGCTCGCTCCAACCAGCGTACTTACCCAGCTTACTCGCCTCGGATTTGGCCGCCTCATAACTGGGAAAAGGTCCCATACCTTTACAGGTTTCTAGGGTGCGGTAGAGGATCGGAAACGATAGTTTGACGATGCTGGGCATTTTCATAATGAAAATTGGATCGACCAAAATGGCGCTGCGGAAGCGCTGCGGTTGCTGTTGCGCCCAGATGGCGATCAGTTTGGCTGCCCAGGAGTGGCCTAAAATATGGGCATCTTGCCACCCCAAGTGGTTCATTAGGGCTTCTAAGTCGGCGATCGTCTCCCCAAAGGTGTATCCTTGCTCTGGCTTACTGCTTTCCCCATGTCCCCGCAGATCCGGAGCCACGATGTGGTATTTTCCTCCCAGATACTCCCCCAAGCTACTCCAAACCAGAGCGTGATCCCCCAGTCCATGTAGCAGCAGTAAGCGCTCCCGCTCCCTTGATGCGGTGCCAAGTTTCTCCCCTTCGCCACCGGAGATATTCCATTCCAGCCAAGATAGCCGAATGTCCTCTAAATCTAAATTTCTCCTCACTTGCATATTCTTCCCTACTCTACTGGGCGTAGGAGTCAACTACCGTCACTCCTTACTTCACACTTATCTTGCACTGTTTCCCTCAAAAATGGCAATACCGTTAGTGGGATGCAACCCCTCTACAGGCAGGTTTAATGTCATTACAATTCCTCCAGTACCTTTCTGAGCAGCAAAATTACCAATCTGGATTTCTATTTATTGTCAGTTCCCATGCCCAATTTGGGGAGATTCTGGCGCCCGGTGCTGATGTTTGTTAAACTAGGGGATAAATCCAGACTATGGTCACTACAACCACCAGACCGCATTGATGCTGACGTAACGCCTGATGGCTTTCCGTTCCGATGCTCTGGCGTTGCCCGCATGTGGTTGCTCCTACAACCCAGTCCTGCTCAGTGGCGATTTCTGCCACACCAATATCCATTCTATTGCAGTTTTTGGGACAAGCTCTTGAGTCGTCGTTCCTCCTCACTCACTACTTTGTTTTTATCTCTTTTTGGCATTTCCGCCAGTGCTACCCTGTTAGTTTGGGTGCTGCGAGGATTACGAGTTTTAACTGGTATGGCAGGAGGAGTGATTTGGTTATTGCTCATCCTTTCTATCAGTATGTTAGTGATGGCTTTAATGCAAAAACAAAGTCGTTACTAACCCCTGCCTATTTCTTTAATGATTGATTTCATCCTAATTAAAGATTATGCAGAAGTGACTCAATACATTGATTATCCCGCCCTCACCCTAAATCCCTCTACCAGAGAGTGAGAGGAACTTTGAATGTGTCATACACTTTTTCCGAAAATGCTGTAGCTGTTGCGATAAGCAAAATCAGAGCTAAATCAGGAAAAAAGCGATAAACCAGAAGCCAAAGGGGTAAAAATGAGCGAACCAGTAAGCCAGTGGCTAGATGAAGTAAAATCGTTGCAAAAGAAACTCGCGGGGATGGAAACGGAGTTAGAAAGTGCCCACGCTAGTGCGGCGCGATGGCGAGAGCTGTATAACAGAGAAGCGGAGCAGCGGCGCTTTGAGGTGAAGCAGCTGCAGCAAAAAATAGAATCTCTGCAAGGTGAAATCGCGAGACTAAAAGCGGTAGAGCAGGTATCTGGGAAAGATGCGGCGGTTTTGGCAGCGCTGCAAAAAGAGTTGGAAATCATGGGAGTAACCGAGGAGTTAAAGATGAAGCTCCTCGATTTCATCCGGACTGGCGATCGGCTCCAAGAAGAAGCCGCCTCCCTTCGGGAAGCTCTCGCCGCAGAGCGGG
The DNA here is from genome assembly GCA_015296065.1 of Oscillatoriaceae cyanobacterium M33_DOE_052. Lineage (GTDB taxonomy): Bacteria > Cyanobacteriota > Cyanobacteriia > Cyanobacteriales > Laspinemataceae > Koinonema. Next base: position 23,645 of record DVDU01000077.1, on the reverse strand, counting down.
CCGCTCACGAGCAAACCCGCAAGGGATTAACGGCGGCTTTGGGGGATACAGTTGAACTGCTGAAAAAGGCGCAAACGCCGCCGAAACGTCCCTCCCCTTCTCTCCCCCAGACAAATCAAACTGGGGCAGGGTCGGAATATTTGCTGGCGCCGTTCCAGAGCAACCAAGAGCGAAGCAACTAAAAACCCATAATGCCAGCGACCAAATCTAAGTCAGGCTCTAACCCCTGCTTAAAAGAGTTGTGGCTGTGTTTGATGGCGGTATCTGGGTCTTTGAGTCCGTTACCGGTGAGGACGCAAACTATGGTGGCTCCGGGGGGTACTTCATCTTTGCATTTGAGTAGTCCTGCTACGGAGGCGGCGGATGCTGGTTCGCAGAAGATGCCTTCGTGTGATGCCAGCAGCCGATAGGCTTCGAGGATTTCCTCGTCTGTAACGGCGCTGAAGCTACCCTGGCTTGCTTGTTGGGCGCTTAAGGCGCGCTCCCAGTTGGCCGGGTTGCCGATGCGGATGGCGGTGGCTAAGGTTTCGGGATGGGCCACGGGGGCGCCGTTGACGATCGGGGCGGCTCCAGCGGCTTGAAATCCTTTCAGTTTGGGCAGACGATCGCACTTGCCATGTTGGTGATACTGGCAAAACCCCATCCAGTAGGCGGTGATATTGCCTGCATTGCCCACAGGGATACATAGCCAGTCGGGGGCATCGCCTAAAGCATCAACAATCTCAAAGGCTGATGTTTTCTGCCCTTCCAGACGGTAGGGATTGACGGAATTAACTAGGGTGACGGGGTATTTAGCGGCGATTTCTTGGACAATTTCTAAGGCGCGATCGAAATTTCCCTTAATCGCCAAAACTTCGGCGCCATAGAGCAGCGCTTGGGCCAATTTGCCCAGAGCCACGTAGCCATCGGGAATCACCACAAAGGCCCGCATCCCAGCGCGGCGGGCATAAGCCGCCGCCGATGCCGAAGTGTTGCCGGTACTGGCGCAGATGGCAGCATTGGCCCCTTCTTCTTTGGCCTTGGAAATGGCCATAGTCATGCCCCGGTCTTTGAAGCTGCCTGTGGGGTTGAGACCGTCATATTTGACAAACACTTGCACTTGTTTTCCTACCATCGCGGCGATCGCTGGCACCGGGATGAGGGGTGTATTGCCTTCAAGCAAAGTCACTACCGGTGTTTTCTCAGTCACCGGTAGGTACTGCCTGTAGGTCTCGATCAGACCAGGCCAGTAAGAACGGAATCGCGGTGGCTCAGAATGGGGCATGGCACCGGGAAGGTCGGAATCAGCAGCCAAAAAACTCGGGGTCACTTTGGTCTATCTATTAAATTTGAGGTCGGTTGAAGTTTACCCTAGTTTAGCGCGATCGGGCTCCCACCAGAAAGCGGCGTTGGCAGTGCTGGTGCTGTGCTGTCCCGTGGAATATTTTTGGCGGAGGTTTCAAGAATGCTGTAATCCCTTAGCTGTAGGGCATTTTGTGGCTTTTCCGGGGCAGCATTCCTTGATTTCAGCCCAACAAATTAAAAAATTGCTAAATTCGTTGCAAATTTGTTTTGAGTTTGATCTAAAATACGCCACTATAGTCCATAAGCAAAAATAACTATTTCACCTGTCATGTCCACCCTTTTAATCGCCCAACCCCAGTCTGCCCCTGCCAATACTGAGTCCACTAGACCCGGTGAAGCGCTCAACTCATCCCCGAACGCCGTCAGGCGTCAAGTCAGCATCGCTCCTGCCCCTGAAGATCTCCCCAGAACATCACCAGACAGGATCCACTCTGCACCAGTAAGTGCCCAAAAAGACCAGCGACTGATCGAGTTGATGAAATCCATTTACCAAGCTGAGCATCAAGTCAAGTTTTTGCACCTGCAAGCGGAAGCGGAAACCCTCCTGCTTCAAATGCGGTTACGGCAACATCAAAATTAGTGAGTGCTGGGATTCGCACACCTTCGTTGAGGGACGATCGAGTACCTAATCCATCTCCTCGCTTACGGAAGTGCTGGCGAGAGTGGCTTTGTAGTTGTCACGCTCTCCTGGTGCTTCCTCTGAATATTGTCGATGGGGGTGGCCCTCGGAACGCCACGGGGTCAAGTTACCTGGACTCGGGATATCTGTTTCTTCATAAGGATCCCCCATACCCTCGTCATGCAGGGGTTTTACCCGTAAGCCTTCCCAGCCGCATTTGGGATCCCGGCATTTGTGACGAGACACGGGGAGTAGAATATTGATTGCGCGATCGAACAAATTTCGGTGGACGCGCCGCAACCGCCCCCCGCAAACGGGGCATTTGGCGCCTGCGGAGCTGGGAGATGTGCGCAATCGGTAGCGCAGTCGCGCCAAGATCAAAGTGACACTGACCCCAATCAAGACAAAACCTAAACCATTAAATAGGGTCAAACGATGTAAATTCTCTACAATTTCATCGGCTGATTTAATCATTAAAAAACCCACCCCCTTGAGGGCGTTACGGAGTGGCATTTCCCCTAAAATCAAAACCAAGCCGAACCCACCACCAAACAAAGCTGCAATTTCCACCAAGGGTTTTTGTTTGAGACGTTTTAACATTAATTAAACACCACATTTGAGATAATTGATAATTGCTTGATCAAGATGCAGTATTTTACCCTGGTTCACTGTGAAGACGATCGGCCTGAAAAAAGCCCTGCCTGTTCTGATTAAAAATACAGATGATTTTCTGGAAAGTCAGGAGATCGTCTGACTGACTGGTGAGGTGAATTAGAAATAAATTAAATCTTTTCTGGGATGAATTTTGGGAAAATCCGCAACGCTGGTAGCTAGATCCCGGCATCTGATGACGGGAGCGGGACGGGAAAAGTTCGCTCTTGGGCGCGGTAACATCCCTTCGGTACTGACGCTCCCCCTGCCCTGGTTAAGGGACCACCAAGGCGGCATTTACCGATCGACCGAGACAACAGCAGGCAAAAATTAGATTTTTCTTCAACAGCTTGGCTCTCAGATTGTAAAGAATATGGTATAAAACGTAAGGGTTTGTTACAAGCAAGGGTTGATTCACATAGGTGAATCCCTGGTGGATATAGCTTCTGGCCAGCCAGAGCCAGCTAATGCTCCTGAGCATCTGGTTTTGGGTTGACATGAGCCGCCACCGATGCCCCCATCGCGTTCGCACAGCCCAGGGTTGACGCCCAAAGGCAGGTAAACCCCCCGCCGACCCATAAAAAAATCTTGTCATTACCACTAGCAACTGGAGAAAATTTCTTTATTCATGACCTTATCGACGTTGTTACAGCGCCAAGAGCAGACATCTAGGTCCATAGATGCCTCGTTACGCCTCAGAGACATTCTGAAAACCCTGCCCCGATCGGTCTTCGCCAAGGATCCTCGCCGTGCTTGGCTGACGGTGGCGATTAATGTCTCCGCCGTTGCCCTGGGATACTGGTCTCTGGCAATATCTCCCTGGTTTTTGCTCCCCCTGTGCTGGATTTTCACCGGCACCGCTCTGACGGGGTTTTTCGTTATCGGCCATGATTGCGGCCATCGCTCATTCGCCAATCGCAAGTGGATTAATGATTTGGTCGGGCATATTATGTTCCTGCCTTTGATTTATCCTTTCCACAGTTGGCGGCTTTTGCACAACCATCACCACAAGCACACTAATAAGCTGGGGGTGGATAATGCTTGGGACCCATTCACCAACGAATATTATCAGGATTTGTCCCCTACGGTGCAGTGGTTGTATCGGCGGATGCGGGGTCGGTTTTGGTGGCTAGGCTCGATCGCCCATTGGGGCGTGCTGCACTTTAACTGGCAGCGGTTTCAGGGTAAGGCACGCTCCTCGGTGCGGTTATCGGTAATTGTGGTGCTAGTTGGTGCCGCTGTGGGCTTTCCCACCCTGATCGCCACTACCGGGATTTGGGGCTTTGTCAAATTTTGGCTGCTTCCCTGGCTGGTTTATCACTTCTGGATGAGTACCTTCACGATCGTTCACCATACCGTCCCCCAAATTCCTTTCAAACCAGAAGCCGAATGGCATGAGGCGAAAGCCCAACTTTCCGGGACTGTCCACTGCGACTATCCCCGTTGGGTAGAATTCCTCTGTCACGATATCAACGTTCACATTCCCCATCACATTTCTACGGCCATACCTTGGTACAACCTCCGCCAAGCCCATCAAAGCCTCAAAGACAATTGGGGTGAATATCTGTATGAAACTAAATTTTCCTGGGCGCTGATGCAAGAAATTACGGACAAGTGCCACTTATACGATGCGGAAAATTGCTACAGCTCTTTTGAGGATTACCAAGGTAAATCCCATACATAGGGAGCCGCAGAAGTAGATTGTCGGGTGGGCAAAAGCCAATTGCAATACTTGTCACCAAATCACATCTGGAGTTTTTGCCCACCCTACTGTAGCCCGCCTTCTTTAGCAGCCGCCCCCAGAGCGTTTCCCCCAATGGTTCGGGGAATCGATCTGGCGGGCGGCTTGCTCGCTATTTACTGGGCTGGGATGTTCAGAAACCGGGGGTCGCCGAAGTAGATTGTAGGGTGGGCAAAAGCTAGAACCAGATTTATGGTTTCGGCTATGACCGAAATCAATAGAAACCTGCTTTCTCCTCCGGGTTTTGATACTGAATAATCGATATAGTTATAATTGATGTAAATCTTGACCTCAGCGATGAAATCTCTGCCCACTCGCGAGATTATTCTGTTGCGGTTCCCCCGAGACGATGCTAGCGCGACGCCTGAAGGCGTTCGCAAAAACTCTCATGCCTTCAATTGCCCGTAAAAACCTATTTGAGGACCTGCCTCGCTTCCTCGTTGCCCAAGCTGGGATTATGTTTGCCGTTAGCTTGGTCACGATTCAGACTGGCATCTTCAAAGGCGTTATCCAATCCACGGCCATCCTGATTGAAAGCTCCGCTGCTGACATCTGGGTAGGGTCGGAAAATCTGGCGGCGTTGGAAATGACGGTGCCAATTCCTTACGATCGCCTCTCTCAAGCCCAAAAGGTGGAAGGGGTGGACAAGGCAGAAGCGCTGGTGATGAATGGCTCCCTCTGGCGGAATGCTTTGGGAAACATTAATCACGTTCGCATCTTCGGATTTGACCCCAATGGCGAGCTATTTACTCCCGGCACCCTGACCAAAGGACGATTGAGCGACCTGGAAAAGCCTTACAGTGTCTTAATCGATCGCCGCAGCTTCGATAAGCTGAAGGTGGGCGGCTGGAAGCAGGAAGTCGTAGCATTAGGTGGTTTTGAGACCACTGTAGCCGGTTTCACCACAGATACTCAATGTGCCATTTCCAGTCCCTTTGTGTTCACATCTCTGGAAAACGGCAATGCTTACGGCACTGCGAAGTTACCCCCAGAGCCCCTGTCTGGTCCTCAACCAGCACCGCTGAAACTCACCACTGATGACAATATTGCCTATGTGCTGGTACGGGCTAAACCTGGTGTGGATTTAAACCAGCTCAAGCACCGGTTGGAGCAGGCTATGCCTTACACTCGGGCTTATACCAAAGCCGAGATGGCCGAGAAAACTCGCACTTATTGGGAACGGCGCACGGGGATCGGCTTTATTCTGGGACTGGGGGCTGGTGTGGGATTGATTGTGGGGGTGGTGGTGGTCGGGCAGATTCTCTATTCTTCCGTATCTGACCACCTGAAAGAGTTTGGAACGCTTAAGGCGATCGGGGCGTCAAATCTGACGATTTACAGCGTGATTATTGAGCAGTCTCTCTGGATGGCCGTGATGGGCTACCTTCCGGGGATGGCTCTTTGTGTGGGGGTGAGAGCTTGGGTATTGGCAAGTCAGGGTCTCTTGATTTCTATCTCCGTTCCCACTGCTGTGGGCGTCTTTGGCATCACCGTTTTGATGTGTATCAGTGCCGCCATTTTTGCCATTCACAAGGTAAATCGTGTGGATCCGGCGATCGTCTTTAAAGCATAACCGTAAGGCTTGATGAAGGTGAGTTACCCGTAGAGGCTTTCCGACCGCCAAGCCCCTACCAGCCACTCTGAAACTCACTTTCCCCTAGTTGGTTTGGCACCTCTACAATTCCTGTACCCGGGGGTTCGCTCATAACCTTTACTGTCCGCCCATAATCTCCATCAACGCCCTCATCCTTGGCAGTATTTGGGCTGAAGCTCTAAAATGTTGGCTGGTAATATGGAAATATGCGCGGTGGTCGCTGATTGATGGGAGCGCATGATTTCACTCACACCTGGTTTCGCTCTCAGCGCTGGTAATTTTCAAGCTGAACTAAAGATTTTAGACAAATGAATTTTTGTTCTACAAAATTGGATGAGTCTGTGGGGAGTATGTCCCATCTGGTAACAACTAATTCGGTGGTGGGAGTTGGAGACTCAGGGACGCATCACCCTGATGCTAGCCCCAACGCCACTACTTTGGCACAGCCTTTGACGATGGCCATCAAAGCCAGAGGAGTGAGAATGGTATTTAAGTCTGGCTCTGGCTACTATCACGCTCTCAAAGGAATTGACCTGGATGTATCTGGTGGAGATATCCAGCTTTTGATGGGTCCATCGGGTTCGGGGAAAACTACGTTGCTGTCAATTTTGGCGGGACTGCTGACTCCTTCATCGGGGACTGTGAAACTGTTGGGTGAAGAAATTACCAAAATGTCCCGGGGAAAATTGGCTCGGTTTCGCCGCAATAATATCGGCTTTATTTTTCAGGGGTTTAATTTGTTTCCGGCTCTGACGGCGGCGGAAAATGTGGAATTGGGCCTGAATGTGAAGGGGATTAAGGGTGGTAAAGCTCGCCAAGAAGCGCAACATCTGCTAGAACAGGTAGGACTGGCGGATAAAGGGCACCTGCGCCCCCGTAATCTTTCTGGGGGACAGCAGCAGCGGGTGGCGATCGCCCGCGCTTTGGCTGGTAATCCACCTCTGATTATGGCCGATGAACCCACTGCCGCTTTAGATTCCCACAGCGGTCACGCTGTGATTGAAATTCTTCGCCAACTCTCCAAAGAAGGAGGCTGTACCGTTCTCATGGTGACACATGACCCCCGGATTATGGACGTGGCCGATCGGATTCTTTATCTTGAAGATGGGATGTTGAGTGCCCAACATATCGACTCATCCACCCCACCCACCTTTTCCGTCACCTAATTTCTCTTGCCGGAACCCGCTTGGTGTCCGGCGCCATTATCTATCGGTTTTAAGGACATTTTCCCAAACCACAGTGCTGCATCTATGCCATCAATTTTTGATGGTTATTTCTCCATCATCGCCCAATCAGGCAGGGGATCAGCGTCTTCTCAGTCCTCAAATCACATAATCAAGTATTACACTCATTATAAAATCTCATTAATTAGAATATTTAAGCTGATGAAAATCGGGAACTTTTCATCAGAAAAAATCATCAAAAATAGTTTTTAACCAATAAATAATAATCGTTCGGCACCAGGAAAAAACACAAAAATATGATTGACTTGGCGGCGTCGCTGTGTTAGACCTAGAGTGTTGCGGTTCACAAGGTCAGGGAGGCCAGGGCAAAAACCCATCGGGCGCTCGGACTGGAGCGCAAACCGGGCTCAACCGAAAATCTTTGGTTGTCACCCCCAGCTTTTCTGAGAAACTCGGTTTCTACATTCCGGGATAGAATTATAACACAATATACACTCACATAGCAGGTAAACCCAATGCGTGTTTTACTTCTCTACCCCCTATTCCCTAAAAGTTTCTTCTCATTTGAGAAAACTTTAGAGCTAGTGGGTCGCAAAGCACTCCTGCCACCCCTGGGTTTGATTACTGTTGCCGCCATATTGCCCCAAACATGGGAGTACCGACTGGTCGATCGCAACGTTAGGGACTTAACGGAAGCTGACTGGGATTGGGCCGAAATGGTCATCCTCTCGGCGATGATCGTCCAAAAAGATGATTTACTCGCTCAAGTGCGCGAAGCCAAACGGCGGGGCAAAAAAGTGGCGGTGGGAGGTCCTTATGTCACCTCTGTATCCCATGAAGTGGCTGCCGCCGGGGCAGATTACCTGATTTTAGATGAGGGGGAAATCACTATCCCCATGTTTGTAGAAGCTCTGGAAAATGGCGTTTCCAAGGGCACTTTCACCGCTAAAGGGGAAAAACCTGATGTCAGCACTACCCCAATACCTCGCTTCGAGTTGCTCGATAAAGATGCCTACGACTCGATGGCGCTCCAGTTCTCCCGGGGGTGCCCTTTCCAGTGCGAATTCTGCGATATCATTGTTTTATACGGTCGCAAACCCCGAACTAAAACTCCGGGGCAGTTTCTGGCAGAATTAGACCGCCTCTATGAATTGGGTTTTGACCAAAGTATCTTTTTGGTGGATGACAACTTCATCGGCAACAAGCGCAATGTTAAGCTGTTGCTCAAGGAGTTAAAAGGGTGGATGGAGTCACACCAATATCCTTTCCGCCTCTATACCGAGGCATCAGTGGATCTGGCGCAAGACCAGGAACTGATGGATATGATGGTGGAGTGCAATTTTAATGCGGTATTTTTGGGCATTGAGACGCCGGATGAGTCCAGTTTGACCGTTACCAAAAAGTTTCAAAATACCCGAGATTCCCTCAGTGATGCGGTGGAGGCAATCACTCGATCGGGTTTGCGGGTGATGGCTGGGTTTATCATCGGCTTTGATGGCGAAAAACCGGGCGCTGGCGATCGCATTGCTCGCTTTGTCCAGCAAACCTCGGTTCCTATTGCTCTGTTTAGTATGCTACAGGCTCTCCCAGACACGGCTCTCTGGCATCGGCTAGAAAAAGAAGGGCGATTGGTGGAAAAAATCGCCAATATCAACCAAACTACCTTAATGAACTTTATCCCCACCCGCCCGATCGAACAAATCGCCCGGGAATATATCCAGGCATTTTGGGATATTTACGACCCCATCAACTTCCTCGATCGCACCTATAATCACTTTCTGATTATGGGACCGCCGAAAAATCGCGTGCGGCGGCGCAGTCTCAACTGGAAAACTATCCGCGCCTTAGCCATCATCTTCTGGCGCCAAGGTGTTCTCCGGGAAACTCGCTGGAAATTCTGGTTTTACCTTTACAACATCATCAAGCATAATCCCAAAGTCTGGGACCACTATATCAGCATCTGCGCTTACTTCGAGCATTTTTATGAATATCGCCAGATTGTCCGCAACCAAATTGAAACTCAGCTTGCTGAATTTTTAGCCGCCAACGCTGCTGCGGAAAACCAGCAGGAGAAAGAAGTGCGCGAATCTGCCGCTGCCTAAAACTGGGAAGACGGATTAATCTTGATATTCGCTTTCTCGGAACGGTTGATGTAGTCTAGTGCATAGGGAAAAGTGAATAGTGAATCGGGACAGTTTTTACTCTCTTCACTATTCACTCTTCACTCTTCACTCTCAATCTAGGGGATAAATGCCATCACAGCCGCAGGAGACCCTGACCCATCTCGCAACCGCAAAATCCCGATCGCTAAGGTTGTCCCGATGGGTGGCAACTGGTCTAAATTGGTCAAATTTTCTAGGACAATTCCTTGGTGGGATAAGATTTGTTGATTCGTGCTAAAATTCATATCCTGACCGGAATCTACGCCGTGGGTGTCAATCCCAACCCCCGCAATTTGCCGCTCTTGGAGTAAAAACTTGGTGGTTTCTCCCGCAAATCCAGGAAAATGTTGTTGATTCATAAACTCATCCCGATTTGCCCATTTTTGCTGCCAACCTGTGTAGAGAAGCACGACCACGCCGGGAGCAATTTTGCCGAAATTGGCCTCCCAAGCTACCACATCATTATAAGTTAGTACATAGTCGGGATTCTTCGCCGCTAAATCCACAATATTCATCACCACTGCCGGAACTACCAGGGACTCGGCATGGTAGGCGTCGATTCCCGGACTGTTGGGATGAAAACTTTTGGGTGCATTCATATGTGTAGCGCTATGTTCTCCCATTGAAAAGCGCCGCAGGTAATAGCCGTCTGGCTCTAAGTCTGCGACTTTTTCAAATTCTACCGGGGGGTCGCTGGGCCATTGGGGAATTTGAGGGTGAATGATCTGGCTCAGATGAATAATTCGCGAGTAGGCGATCGTTTTCTGGGTGGGAGTCTCTGCCATCACCTTTTCTGGATAGTTGCTAAATTTTGATTGGTTATTTGTGACTGGGCAGTGGTACAGCTTGTTCAACAGTTACTAAGTCCAGCCCCTCACCCTAAATCCCTCTCCCAGAGAGGGAGAGGGACTTTGAAAATGTCCCACATTTTTTGAGAACAAGCTGTAATCCTAAATCCAATTTTAAAAGACCGGTGTTTTCCGATCGGGCAAAAGCAATTCATCGCCACCCACCAACTACACCCGACGCCGATCGAGCAGCCAATAGAGCAAATAGCTCCCCAAGGCAGCAGTGAACGGAATTAACCCCGCCACGGCACTTTCCGGCAACCATAACCGCAAATAACTGACTTTAATCTGCTCCACCGGAAAATCAGGATCTAATCCCGCCGCTACTGCAGTAGATTTTCCCGCCATTCGCAGGGCGATCGCCGAGTTATCCTCATCAATTTGCCAATAACGCACCTTCTGTATTCCCGGGGTGCCACCCATGAAAAATTGATTTTTTCCCAACTGCATAGCTTTTCCCGCCATCCGCACTTCTCCTGACAATATGGTAGAATTATTCCCCCCATATGCCCCACTGTGGGCGAGAGTAAGCCTTTGGCTATCAAATGAGGCAAACCCCAAATCGGCCACATTTAAATTACCCCCAAACCATTGACTATTCTGGTTAATATCTGCTAAAATTACAGCTAATTTAGCCACTTCTGGCAAAGACAAACTCAGGAGCCCAGGGGTGGGAGTAAAAATCAACTCCAGCTCTTTATCTACTGCTGTCTGCTGAGCGTTACCATCATCTACAATGCGGTAGCCTTTTAGGGAAACTTGCAGGGGTTGAGAACCCAGATTGATCGTCAAAGCATTGGTTCTAAATTGCGGTTGCAGCGTCAAAGATAACCGATTTTCTGGGGTGCGATAGCTCAAATCGAGTACCGCCGTCCCCTCCCGCAGCAACACCTCGTTTAGTTGGAGTTCTTTGGCAGTTCCTAAAGGTTTTAACGTGAAATTGCTGGTATCATTGGCTAGCTCTACAGTTATGCTGCTGGATGTGGCCACTGCAGATGGTGTTGAACTGGCAAAAGTCCCCACCAAGGTAACAGTTTGGCGCCCAGTAATGGAAATTTCCTGCAGTGATTGAACTTCTCGCAGCAATGGTTGGGGCTCGGTTCCGGTATATCTAAAGCTGACGCTTTGGGCGATGACATTCGCCTCGAACAGTTGGCTGGCTGGGAGTATCTCTGCTACTACTATGCCGCTCAAACATAGCAACATCAGAGCCACAAAGATGAGATGGGGGGATGGGGTGATGGGGGGACGGGGAGGGGTGGGAGGGGTGGGAGGATGGGGAGGATTACTTCGCACACTTCGCACACTTCCCACACTTCCCACACTTCCCACACTCCCCACACTCCCCACAGTCCCCACACTCCTAGTTCCCCCGTCCCCCAGTCTCCCCGTCTCCCCATCTCTGGGTCGATGGCGGGTCCCCCCTCCCTGCCTGGTTAGCCACTGGGGGACGTAGCGGAGGCGGGATAGATACCAAGCTGTTAGCTCTATGAGCTGAAATAATAGCCAAACGGAGGCGACGAGGAGCCCCCAAATGCTTTGGAGGAACCAGGTGAGGGGGGCGAGCAAAATCTGGAAATTCTGCGTGAGCCCGGGTTTGAGGTGGTGATGAAGTTGTTTAATCTGGGTTGAGATTTCTGCCACAAACCAGGCAAACAGCTCGATTTGCTGAATTAGCAGCCAAAATATGATGACGCAAATTGTCCAAATACTCTTCAAAACCCACTGGAGCCACTGCTTTAATTGTTTAATAATGGTTTTACCGAGTAGCACTGGTGTGAGGGATGAGATGTTTAAGGGGGGTGAGGTGGGGGCAGGGGGCTGATGAACCTGTTGTTTAAGGCGGATATCTCGATCGCCCCTTGTCCCCAGGAGGGTTTCCCTAGGGGGAGTTGAGTTTTTGTTGGGTAGCGGTGAGGTTGTTTTGGGCGGGTTGGTAGTTGGGGGTTAAGCGGAGGGCTTGCTGGAATTCGGCGATCGCCTCTTGTAGTTTACCTTGCTGCTGCAGAACCAAACCCAAACCATTATGCGCCATTGTATGTGTACTGGCAGGCAAGCCTCCTACTTCCGGTAAGTTTAGGGCTTGACGATAGGCAGCGGCAGCCTCTTCTAGCTCCCCCTGGCTACGGAACACGTCACCAGCATTATTATAAGGTGCTGCCAAGTTAGGAGATAGTCTTAGAGCTTGGCTGTAGGCATTCCCCGCTTCCCCAAGTCTTCCCATCTTGACTAGCACCCAGCCGAGATTGTTATAAATATAAGCATTATTGCCGTCAAAGCTGAGGGCTTGGCCATAGGCTTTGAGGGCATCTTCCAATTTACCCGCATCGCTTAGGGCAATGCCGAGATTGTTGTAAGCCCTAGCATTATTGGGCTGTATTTGCACCACCCGCAGCCACAAGGATACTGCTTCCGCGTATTTACCGGCGTCTTGAGCCGCATTTGCCTGTTGCCAGAGTTGGTCGAGGTTTTGGGCAACTGCGGGGCCAGGGGTGGCAAGGAGGGTGAGGGTGAGGGTGAGAACAAAAAACCGACGCATGGGCACTATCTGCCAGAATGACCTATGTCATCTAGGTTAGCGCGATTGGTTGAACTGGGTTACATCCCAAGATGGCGACTAAATTACTGGGGGGAGTTGCGGGTTAACTGGCTGGCGCGTTATTTTGATGATGTTTCCTCTTGTGCCATCCCTCACCTGATCTGCTATCCGCCATGTTCGATCGGAATCGTAAGAAGGCGTTGTCTGACGCCTTGTTTGGCTTTATGAAATTTCCACTCAACCGGCACAAGCCATTTGGCCAGATTCAGCTACTCTTATTTTTAGCTGTATTTGGGATGATTTTTACTCCTCTGGCATTTGTGAAGCTGAGGAAAACGGCGGCTTTTGTGGGGGCTGACCCATCACAATCTTCTGCCTTTCAACCGGCACAGGTCCTTAACGGTGGGGATGATTATGCTGCTGAAGTGGAAAAATCTGGATTTTTGCGCCAAATCGCTAAAGACAGCGGTTTGTCAGAAGCTGCGAAAATATCTGTTTGCAACCTGAAAAGAGAGTGTCGCCACTTGCAAGGCGATCGGCTGCCCGAAAGTGTTGCCAGTTTGACCAAAGTCCCGATCGCGGTGGTGTTGATGCACAAAGTCACCACGGAAAATATCAGCCTGGATACTCCCATCTACTTAGACCCCGCCAACTACACCGAGGACGCCTCCGACTTAGCCGTAGGGGAACAATACCCCCTCTGGAAAATTCTCGCGGAAATGCTGGTTCACAGTAGCAACATCGCGCCTAACCAACTGATTGATTATTTAGGGTGGGATTACATCAATGAAGTTTTAGCCCAACGCGGCTACCGCTTCACCCGCGTTGAATCGAAATTTGCTGGGGAATATATCTTTCCTGCGGATATCGGTTTCGGTGCCAATACCTCCACCGCTGATGAACTTACGGAAATGATGGTGCAGATATATAACCGGGAACATCCCGGAGATGATATCCTGATTTCCCTCCTGAAACACCAGCACGATCGGGAAATGGGATTTGCCGGATTAGTCAACTCCAGCGCCCACTGGCTCGGTGAAAAAACCGGTCAAACCTCCCTCGTACTTGGCACCACCGTAGCAATGGAAATTGCCGGGGCAAAATACATCGTTACCATTATTGATGATGGGGAATACAGCGAATTAGCCATCCGCGACGCTATCCAAGCTATTGCCAATTATATCATTAAGAACGGCGATTTTTAACCAAACTATTGTGATTAAATGTTTTTTTATAGACATTAGTGTATTCGTAGTTAAAAACACGATTATTTTCTAATCATATTTCCCATGAATAAAAAAGCATATTTCTCTAACAAAAGCAACTGGTGGCCACCACAGAAAACATGGCATATATTTAGACGTAATTGGTGTTTTTTACTGTTATTTATCATGGTAGCAGCAATGGGATTAATAACAGTAAATTTGCATAATTTTTTGGCCATTAGCCAACCGGTGAAAGAAGCCGAAATTTTAGTAGTGGAAGGATGGCTGCCCGATTATGCCATCAAAGAAGCCATAGGAGAATTTAACAGCGGTAAATATCAACTGGTCATCACCACCGGATTGCCTCTCAGCAAAGGCTACTATTTAGCAGAATACAAAAACTTTGCCCAATTGGCAGCAGCAACTATGGTGAAATTGGGATTTGACCCCAATAAATTGGTAGCCGTTCCCGGCCCAGAAGTGATGAAAGATAGGACATACGCCTCAGCCATAGCTCTGAGAGAGTGGCTGCAAGGGGCGAAAAATCCGGTCAAAGCAATTAACTTATATACTTTTGGCCCCCATGCGCGCCGGAGTTGGCTACTGTTTAAAAAAGCCTTAGCACCAGAAATTACCGTAGGCGTGATTGCCGTGGCCCCCCAAGATTATGACCCACAATATTGGTGGCGAACCAGCGAAGGGGTGCGCACGGTTATCGGCGAAACTATTGCCTATGTTTACGCTCGCTTATCCCTGGGAGGGTTGCCCAAGCCATAGATGGAATCAGGGAAATTTGATATCATACGCAGTGATATCAGGGGAAGGGAAGAAAGGGAATATGAGTGAAGAGCGCATCTATTGGCTGGCTTGGGCGCAAATACCGGGCATCGGTCCGATATTGCTGCAGAGAATGCAAGCCCAATTTGGCAGTGTCGCCGCTGCTTGGACCGCACCAGCCACCGCCCTCGCGGAAGTGGAAGGATTCGGGCGACAAACAGTAGAAAAAGTCATCAAGTATCGTAGCAGTATTAACCCCACCCAATTTTATCAGCAACACTTGGAGAAAAACCCCCAATTTTGGACGCCCGCTGACCCGGAATATCCCCACCTGCTGTTAGAAACTGCTAGTCCGGCCCCGGTGTTGTATTATCGGGGTCAAATCGACCGGGAAGAAAATCTCGGCAACCGTCCTTTAATTGGGATTGTGGGCACCCGTAAACCTACAGAATATGGCAAATATTGGACGCGGCGCTTGAGTTATATTTTGGGGAAACAAGGGTTTACAATTGTGTCGGGGATGGCGGCTGGTATTGATACTGCTGCTCATCAAGGTTGTTTGGAGGGTGGGGGACGGACGATCGCCGTTTTTGGCACACCCTTGGATAAAATCTATCCCGAACAAAATCGACCCCTGGCAGGCCAAATTTGCCACCAAGGCGTATTACTCAGCGAGCATCCCTATGGCACCAAAACCCTGGCGGGGCACTTTCCCCAACGTAACCGCATTATCGCTGGTATCAGTCGCGCTGTGCTGGTAATGGAAGCTCCCAACCAGTCCGGTTCTTTAATTACCGCTCGCCTTGCCAACGAATTTGGGCGCGATGTGTATGCTTTACCTGGACGCATTGATGATGCTAATTCCCAAGGCTGTCTGCGGCTGCTGAAAAACGGCGCTGAAGCCATTCTCAGTGAAGATGAACTATTAGCAAGTCTGGGAGCAATTCCCCAACTGGATGCACCGCAGCCGCCAACTCTGGAGAAACCGGATTTCTCAGGTGAGTCTTTTTTGGCGCCTAAATTGGAGCCGAAAAAGCTGGTTGCTGAGCCAGAGAAAAGCGTTACCCCATTACCGGATTTAGAACCAGAATTAAAGCAAGTTTTAGAAGCCACTCCCCCCAACCCTATCCCCTTTGATTTAATAGTTGAGGAGACGGGATTACCTTCGGGGAATGTCTCCAGTGCCCTCCTCCATTTGGAGCTTTTGGGGTTGGTGTCGCAGCTACCAGGTATGCGCTATCAGCGTTGTATTTGATATCAAGTCCCCACGCTTGATGGGGGGAGGGTGGGGACAGCGGGAAGAAGTTAGCAAATATTAACGGTATTTGGCTTGTGCGATAAGGCAGTGAAAATTCATAATGAAAGAAGGGTGGCTGGGAGCGGGCAGAGTTAATAGTCGATCACTTTCGTATAGACTGAAACTCTAGCCAGTTATGGTTTTTATCAGAATGAAATAGCCCTGCGCTTGAGGGGGAATGAGGGATGTGGGGTCTGTACTCGATCGGCATGAAAAATGCCGTATGTTTATCCACTGATCACACTTGATTCCCCTTTTGTTCAATCTTCGCCCCCGCATCTATCCGCCAGGGACCGCGACCGTTACCGGATAAATTGGAGGCTTCGATCGTCCCCGTTCCATCCTTATGCACAAACACCGCATAATATTGATTTTTATTAATCTGACAGCGGCGAATTAGGGGATTGCCTTGAGCCTTGATTTCCACCCCGGCGAACTTATTGCCGGAAATTTGACAATCCTCAATCACCCCCAAACCCTTACTGTGGACAAAAATCCCACTCTGCTTGCCGTCCTTGATTTCGCAGCGGCGGATCACCGGATTACCCCCCTGTTTGATTTCCACCCCAGCATGAGCATTGCCACTGATTTGGCAATCCTCAATCATTGCCACCGCACCATCGGATACCAACACCCCCGCTCCCTTACCGTTTTTAATTTGACAGCGGCGGATTTGGCAAACACCAGCCCCAAAAATGCCCACCCCAGCCAGAGTATCCGAGGCGATCGTGCAGTTTTCTAGGATTAGCTCACCTTGCGTAACATATACAGCGTAAGCCTGTTTATCCTCACCGTGGAAAGTAATACCTTTGACCACAGCCGAGTCAGTTTTCATAATGATGCAGTCCCCTTCGCTACTCTCAATCTGGATTTGGTCAGCCGGACCCTTGCCAACGATTTCCAGGGGCTTATCAATCACAATACTTTCTTGATAAACTCCCGGCATGACGGTAATTTTCGCCCCTGGTTCGGCTTTTTTAATCGCATCATTGATGGTGCGGAAGCCTCTACCTCTTTTGCTCACGGTGAGGAACTTCGTATTTTCTAATAACTCACTGCCTACAGCATGCAACGCCAAACCCACCACCACCCCACCGGCGGCAAACATCGTCCTTTGCACGAACCGCCGCCGCGTCCAAGCCGGAAGAGGGCCGCGCTTCAACTCTTCTATGGGGGTAGGAGCGATGATGGGTGGCGTTATTGGTTCTGCCAAGTCCGCTTCTGCCAAATTGGCGGCGTGATAGCGTTGGCGATAATCTGGTTGCAGGAGGCGATCGAGAACCGGAATTAACTGCCTACTGACACCTTGGGGGGCTTCAGTCATGCCAATAGGCAAATGCGATCGCCACTGGCTCGTCCAACCATAGCCCCATTGCTGCCACATCGCCGCCGGATCTCCCCCCGTCAGCAATTGGTAGCCCGTCACCCCCAAACCATACAAATCACTCTCAGGATAAGACTCACCATCTTCTAAATGTTCCAAAGGCTGATATCCCCAATCTCCAGAACTAATCCCCAATTCCGGGAGCGCCACTGCTGTCAATAGCTGATGAAAAGCAAAATCAATCAAAACTAATTGACCCGTTGTTTTCTCCCCAGCCACCATCAGATTGCGGCTAGTCAGGATATTTTCCGGTTTGATATCTCCGTGAATGACACCTTTTTCGTGAATAAATTTGAGAATCCCCAGGCACTCCCGCAGGATAGCCGCTACCTGTTCTGGGCTGAAAGTATTTTGCTGGTGCAGTTGCGCCGCTAAACTTTCCCCTTCAATAAACTGGTAGATGGAATAAAAGCCGCCATTTTCCTCAAAATAAGCCAGCAGCGTCGGGATTTGCGGATACTCTCCCAGTTGTTGTAATTCTCTTGCCCGCTGCTCAAAACGTTCTTTGACTTTTTCCAGGGTTAGCTTACCAGGAATTGGCGGGACAAATTGCTTGATAATGCACTTTTCATTACCTTTGTCTGCATCTTCTGCTAAATAGGTTTTGCCCACGCCACCAGCCCCACCCCCTCTCGATTCTATAGGGCGATAGCGGTTGCGCAACAGCAACAGAGGGGCGTTGCATTGTTCACAGTTGCCGCCAACTGTCACCTCGGTTCCAGAGAGATTACTATGAGTGGGGTTTTGGCAATCAGGGTTTAGGCAGCAAATGGTCATGGTCAAGCTCGGTTAGCTAGTTTGGGTTAATTTTAAGGCCAACAAAAGGGTTTGTAGTTAGGCGAGGCAATGCCCTACCTGCTTCTACTCTTAATCCTGTTGCGGTGTAGAAGATGAGACGCGCCACATCTTCACTTCGCCGTCTTCGCTAGCACTGACTAACGTTTTGCCATCGGGGCTGAGGGTGAGGGCGGAAACGCCTTTTTGATGTCCGGTGAGGGTTTTTTGGAGCTGACCATCACTTAAGTTCCAAATTTTGATGGTTTTGTCGCCACCACCTGCCAGGAGCGTTTGGCCGTCAGGGCTGATGGTGAGGCTTCTAAACCAGGTGTTATTGCGGGCTAAGATTTGGCTTAGCTCACTTTTGGCTAAATCCCAGGTGAGAATTAAGCCAGATTCGTCAGAACTCACTAAAGTTTTCCGGTCTGGGGCGATCGCGAGGGACAGAATGCCGGACTGATGCTCTTTGAGGGTGGCTTTTAGCTTCCCACTTTCTAAATCCCAGATTTTGATGGTTTTGTCCTGACTGCCGCTCACTAAAGTTTTGCCGTCGGGGGTGATGGCTAATGCGCGCACCCAGCCTTGATGGCCAGTGAGGGTGGTTTTCAGCTTAGCGGATTTTAAGTCCCAGATTTTGATGGTTTTGTCGCTGCTGCCGCTCACTAAAGTTTTGCCATCGGGGGTGAGAGCCAGAGCAAAAACCGAGAAGGTATGACCGGTGAGGGTGGCTTGGGGTTTGGTATCGGCTAGTTGCCACAGCGCGATCGTCTTATCCGCACTGGCAGAAATCAGGGTTTTGCCATCGGGAGTAACAGCCAGCGCATTTACCGCCGCCTTATGTGCCGCAAGGGTTTGCATCTTGTCCCCGGTAAGGGGCAAAATTCTCACTTTCCCATCGGCGCCAGCGACTACCAGGGTTTGGCCTTTGGGAGTAAAGGCGAGTTGTAGCACTGAGGTAGAGGTTTTGACCAGAGTTTCTGTGAGGCTGAGGCGATCGTATGCCACCGGTTTCGGCACCACCACCGACCACACCCCATATCCGGCCAAACCCAGGACGAGGACCCCCGTACCCACCAACATCCCCCGTTTCCACCTTTTCCCCCCCTGGTACAGAGAATCTCTTTTTTTCACCACCACATCATCCGGCGGCTGCCAAGGGACGATCGCCGGTAGCGACGGCAACGGCGGCCCCGGTGGCGGGGAAAAATCCGCCAACACCGCCGCCGCCGACTGATAACGCTCTTGATGATTTGCCGCCAGCAGCCTATCCAAAACCCGCCCCAACTCACTGCTCACCGGTTGTCGCAGATACTCTCGCCAGGAATGCACCCAACTAAAACCCCGCACCTTCCACAGTTGCGAAGGACGAATTCCCGCCAACAGCTCCCAACAGGTAACTCCCAAAGCATACAAGTCACTAGCAGCATTCCCCTCCCCTTGCATCTGCTCCAGGGAGTAGTTACCCAAAACCGAGTCTCTGGCAAGAACCGGCTCTCCCACCACCGCCGCCGCCAACTTCCGGGAAATCAGCCCATTCACCATCAGTAACAACCCCTGTCCCCGCCGCCGGATAATGGTTGCCGGTTTGATATCCAGATGCAGGAGATTTTGCTGGTGGATAAAATTAACTGTAGGCAACAACTCCAGCAGCACTTTTTCCACCTGCGCCGAGCTAAACGCCCCCACCTGCGCCAGTTGCTGGGCGAGGGTTTCCCCTTCCGCCCATTCCCAAACCAGATAAAACCGCATCCAAGAGGCCAAACCCTCCCCCAGAGTTTCCGCAAAATAATCCCGCAAACTGATAATCTGGGGGTGTTCGCTCAGCTTTTTTACCCCCTGGGCAACAGGTTCCCACAGGGAACGCAGACTCTCCACCCTGTTGCTGCGCACCGGCAAGGTCAGAACTTCCACCAGGCAGGTTCCACCAGGCTGCTCCAGATCTTCCGCCAGATAGTAACTGGTATTGCCGCCACTGTCTGCCAGATAGGTCATTTTCCGTCGCAGGCGATAGCGATCGGGCCGCAGCACCAAGATATCGCCGCAGTTCTCACATACTTTGGCTTCATCAGCATTTTCAGAATGCAAACAATCGGGATTGAGGCAGGAAATCATCTGTGATGTCGTAAATTATGGGGTATTGTCAGCATATCTAAGATTTTTATCATTGGTCATTGGTCCTTAGTCATTGGTCCTTAGTCATTTGACATATTACAAGTGACTTGTTACCAGTGACAAGGGACAAGGGACTTGTTACCAGTGACAAATGACCAAATGACCAGTGACAAATATGGAACCTTGGTTGAAATATTTACTGGAGTGGGCAGTACCGGTCCTAAACGGCATAATTACGGCAAAAATCGGCGATCTATGGGGAGAAGCCAAAAAAAAAGCTCTAGATGGTAATAATAGCGATGATTTAGCCAAATATTTTTTAAATCAATCAAGAGCCGAGAAACTTACCTTACCCACAGCCCCCCCCACATCACTACCCACCCTGTCAGAATTTGCCAGAGAAATCGGCCAAGAAATTCCCGGATTACTCGCAGATACTGTTGCCTTAATTCACCAGCGCCATTTAGACTCAAAAAAAATGCGGTGGGAAGAGGAAAAGGCAATAGAGGCGCGTCTCATAGTTGAGCAGCGGGAAACCCTGTGGAAAATCGCCGCATATCAACGGGAAACCACCCTGCAACTGCCAGAAGTTAATAAAATTCTTGACCAATGGCCATTAAAACTGTTGCCATCGCAAATTTTGACATCTGGTAATCACCCAAAAAAACTCCCGTTGCGGATTTTTATCGCTCCTTTAAAATTTGATAGCATTAGTAACCACGCGGAAATACCTAATCTAGACTTACGCCTATCCCAAGGTTTGCGGGAGTTTATGGCTCTACATTATCCCCTGCACAGTGCCACCAGAGCCACGGAATTTTTGGGGGGAGCGTGGGAAAGCAAAAGGTTTCATGGGGAGGCGAGCATTAAGGCGCTCTTCGGAATGCTCAAATCCGAGCCTTGTGTGATTTTGGAGTCGGAAGTAGCGGGAGATTGTGTAATTTTTCGAGTGGCATATTGGGGGGTGGGGCAAAGTCATTATTTTTACCAAACTATTTTGAACTTGTCCTATCGGGAGTTTCTTCAATCGTCGGCAAAGCAGCGAGCAGCCCAATGGAAAACAACGCGAGATAAGTTGCTGGCTCTAGGGAAAACTCTGGCGGATGTGCAGCGTTTGGGGGGTGAAAATGCGATAAATTTGGCAGTTTTGGAAGAGGCGGAAGCCTTGGCGGCGGCGGGAATTGATGTGGGGGAGTTACAGTTAGAGTATCGGGTGACGGCAAAGGATTGGGAGGAGTTGTGTCAGTTTTTAATTGCTAGTCATTGTTTGGTAGCTGGGTGGTTGGTGGATATGCACTATCTGATTTATGAAGATGTGCCGCCTTTGCTGCCAGAGTTGCTGCCGGATTTGATGACAAATTTGGGTGATAAACGGTTGCTATCGGAGACGATCTCCACCAGTTTATCCATCTATCAGGATATTTTTCAGGCGATGGCGATGGCCAGACCTGCATGGGCGCCAGAACTGGCGTTGAAAATCGCCATGAGCCTGATTCATTTGCCGGATAAGTCTTGGGCGCAAGGGCAGGTGATTTATTCTCTGAATTGCTGGCTGCATCTGCATCAGTTGCCCCCAGTGTCGGCAGTGCAGGCTCTACAGGGGTGTATGATACAGCTCGCCCCCAGTGATGTGGCCTATTTAGAAAACCTGAAAAGTTGTTTGGAGACGATCGGCGATGATGCCGGAGTAGCCGCAGTTATAAGTTTAATGGCCACCGTCACCACCATCACACCGACTCCCCAACTAAGTGCTAATGGCGCCAATTTCGTCCGCACCTACATCAGCCGATCGCCCGTGGCAACATTAGCCATTTGTACCAGTGGTGACACCTTATTTAGTTGTGGTGACGGTAGCACAATCAATCTGTGGGATTTAACCGACCCCAGAACCACCCCAAAAAGCACCCTTACCGGTCATTCCGGCGGCGTTGTCACCCTTACCCTCAGCGGTAACGGACGTATCCTCGCCAGCAGCGATAAATCTAAAAATCGCAGTTACATCAAAATTTGGGACTGGCAAGCCGGAAAACTGCTCTGGACTCTATTTGGGCATAAAAAGCAGATTCATGCACTGGCTTTGACTCCTGATGGCAAAATTCTGGCCAGCGGTTCTCATAAGATTAAGCTGTGGAACCTGGAAACCGGCGAATCTTTCCGCACCCTGTTCGGTCACAAACAGTGGGTTTACTCCCTGACGATCGCACCCAATGGCAAGACTTTACTCAGCGGTAGCGAGGATACCACCGTCAAAGTTTGGGACATCACCACGATGCAATTGCGGCGGACTCTCGTAGGCCATCAAAGTAGCGTCCGCAGCGTTGCCATTACCCCGGACGGTGAGACCATCATCAGTGGTAGTGAAGATGGCACAGTCAAAGTGTGGGATTTCGTCACCGGCAAATTACTCCACACCCTCACAGACAATGGGGGAGCCGTGTTCGCGGTGGCGGCGACGGACTGGGGAATGTCTGGTGGTGGCTGGGCGATCGCAGGCTGTGAGGATAAAACCATCAAAATTTGGGACCTGCACAATGGCGACTTAGTGCAAACCCTTACCCTTCATCACGACGTTGTGCGCACTTTAGCTGTAGCCACCATCGCCAACCATCCCGGCAAAATGTCAACCTCACTAGGTCCCCCCCACCCTCACATCCTCCTTGCCAGTGGTAGTGATGATGGCACCATCCATATTTGTGTCCTTGGTCATTAGTCCTTTGTCATTTGTCATTTGTCCTTTGTCATTTGTCCTTTGACTAGGGACCAGGGACAAATTTTAATCTTTTCTTATGGTATAGCAAAACTTAATTAACTTATAATTTCATATCTGTTTCGCCGATTAATTTAATTAAATATGCAAATATACTTCCAGACAAGATAAAATATTATCTTTGGGGCAGATAAATGATATGCTTTATCAAAGTATATGCAATTTAAAAGTCAAAAAACAAGTCATATCAAAATGCCGGATTGACATTATGGGAAAAAGTTGTAATATAGAAAATGGAATAGGGTTTAACCTCGATTTATCATTTGTCCTTAGTCATTTGTCCTTGGTAATTGGTCATATGTGACTCGACAAGAGACAAGGGACAAGTGACCCAACTACAATTCGCTCAGGGGACAAGGGACAAAGGACAAAGGACAAATGACAAAAATAGAGATTGTGTCTGCAGTCGCTGGGAGGCTGCGCCTGCGCACCAGTGATAAGGATAATGTCGGGGCAATATTCCCACCAATGGTAGCAGAAATCAAGCATTACCAAGGTGTGAAGGCAGAAATGTTGAATGTCGATACAAAACTTTACATAAAAAGTTACACTTATGTCTTTGATGCCTAAATTATTCAAAAAACGTCATCTCCTCAAACCAATGAACATAACTAATTTTTTGACACATACAACATTGTAAATAG
>DVDU01000120.1 GCA_015296065.1 Oscillatoriaceae cyanobacterium M33_DOE_052 | reverse complement strand
CCCTCCCCCTCCTCCCCCTCCTCCCCCCCTTCCCCCTCCTCCCACCCTTCCCCCTCTTCCCCCTCTTCCCCCGTCCCCCGTCCCCCCATCTCCCACCATCTCAGCAGAAGGGTTGGCAGAGAAATACGCGCCAAGAGAGAGCCTGTCCGTCATGCCAGCCAACATCGTGCGGGTAGATTTAGCCCGTCTAGACGAGCTGATGCAGACCTTGGGAGAACTGGTCATCAGTCGGGCTCGGTTAGAAGACCGCCTCAAACAGCTACAGGAAACAGTATCAGAGAAAGACCTCCGCCCCCTGAAAGAAACCAACCAGCAAATGGAACGACAGTTGCGGGAACTGCGAGCCGGGATGCTGCGGGTGCGCTTAGTCCCAATTAGCGATGTATTCACCCGCATGCAGTTTGTCGTCAGGGACCTCGCCCGCTCCACTGGCAAAAGGGTCAAAGTAGAGTTAATCGGACAAGACACAGAAATCGATAAATTCGTGGTCGAACGGCTGATGGACCCCCTGCTGCATCTGGTGCGCAATGCCGTTAGCCACGGACTAGAAACACTCCCAGAGCGAGAAGCCAAGGGCAAACCCCTGGAAGGAAAAGTCGTGCTGCGCGCCGCCACCGTGGGAGAAATGGCAGTAGTAGAAGTAGAGGACGACGGCAAAGGCATCGATGCCGCCGAAATCATCGCCAAAGGCAAACAGATGGGCATCCTCTCACCAGAAGCACTAGGGGATGGACGCAAGGGGGCACCCTTGGACTTTGACCCCAGAGGCATGCTCTCTGGCACACTGCTCCTAGATATCCTCTGCACCTCGGGGTTCTCCACCCGAACAGAGGCGGACCTCACCAGCGGACGCGGGGTGGGGTTGGCTGTAGTCCATCGCTCGGTCCAAGAACTGGGTGGGTCCATGACCCTAGATAGCCAGGTGGGAGTGAAAACCAAATTTAGGATTCAACTGCCCCTCACCCTGGCCATTGCCGATGCCCTTCTCGCCACCGCAGGCGGGCAAACTTTCGCTATCCCCCTATCAGCCGTCCGGGAAATCATCGAAGTTCAACCCCAAGATGTCACCGTTATTGCCCCCAGTATCACCGCAGCCGGAAGATGGAATGTAGCATCGGCAAAGCATCCCGCCTCCGCCCCTAGAGTCAAACCTAGAGATTCCGCCGAACTCAAGGCCACATCCCCTGAAGCCATTAGAGCCGAAATCATCTACCATCGCGGCACAGTTTTACCATTGTTGCGGCTAGCCAGCTTTTTTAACCTGTCATCACCAACAAAATATTCTCAACACGCTTTTATTATCGGTTTTGGAGATGAAACAAATAATCTGGGTATCGTAGTCGATCGGGTGATTGGGCAGCGGGAAATAGTAGTAAGACCCCTAACCGATGCTTTGGTAAATGTGCCGGGAATTTCCGGCGCTACAGACTTGGGAGATGGGAGAGTCGTGCTAATCTTAGATGCCAGTGAACTAATTAGATTCAGAGTTGACGCATTGTAGGGGCGATTCGCCCATTTGTCCTTGGTGCCAAGGTAATTTGTCCTTTGGCCATTCATCCCAGGAATAAGGGACAAGTGACTGTAGTAGCACAGCGTCATCAAGATTTGGGTAAAACGAGAACGATTAATCGGCGCCGAGCTTGGCCGTGCCCGTACCAAATGACCAAGGACAAATGACCAATGACCAATGACCAATGACCAAGGAGAAAAGAATCCCTACCCAAGGACAAATGAGATATGAATATTAGCAATGACCAAAATAATGACAATAATAAACACGATTATTTTGTTCTCTTTGAAGTAGGAGGAACTACTTATGGAGTTAGAGCTTTAATGGTGCAGCAAATGGAAATGCTCGACCGGATCACTCGCGTTCCCAATACGATAGAGTTTGTCGAAGGAGTAGTGTTTTCCAGGGGGCAGGTGATTCCGGCGATTAACCTGCGATTGCGCTTTGGCCTAGAGAAAATTCCCTACGATTCCCGGACACGGTTACTGGTGATTAAAACCGAAGACCGAGGAGACTTGGCCGGATTGCGCAATGCTGATGGACGGCTGGAGTCGGGACGTACCGTAGGTTTAATAGCAGATACAGCCCGCGAATTCGTCTCGATTCCTCTAGACGCCGTACAGAAACCATCAGAAGGACTGCTCGCCACCACCAATTGTTTAGCTGGGATAGCCAGATTGGGAGATAGAACCGTGCTGATTTTGAATATGGAAGAATTATTAAACTCCCACGAATGGCAACAACAAGTAGGTTCGTAGCGCCCTCGTGATTCGCGAATCACCCCTACAGCCCAAACTCTGGAGGGCTAAAGCCCTACTACGAACTGAAGCAAGAGGGCTAAAGCCCAACTACAAACCTTTTTAGGAGGAATAAATTATGGTACGCAAATCAAGAGCCTCGGATTACTCGGAGCGTCCCCGGCCAGCTAACAATCGGAACAACCTAGACCTAGAAATCACCCGCCTAGGGGAGCTAGTGGAACGGGTATCCACAGATACAGAAGAGGTAATCCGGGTAGCAGACCGGGTACAAGAAGGGGCGGAAACCCAGGTACTAGAACTCAACAAAATCACCCGCAACTCCAAAGAAATCGCATCTGGGCTGCAAGACACCGCAGGGCAGGCGGAATCTGCCACTGCATCCATAGAGCAAATGGTATCCAGCGTCAATGAAATGGCCGCCTCCACCGAGCAGGTAAGCGTCAACGCCCAAGACCTAGCAGCAGCAGTGAAGCAAAGTGCCACAGCCTTGGTGGAAACCAACAGGTCAATCCAAGAAGTGGCTGCCACAGCGGAGGAGATGGCGGCTTCCACCACCCAAGTCACCACCTCCATGACAGAGATGGCGGCATCAATCAAGAGCGTCAGCATCGATACCGAGTCACTAGCGAATGCCATCAGTGAAACCGCCACGACGATGGAGGAGATGAGCCGATCGATCCAAAGTGTGGCGCAGAATGCCGACGATATGACAGCAGCGGCGGAGGAAACCAACTCCTCAATGAATGAAATGGGGGCGAGTATTGAGCAGGTATCCGCCACCACCGAAAATCTGGCAGTTACAGTCGAGGGAGTTTCCACCTCTGTTGAAGAAATCGCCCGATCGATTCAGAGCGTCGCCCAGAACTCCGAGCGCATCACCGACGCCGTAAGCAACGCCGCCACCTCCGCCACCCAACTAGACCGCTCCATCCGCTCAGTCACCAACCTGACCAAACAGGCCAACGAAATCACCCGCCGGGTAGCAACAGATGCCCAAAGCGGCGGCAATACTGTGCAAAAGGCGATTCATGGACTGAATCGAGTCCGGGACGCGATGGTGCAGTCGGCGGATTTTTTAAGCGACTTGGGCAAACGCACAGGAGAAATCAGCTCGATCGTCGATACGATTAACATGATTGCCGAGCGCACCAATTTGCTGTCCTTGAATGCCAGTATTGAGGCGGCGCGAGCCGGAGAAGCGGGGCGGAGCTTTGCCGTAGTGGCACAGGAAATCCGCAACTTAGCCGATCGTTCCGCCCAAGCCACCACCGAAATCGCTGGCATCATCAAAGGACTACAAGGGTTCGTCTCTGAAGCGATCTCCAAATCCAACGAAGGAGTACGCATCGCCGAAGAAAGCGGTAAGCTAGCCGAAGAGGGAGTAACCGGCCTAAAAACAATCCTCTCTGGAGTCGAAGAAACCACCCAATTAGTAGGACAAATCGCCCGAGCCGCAGAAGAACAGTTAGAAGCGGGGCAAAACATGGTTAACGCCATCAACACCACCGCCAGCCAAGCCAAAGAAGTGGCCAAAGCCACCGCAGAGCAGTATAAATCCGCCGAAACCATCGTTGGCGCCACCACCCATATGCGCAAAGTCACCAATCAAGTGAGTCAAGCCATGAGCGAGCAGGCAAAGGCGGCGCGGGAGATTATCAAAGCCGCCCAAAATACCACCATTTTGGCGGGACAAGTGCGCAAATCCACCGCCGAGCAGGTGAACGGGATTAACCAAATCATGCAGGCGGTGGAGTTAATGCGACGGGGGGCGAGCAGTACCTCGCGGGCTCTAGCGGAACAGTCAACAGCGGGAGACCTAGTTTCCCAAGAAGCCGAACGTTTGGGGCGCCTCAGTAGCACTGTCAGCAAGGCGATGAGTTCACAGGCCACTGCTACCGAGCAAATCTCTCAGGGGGTAGAAAGCATCCGACGGCAATCGGAGCAAGTGGCCAAAGCCATGAACCAGCAAAACATCGCCGTTAAGGACATCAGTAATGCCGTGCAAAATATCAGTTCCCAGATGGGGTTGATTACTCGCTCCAATCGTGAACATTCCAAAATGGTGGAGGGGATAAGTCAGGCAGTGGTGGAAGTAGCCAAGATTGCGGACCGGAACAGTCACGCGGTGAAGGAAACCTTACGCGCTGCGGCCTCTTTACGAGAACGGGTGAAGAATCTAAATACGATCGTCGATCGCATAAGTGATTAATAATTGACAATTGACAATTGATAATTGATAATTTTTCACTTATCAGTTATCAGTTATCAATTATCAATTATTAATTATCAATTAAAAAAAAATTCTAACAATACAGAAAAATGCCATCTAATCAACTCAAAGGTAATTTTACCTTAGATGATTTGTTTATCGTACAATCTTGGGACTCCTGGCTGGAAAGAGTCACAGGCATAACCTCCGAGCTAGCCTGCGGCAGTTCCGTGAGGGATTTAATTCCCGACCTAGCACATCGGGGCTGGCTGAGGGTTCTAGCTCAGTTTCTGTCCAATCAGGAAGTAGGATTTATCGCAGTAGAACGCCAATATCTACCAGAATCAAGCGATACCATCACATCAACCATTCATGTAGGATACCCGCAGTTTCTGCGCCTGTTAGAGGCGTTACCTACGGAAGCCTTGGGCTCCGGCCTGATTTTGTGCCCACCTACCAACCCCGCCTCTAAATTTGCCCAAATGCAGCAGCGGGTGACGATCGCCCCTATTGAAGAAATTTCAGATGTACCGTTACGGAAAAATCCGGGATTACAAGTGACAATTGAGGATATCACTCCAGAGCTAGAATCCCTGGCGCCGCCATCGGCGCCAATTCGGGAGAGCGAGTTAGCCGCATTGCTCGCCAGTGATGATGAAGTAACGCGACTGCGCGGCGTGCAAGCACTGGTGAGAGGTTGGGGGATAGCCGAAGCGGCAGATTCTGCAGGAGAACCGGGCAGCAACGCCCCTAATCGAGAGATGGATTCACTCAGCAGCCTTTTGGTGACTGCCTTGGGGGATGAAAGCTGGCGGGTGCGACAAGCGGCAGTAGATGGTTTAGCAAGGCATAGCGGCAAATCTCTCATACCCACCTTGGTGCGGCTGATTCGGGAGCAACACGAAGATTTGAGCGTGCTTAACAGCACTCTTTCTGTGCTGGCGCTGGGTAATTTGGACCCCGTAGCCCCCCTGAGCGCCTTACTGCGGGATGAAAAAGACCCAAACCTGCGGATTTATGTAGCACAGGTATTAGGAGAACTGCACAACCCCCAAGCGATACCAGTGCTGATGGAGGTGCTGGATGACGAGGATGTGAATTTGCGCTATCACGCCATTGAAGCTCTGGGAAATTTGCGGGCAGTGGAATCCGTGGAGGCCCTCGCCTCTATTGCCGAATCCCGGGATTTCTTTTTAGCTTTTCCCGCCCTCGCCGCTCTGATGCGGATTGGGGAACCCACGGTGGCGCCCCGCCTGGTGCCTTTGATGCAGGATGAGTTGTTATGCGAGCCAGCAGCGGGAGCCTTGGGTTTACTAGGGGATAAAGATGTGGTTAAGCCTCTAGCGGGGTTGCTCAATTTGCCTGATGCTCCGGCGGCGGGAATCGCGAGGGCGTTGGCAACTTTATATAATCGCTATGAGCAGGTGTATGGTGAAGGGATGCAAATTGCCTTGGAGGCGAGCGCGGCGATTTCCCAGGCGGCGCATAATAATCTGGTAGGGGCTTTGCCTACGGCCAATTCTGAGGAACTTGGGGCGCTGGTTTTGGTGTTATCGTGGCTGGAAGGGGATGCGATCGAGCGGGCGCTGGTGGGATTGTTGGACTCAGGTACAGTAGGAGAAATGGCCGCCTCGGCCCTGGTGCGCTATGGCTCTCGCGCCACGGACTTACTAATCGCGCAGTTGAACCCTGATAACCTGGAAGCCAGCCGCCGCGCTGTGATTGCTCTGGGGCGGATTGGCGACCCGAAAGCTGTACCGTCTCTAACCATGATGCTGCGCCGTTCTTCTGGATTGTATGAGGTTGAGTCCGGGAGGGTTGCCCAGGAGCCCGGTGGTGAGATGCCGCCCAGCAAAGCGGCGATGCAGACAGAAGAGGCGAAGCGTCTGGCGGGGATTGCCGATCGGGTGGCGAAGGTGCCCCACTCGCCGGAATTGGCGATCGCTTGTGCAGAAGCTCTGGCAAAAATTGGTGTGCGGGAGGCTTCCACGATACAGTCCCGCCAAGCAATGGATGCTCTGATGGAGCTGCTGGGTAATGAGGATGCGGGGGTACGTCAAGGGGCAATCGCGGCCCTGGATTCCCTGGGACATCCAGAAATGCCCGCCTACCTGATTGGTGGATTGGCCACAGCAGCCGGTGAGGCGGCCCCATCATTGTTAAAGCACCCCAATCCCTATGTGCGCGAGTCAGCGGTGAAGATAGCCGGATATTTCGGCTTTCCCGAATGCGTGCCTTATCTGCTGGAGGCTTGCAGTGACCCAGAGGAGCGGGTACGTCGAGCCGCGATCGAAATCTTGCCTTATCTAGAGATGGACCGGCAGGTGCTGCCCCTTTTGGCGGCAGCTCTTTCCCGTGATCAGCCCAATGTGCGCGCTGCTGCTGCCCGCGCCCTGGAAATGCTAGAAATTGAAGACGCCTACCATTCTCTACTCAAAGCCTTGGGAGATGGGGATGTATGGGTGCGCTACTATGCGGTGCGCTCCCTGGGGCGGATGGGACGCAAAGGCGCTCTGCCCTTCCTCAGCCAATTGGTGCAGGATGCTCAAGAGGCGCCCCAAGTGCGGGTAGCTGCGGTGAAGGCTCTGGGCAATCTTGATGGCGTCGAGGCGGTGAAAATTTTGGAGGCTTTACTTTTTGAACCCGACGCCGCCACGGTGGCATCTGGTGACGCCATCCGTGTGGAAACAGAGCCAGATTTGGTGCTGGCGGCGATCGCGGCTCTGGGGCAGATTCAATCCCCAGAAGCCTTGCCGCCTTTGCTGCGCCTGCTCCAATCTCCAGAGCCGCAGCGGCGGGTGGATGCCCTGCGAGCCTTGGGGGAGACGGGGAGCCAGGGGGTGGCTGAGGCAATTTACGCGATCGCTGTTTCTGACTATGACCCCCAAGTAGTGCGATCGGCGATTTATGCCCTAGCACATTTAGCTGCCGCAGTCCCCACACAAGAAGCCTGGGCAGCGGGGGCTGAGGCGATGCTGGCCTTGATTGAGCTAATGGGAGACCCGCGTTTGGCGGAAACCTGCATCACCGCCCTGACAGGTGCCGATGCACTCAACCGCATCACCTCCGATGAACAGATTAAATGGTTGGCTACGGGACTGAATCACGAGTTACCTGCGGTACGGCGGGCTGTGGTGGAGGTTCTCACTCGATTGAAGAAGCCTGCAGCTTCCGAGAAGGTGATTACAGCTCTAGGAGATTCTGACCCTGGGGTAAGATTGGCGGCGGTACGGTCTTTGGGGCATTTGGGCAATCGCGATTGTCTGGGGACAGTGGCAGATTTGGCTCGCTATGATTCTGACCCCGCTGTTCGGCGAGCGGCGCAAAAGATACTCCTGATGTAGGTCATTGGTCATTAGTTCTTTGTCCTCTGTCCTTTGTCCTTTGTCATTGGTGACTAGACAAAGGACAAGTGACAAATGACCAATGACAAATCATTCCAGACCAATGACAAGGGACAAGTGACAAATGACCAAGGAAAAAAAATGAAATTTATTCCTAATCAACTAATTTTGAGTGATAAAATATTTACCCTTTTGCGAGACTTGATTCATTCGCATGGCGGTATTTACTACGCAGACAATCAAAAAGAAGTGCTGGCAGACAAGCTAGGGGTTAGGGTAATTGAACGCGGATTTGATTCATTTTTGGATTATTTTTATTATTTAAAATACGATAACAACACGGCTGAAGAATGGAAAAATGTCATGGACAGCTTGGCTGTATCAGAAACATTTTTTAACCGGGAGTATGACCAAATTAAAGCCTTGGCAGAATTGTTTGTACCGCAATACTTTGATAGGGATAATCGTCTAAAATTATGGCGTGATATTCCTAATAGGTCTCTGAGAATTTGGTGTGCTGCTTGTGCTACCGGAGAAGAGCCGATTAGTATTGCGATGGCTTTGAATGAAAATGGCTGGTTTGAGCGTGCGCCGATTACCATTTACGGTACTGATGCCAGCCAGGGGGCAGTGAATAAGGCTAAGATGGGACTATACGGCCAGCGTTCTTTCCGCAATTTTCCCCCGGAATTGCAACATAAATACTTCACCCAAGAAGGAGAAGGTTGCTGGCGCGTGGTTCCAGAAATTCACTCACGCATCCATTGGGGCACTGTAAATTTAAGGTCTCAGCCGGAAGCCGAGGCTTTGGCTAGCTCACCGATTATTTTTTGCCGAAATGTTTTTATTTATTTTTCTGATGACGCGATTCGTGAAACGGTGGGGATGTTTGCCAAATTTATGCCAGAACCGGCATATTTATTTGTGGCGGCATCAGAATCTTTACTAAGGTTGACCACAGATTTTGATTTGCAGCAAATCGGTGGGGCGTTTGTGTACGTCAAAAAGTAGTTTTGTCATGGGTCATTTGTCCTTTGTCATTGGTGGCTAGACAAAGGATAAGTGACAAATGACCAATGACAATTATCAATTGTCACTAGACAAGTGACCAATGACCAAGGACTAAGGACTAAAGACCAAGGACTAATGACAATGGAAAATATCTTGCGCGTTTTGGTAGTAGATGATTCGGCATATGTTCGCAAGGTGGTAAAGCAGATGCTTTCCCGCAGTCCTTTTGTGGAGGTGGTATCTACAGCCAAAGATGGGGAAGAAGCTTTAGAAATGGTGGAAAAACTTAAACCAGACGTGGTGACGCTGGATTTGATTATGCCGAACATGGATGGGTTTGAATTTTTACGATCGCAAATGGCGCGGCGTCCGGTGCCAGTGGTAGTAGTGAGTATTGCCCATGAGGGAGGAGAACAGGCTCTGGCTGCCTTGGATGCTGGGGCGGTGGATTTTCTCCAAAAGCCTACGGCTTTGGCGACGGAGAAAATTTTCGATATCGCGGACGAGCTGATTTCTAAGGTGAAAGCTGCCGCTAAAGTGCCGCTGAACCGCCTTAAACCGATAGACGATCGGGCCATTGCCCCGCCAGCGCCATTGGTGGCGAAATCACCTCAAGATATTGGGGTGGCGCTGGTGGCGATCGGCATTTCCACCGGCGGCCCCCAGGCGCTGAGTTATTTAATTCCTCAGTTACCCGCTGACTTTCCTGTAGCAGTGGCGATCGTCCTGCATATGCCTGTTGGCTATACAGAACTATACGCCCGACGCTTAAATCAACTATCCCAGATTGAGGTTGTAGAAGCCAAAGAAGGCCAGGAAGTACGTCCAGGATTGGTGTTGCTGGCGCCTGCGGGACAGCATTTGACGTTCGTCCGCACCCAAAGCGGCAAAGTCGTCACCCACCTAAGCGCACGTCCTTTCGACACCCTACACCGCCCTTCTGCTGATGTGATGTTTCAGTCCGCTGCAGAAGTGTGGGGGAGCCACGTCCTTGGGGTGGTGATGACGGGAATGGGTTCTGACGGTAAGCAGGGTGCGGCTTGGATTAAATCTCAAGGTGGCATGATTTTAACCGAAGCCGAATCCTCCTGCATCGTTTATGGAATGCCTCGCTCTGTGGTGGAGGCAGGCTTAAGCGACAAAGTAGTACCCTTAGAGCAAATGGCGGCAGCAATTATCAATTCACTCTAGGGCGCTGGGGAGAAGCGGTTCGGCTTCCCTCACCGATCGGGGAGATGGGAGCAGGGATGCGGTAGGGGCAATCCCCCCGTAGTTGCCCCGGAACAGGGGAGATGGTAGGGGCGGGTTTGAAACCTAGGGGCGGGTTTCAAACCTAGGGGCGGGTTTGAAACCCGCCCCTACGGGGAAACAGGACAAAAAGGATACGGCGCTGTATGTCAAACCAAAAAGTCACTTTGGCGCCCCAAAGGGGCAATTTCCACTTCAGAAGACGGATAGTTAGGGCATATTCAATTCCTCTGTTGCTGTGGCTGGTGGTGGGAGGGCTGGTATGTGGTAATCTGAGGCTGCTGCAGCGCCGCCGAGACGGAGTAGGATTTCAGGCTGTGGTCGTGACGGCGGCGGAGAGTATGGCTGCAAGTAGGCTGCAAATGCTCGAATCAACCGCCAGCTTAATCCTGCTCAAAGACAATCAGTTTTTATCGGCTTATGATGGAGCTTGGCAATTATTTGTCAACTCAGTGGGATTTATTGAGAAGGATGTTTTCACTAAGCCAGTGGGGGATAACCAAGCTGTGCTACTCCACCAGGAGCAGCGGCAACTATTGGAAGAAATTCGCTCTTTGGCGGCACGAGTGGATATTCTCAATCGCCAGTCTTTTGATTATGTGAAGAATGGGGATGTTGACAGGGCAACTCGGGTATTGACATCGGAAGAAAGCCGCCGGATTTACAAAAGACTTGGGGAACTGTTGCGCGATTTTACTGCTAATGAGAGGGAACGCCTAACTACGCTGGAACAGCGGGCGCAAGCGACTCTGACTCAGTGTTTATGGTGGGCGATCGTCTCTGTTGTGAGCGGTGCTTTCTTGACTCTGGCTTGGGGCGCTTGGGTGACTAGCACCGAATACATAAGCCAGAAGCGGGTGGTGGAAGATATGGCAACCGCAGCGATGGCGGTCTCCCTGCTGGTTCAGGAAAACGAACGGGCTACCACTAGCGCCGCTAATTTAGTGGATTTGGCAACTGCTAGTTTGAGTCAGCTCGGTGTGGCTTCCGACCTGTCTGTAAGACAGGTTACTGGGGCACGCGATCGCTTAGAACTATTAGCAGAAAAGATGCGACTCCTGCGCCAATTGCTAGAAAGAATGCACGTAGTCACAAATGTGGTTAATGATATCGCCGAAATGGCCAATGTCCTCGCTCTGGGTGCCGGAGTAGAAGCCCTGCGCCGAGGGCTAACCCCCTCCTCTGGTGGCGAGTCTGGGGGGAATTTGGCCACAGTGGCTGCGGATATCCGCCAACTAGCAGAAAAAACCCAAAAGTCGGCTCGACAAGTTCACGATATTATTGCTGATATCCAGAATCAAGCTGTCGTAGGGGCTGGTGGC
Source organism: Oscillatoriaceae cyanobacterium M33_DOE_052 (assembly GCA_015296065.1). Classification (GTDB taxonomy): domain Bacteria; phylum Cyanobacteriota; class Cyanobacteriia; order Cyanobacteriales; family Laspinemataceae; genus Koinonema. Next base: position 328 of record DVDU01000120.1, on the reverse strand, counting down.
GGTTTGCCCCTACTCGGACAAGATGATAACTCAGATTTAGCAGTAGCACACCAGCATATTCAGCAAATAGTGAGTACCTTGGAGCAATATGCTCTCGGTGTTGCCCAACTGACGGAAGCGATGCAATCTCTCCAAACTGCTTCGCGCAAAAACCTCCGCGATATCAGTCAGACCAACGTCCAAATGGAAAACCTCAAAAATTCTGCCCTGCATCTCCGGCAGGTTTTTTTCCGATGACTACTTTTAGGGTGGGACCGTGGGGAGTGTGGGAAGTGTGGGGAGTGTGGGGAGTGTGGGGAGTGTGGGGAGTGTGGGGAGTGTGGGGAGT
>DVDU01000312.1 GCA_015296065.1 Oscillatoriaceae cyanobacterium M33_DOE_052 | reverse complement strand
TGCACCATATCAGGTGGCGCGAATTGTGGATTTTATGAAACAGCAGTTGGGGAAAATGCCCCGCTCGGCTCGCACGGCGGTACGTCGCTATCTGCAACAGCGGGAAAAAAACCCCCAGTTTTTCGATCGCGCCGCGTTGCGTAACCGCAAAGCGATGAAGCACCTGTACGCCAGCTTGCACATCAAACCCTCGACTCGCGCTGATGCGGTCCTGTTTAAAAACAACCCACCACCGGATAGTCTCGCCTTTGCACTCAAGCAATTAGCCAAAGGGACATCTCCCACAGAACAAGCCCAACTGATTATCGAGCAGAAAATTCCTTATACTGTAGCGGTAGGGGCGCTCAAGCAAATCACCCCCACGGTGCTGGTGGCTCTCATATCCACCATGTCACCCCAGGAAACCATCAATAACCTCAACTCCTTACAGGAGCGGGGAGCGATGGCTAACCCACAGGTGAAAGCCCTAATCGATGCTAAGCTGAAGGAAGCGCAGACAGATCACCGCGTTTCCGCCTACAAGGCTCGGGTTGCGGCTGATGCTGCTAACTTGGATGCAGCTACTACTGCCCAGTTGGAGCAAATCACCAACGAACAAGTCAAGAGCAAGGGCAAAATCACCAAACCCACAGCGGTCCTGGTGGATAAGTCCGGCTCGATGGATGCAGCCCTAGAAGTCGGAAAGCGCATTGCTGCCTTGATTTCCGGGATTTCTGAAGCCGATTTGTTTGTTTACGCCTTTGACACCATGCCTTACTTGGTGCAGGCAAATGGGAAACAGCTTAGCGACTGGGAGCGCGCCTTCGCGCACCTACGTGCTGGCGGCGGAACCAGTGTAGGCAGTGCTGTAGAAGCGCTGCGGCGCAAAAAGCAGGTAGTTGACCAAATCATCATCGTCACGGATGAAGGAGAGAACAATCAGCCCTATTTTGCCGACGCTTATCAAACTTACAGTCGGGAAATGGGGATTATGCCGAATGTGGTAATCGTCAAAGTGGGTTATGCTTACGATTGGCTGGAAACTCAGCTCAAGGCAAAGCAAGTACCTCTAGATACTTTCACGTTCAGTGGCGATTATTACTCCCTGACGAACTTGGTGCCGCTTTTGTCTCGTCCCTCCCGGCTGGATTTGCTCATGGAAATTATGGAAACTCCCCTGCCGGGGCGCGATGATAAGTAGCAAAGACATGTCCTATTTGGTTGATTGCTGATAGTCGGGAGGCGATTATGGCGGAAATCAATAATCTACCAATAATCGCCGCCCGCCTGTCAAATCATTAAGGAAAACTGCTGTGGGCAAGAAAAAATCAAAGCAAAAAACTAACCTTCTCTACCAAAGGCTCGAAGAAGCTCTGGAGCAAGGAGCCCAGGTTTGGATTGAAACGGATGCCAGCAGTTTTAGCGGCATCCCGATTAATTTGACTGAGGATTTTCTGGAAATTATGGTGATAACTTCGCCCGAGGATGAGGATGAAGAAGGTAATGATGTTTACGAACGAACTACCTGGTTAATTCGTCTGGAAGCGATCGCGGCAATGGCTTACCAGAGTCAATACTGGTCGAAAGACAGATTAGAAGGCATTTTTGCCAGTTAATTCCTGATGCTAAGGTGGGAACTGACCCACCTTAGTTATATTTTTTTCAACCATCAGACAAAAAAATATGCCTTGTCAGCTTTGCGATCGAGAAGTTAACAAGCTCACATTACATCACCTAATTCCCAAACAAAAAGGTGGGAAAAAAGGTGAAACCATAGAAATTTGTTCTGCCTGCCATCACCAAATTCATGCTTTATTTGATAATACCCGCTTAGCCCAAGAATTAAACACCATAGAAAAACTGCAAAACGAGCCGCAATTAGGCAAATTCCTGGCCTGGGTGAGGAAGCAAAACCCAGATAAGCGGGTCAGGGTGCATGGGAGCAAAACCGTTTCTTAGTTGGCGGTGCTTCCAAATAAGGTCTGCCGTTGCGGAAGATAGCGGAAGCAAATAAAGCGATTTTGACCCATACCAGTGCCTCATCATACGAATTATCAGGAGTTTCAGCCCCAGGCACATCAAAAATAACGGAAGTCAATCAGGGAAAATAGCGCCAATTTAGCGGTTAGCACTGGAAACTATCTCTACTGCCGTGGGAGCATCCGACCTGACCTCAATTCAACCATCAACCAATCAGCTATCCCGTAAAGGAAAAAATTCTTTAGTATCTGGGGAATAAGTCCAAGCTACACCCAAGGGGTCTTTACTGCGACTCCAAGTGATAAAATCTGATTTGGACTTGCGCTTGGCGATCGTCGTAGTATGCACCCCCAAACGCTCCGCCAATTGGGATTGATTCAAAGATTTAGGCAGCTCCGAGGACTGGTAATCTCTAGATATTGGCCCCGATGCTGCCTGCAGTTGTTTTACCCCTGACCCTACGGGCGCTTTCACCGTGGAAAAACAGTAAACCACTGTGCCACTGTCGGTGACTTCAAAATCAGCGGCGAAGTCTCTGGCCCGTTGCTCCAAATACTCCTTCGCTTCCACCCCAGAAATATTCGCCCCCATCGCCAAATCCAAAGTAGTCAGGCGTCCGTGATGCTGTTCTAGAAGCTGGTAAAAAATGGCATTCAGCCGTTCCAGATGTTCTTGCTGTTTTTTCTGGAAGTATTGCCACACCCCCCCAATGCCCAACAATACACCCAACGCCATCAACCACCGCCAAGCCCACACAAGCATCGCCACGCCCACCGCTAAAGGCAGTAGAACCATGAGAGCAGAACCGCTAGAAGATGGGGAGCGAGATGCTCCGCCTTCTTTCAGTTCGGCAATTTGTTTCTGGTTATCGAGCTTGCTTTCTGGCATTTTAGGTTCGGAATTGATTCTACAAGTGCTAGCGGGTGGTGCATCACCAGGGGTAATTATGACATTAGGAGATATCCTCCTGCACCCCCACCCCCTAGGGGTTGTATTTGGTGAACAAGTTTTCCAGGGGAAAAGCTGATAGCAGTTTACCGTAAGGAGCCCGCACCTCGGCAGTATTCGGCGCCTCTGCTGACACCAGCTCGGAGTTAGGGGTGAGGATGTACCGTCCCTGGTACGTTCTTGTATCACGAGTCAGGCGGAATACTAAATCTTGATTGTACGTGTTTTTGGTGTATTGCAAGTGCATTCGGGTGATAAAGGCACTGTCCTGGTTCATCCCTAATGCCCGCACCTCAGAGCCGTTCAGGGGTTGGGTACTGCATGGGTCGCATGAACCCGTATCCCAGGCATATTCTGTCACCACGGTTTCCCGTCCGGTGGCTTTGATGGTGGCGGCGAGCAAGTCCTGATAAAATTCGCCAAACCTGGGTTCTATCTCTTCAGGGACATTGAAGTTACTGGGAATCATCACGTTAGTATAATTTTTCGCTTCCACTCGCCCCTGTGCAGTGAGGAAATATATGATAACGCTTTGTTTGTCTTCGGCGTTAATTTTTCCCATCTGAAATGGCAGCATAATTTCGCCGCCATTGGGGACGCCAAACTGGAGGGGGCGCAAGTTTTGAAATCCGAGTTTTTCCTGTTCCTCTAGGTTGACGCGGACGACGAAAAAGTACATCCCTGCATCGATATAGGGGCGCAGGTAACGGGCGGCGCCTCGCGGGGTTTTATAATCGTTTTCCCGCAACCAGGTTTCTAGGGCGGTGGATTCGTCGGCGCTAAGGATAACTACGTCGTATTCTCCTACTGTAAAGCGCTCTAACACCTGCACGGGAGCCCCACCGGCGGGGGCTGGTTGGGCACTGCGGTTTACACTGGTATCTCCTTCTAAATATGTGTCATCGTAGCGCACGAGGCGCGGGGCGCTGAAGTCATCTAAACGCTCGAAGAGTTGGGCATCAATAACTTTTACGTCTTCTTTTTTGAGGACGACGGGAACGGGTAAAACTAGGGCGAAGTCTTTGGGAGCGCCTTTGTAGTTAAAGGCGAGGTTGTAGGTGGTGCGGTTGTCGGTGCGAGCGATCGCCACTTCTGAGCGGTTATTAAACATTTCCGCATCCACTTTGGCCACAAAAAACCCGCAAAACGCTAGGACTGCCTTGGCTTGGAAGGACAGCAGAGCCAAAAATAGCGCCGCTCCTACCAGCGATCGGGAAATTTTCGCCATATCACACCTCGATTTTTTCAATGGTAAATTGTAGTGGGGTCATTTGTCATTAGTCCTTTGTCATTTGTCATTTGTCCTTTGGCTAGACAAGGGACTAATGACCAATGACTAATGACCAATTATTCAGGAGCGATCGTGACCACACCAGCATCTTATACCCCCCAATGTCTCACCCTGCGCCATTTGCTCGCACAGCTACAGCTCCCTATCATCATTGGTGTCTCTGGGGACAGCGGGAGCGGTAAAACTACTTACAGCAATGGGATCCGCCGCCTTTTGGGCACTGATATTGTCAAAAGTATAGAAATGGATGGGTATCATCGGGAAGACCGGGAGCAAAGACAGCGCAGTGGGCGTCTCCCCCTGGACCCGGAAGCTAACCATTTGGACTTGCTGGCGCATCACTTATTGGAACTGAAACAGGGGCGCCCTGTAGAAGTACCCATTTATAACCACGCTACGGGTAAGTTTGACCCGCCAGTGTTGTTTGCTCCCGCTCCCATTATTATTGTGGAAGGATTGCACGCGCTGTATCCGCAGTTTCAGCCTCTGTTGGATTTTAGCATTTATGTTGACCCCGATCGGGATGTGAAGTGGAAATGGAAGCGGGATAGAGACGTAAACCTGCGGGGCCATGATGTCAGTGCCTTAATGGCAGAAATGCTGCAACGCCAAGCCGCCTATAAACGTTGGATTGATTTTCAAAAAACCAACGCCACTGTAGTAATTAAACTGCATCAAACCCAAATTGAACAATTTGGGCGGTATGAATTCAGCGGCGAAATTCCCCCAGGCAGTTTGCAAGTGGAAATGATGCTGGAACCCGCACCAGTTCCCCTCCCCAGTTTGCCCCTACCTTTTGATTTAGCCGCCATGTTGGGCAGCAAACAAGCGCCTTTTTTGCTTTCCGCCGTCCCCAGCATTTATTGGGGGCGGGAAGTGATTACCATTCACATTGACGGTTTGCTCTCCCCCCAAACTGTTGCCCAACTAGAAAGGTACATTGTGGATTTTACCGGTATTCCCGTAGAGCAAGCTATTCCGAAACAAGACTATGAGCGAGTTTCATCAGTTGAATTCGCTCAGTTATTGATTGCTTGGCGGTTTTTAGAACAGGTGAATAATTTGCTGCAAGAATTGATGGCCTCCGGGGTGATAGAACCCTGATATTTTGGTGATTCCAGCGGTTTTCATTTGCCTGAAATACAGGATATTCATAGATTGCCGGTTTCATCACGCTGGACTGTAGAATTACTCTAAATATTTATCCTATAAGAAATAGAGTGATTCTACAATCACTAAATCTATTGCGGCATTAAGCGCCGTAAATTATCATAACTTGTAATTGGTTTGTCTGTGATAACTGCATACAAAACATCTGGATCTAAATCAGCTCCATTTTCCCAGTAAATTGTACCATACTCAGGATTAATCTTGACTTTTTTAAAGTAATTCAAATCTTGCAAAGGCGCAAAAATACCGGTAAAATTGATTAATTGACTGATATCAGCTACTCCCTCTTTATTGTCTTCAAATCTTAGGTATAATTGATATTCTTCTAAGGGTGTGACTGCCACAATATCTTTGAGCATTGTTACTCCAAAGGTGTAATAGATTCTAATTTCATCATCTCCTCACGGTTCCCCCAAATCCGGCAATATTGTTTCTACCATTACCTTTAATGGCAGGAGTGAAAGGTTCTGTAGGGTGGGCAGTAGGGGCGATTCGCGAATCGCCCCTACTACTGCTACTGGTTATGAAGAGAATTATCGGTCAGGCACTGCCCACCCTAATACGGGCATTTTTTTAGGAATTATCCTACCATTCCCATGATAGGATAACTGATTAAATTTGTCAAGTAATTAGAGAAAAATTTTTTCTGAGATTTGGGGGTCGGGATGGGAAGGAGTGCGGCCATATTCAGAAATATGTTTTAACATAAAGACAGGATTAATTAGATAATTGCGATGAACCAAAAATCGGCTCCGGGAGTGAAGCGTAACCTAACTGAGGGGAGTGTTGGCAGGCATCTGGTCAACCTCACTTTACCGATGATTTGGGGTGTTTTCGCGGTCATCGGGTTTACGGTGGCTGATACTTATTTTGTGGGGCAACTGGGGACGAAACCCCTGGCGGCGATGAGTTTTACGTTTCCGGTAGTGATGGGTTTGGGCAATTTGGCGATGGGTTTGGGCGTGGGGGCGTCTTCTGTTATTGCTCTGGCTATTGGGACGGGCGATCGGCACAAAGTCCAACGCCTCACCAGCGATAGCCTCACCCTCTCCCTCATCACCGTCGGCTTATTTGTTATCCTAGGTTTAGCCACCATCAACCCCCTATTTACCTTATTAGGCGCTCCTCCCGACTTACTCCCCCTCATTCGGGATTATATGCAGATTTGGTATATTGGTATCGTGTTTGTGGTGGTGCCAATGGTGGGGAATAGTGCCCTCCGTGCTGCCGGAAATACCAAAGCACCCAGCATCATTATGACCGTAGCCGGTGGCATGAATATCATATTAGATCCCCTGTTGATTTTCGGCTGGGGGCCTTTTCCCCGGATGGAAATCCAAGGGGCTGCCCTCACTACCGTCATTTCCCAAGCCATAACTTTGGTGGCAGCAGTGGTGTTTCTGCACTATAGCGAGGGGATGATTTCTTGGCAAATTCCTCGCTTCAAAGAAGTGATAGTATCTTGGAAAAGTATCCTGCATGTGGGATTACCAGCGGCAGCAGCTAATATGGTGGTGCCGGTATCTGTGGGATTTATTACTAACGCCATATCCTCTTATGGGAAAGAAGCGGTGGCCGGATTTGGCATCGCCTCTCGCGTCGAATCATTTGCCTTAATTGTGTTCATTGCTTTAGGTTCAATTATTGGACCGTTTGTGGGACAAAATTGGGGCGCTAACAAGCGCGATCGTGTTCATCAAGCCCTGAAACTGAGCTGCATATTTTGTCTGATTTGGGGATGTGTCAATGCAGCAATTATCGCCACCTTTGCCCCCCAAATCGCCGCCGCGTTCGATCGCAACCCCGAAGTCATCGCGATCGGCGCCACTTATCTCAAATTTGTCCCCATCAGCTATGCAGGCTCCGGCATTATCCTCATTGCCAGTGCCACCTTTAACGCCTTGGGCAAACCCCTCCCCTCCGTCGCCATCACCGTCATTAGAACGATCGTTCTCTACATTCCCCTCGCCTATCTAGGCAGTTGGCTGTTTGGTTTACATGGCATCTTTGCTGCCACCTGTTTTGCCAATATCGCTGTTGGGATCGGTTCCTTCATTTGGACGCAAAAAACCTGTAACTTGTCACTGTTTCCTGGTCCCTAGTCATTGGTCATTGGTCATTTGTCACTGGTCATTTGTCACTTGTCCCAAGGCAACTGGTAACATCTCCCCTTGGAGGAGAAACCCGGTTTCTTAACCAAATTCTGGGGATGAAGCTAGATTGTGGCAGAAACCCGGTTTCTGGGGGACAAAGGACAAAGGACTTTGGACAAATCAGATTGTGATACAATAACCAATATCCACTTCGGCAAATGTAGTTAACAGGTACAACCATGTATCCCAGTCAAGTCCCAGACGTAGTATTCAAAACCCGGGTACGCGACGAATCCGTAGAAGGCCCCAACCCCTTCCGCTGGCAAGACCGCACCACCGCTGAAATCTTCGGCGGTAAGCGCATCGCCTTATTTGCTCTTCCCGGAGCCTTCACCCCCACTTGCTCTTCCACTCACCTCCCCCGTTATGAAGAGCTTTACGACGAAATCAAGGCTCAAGGCATTGATGAAGTCATTTGCCTTTCCGTCAACGATGCTTTCGTCATGTTCCAATGGGGCAAACAGCAAGGAGTACAAAAAATATTTTTGCTTCCCGACGGTAACGGCGAATTCACCCGCAAAATGGGGATGCTCGTAGATAAAAACAATCTGGGATTTGGGATGCGCTCTTGGCGCTACTCAATGGTGGTCAACGATGGTAAAATCGAAAAAATGTTCATCGAACCGGGCTATAGCGACAACGCCCCCGATGACCCGTTTGAGGTGTCCGATGCGGATACAATGCTCAATTACTTGAAGTCTGCCAAGTAGGAGAACTGATTCATTCTCTTTTTTTGGGGGTAATCTAATTCACATAGATTGCCCCCAATTGCCTGAATCCCCCTTAAACACAACAACAGAACAATCAGGAACAGGGAAGATATTAATCATGGGTGTCGTCCAAAAAGCTAAGGGCAAAATTAATTCTCTCGCTGCCCGCTTCTATCTAGCATCTCCTAAAATAGTCCAATGCAATATTTGTCAGTGGGAGGGAAAGCATTTTCTTGGCACCCATTGGCATCCCTATACAGTTTGCCCTAACTGTGGGTCCGCAGTGCGCCACCGATTGTTATTTGCCGCGTTAAATCTAAAGCAGTTTTCCTTTAATAACTTAGTCGCAGGCAAAAAAATCTTACATTTTGCTCCCGAAAATATCCTTAGCACTAAGTTTAAAAATGCAGCCGCTAAGTACATAACTGCTGATTTGCTGCGATCGGGCTCTGAAATGAAATTAGACATTGCCAATATGTCATCTTTTCCAGACAACACTTTTGATTTATTAGTCGCCTGTGATGTACTAGAACACGTGCCGGATCATATCAAAGCCATGCAGGAAATTCATCGGATTTTAAGTCCTGGGGGATATGCCATCTTGACAGTTCCCCAAAAAGATCACTTAGCTACTACTTTTGAAGACCCAAGTATTGTGGATCCTAAAGAGCGAGAAAAGATATTTGGCCAAGCCGACCATTTGCGGATATATGGAGATGATTTTCCTCAAATTCTCACCCAAGCCGCAGGATTTACAGTAACAGTAGTTAACGAATCTGAATTTGCCGAGGAATTAGTCAAAAAACACGTCCTATTTCCTCCGGTATTATCTACAGACCCACTAGCGACGAATTACCGCAAAATTTTCATCGCTCATAAAAGCTGATTATAGCAGTTTTTGGTGAGGGACAAATTTAGCTCGGAATCGTTCTTTCAGAGGACGGGAGGAGACTACCGCAACATATGCAGCGGCTGCCTCCTCCCGCTGTACCTCATTCATGTGCAAACCGCGCTATAATTAAATTTTGTCATTTGACAGCCAGAAACCTTTTTTAGGAAGAAACCGGGTTTCTGCGATAACTTCCGCATCATCACCGATGCTTGGTGAAGAAACCCGGTTTCTTTTCCAAGGAACAAATGACCAATGACCAAGGACTTTTGACCAATGACAAAGGACTAATGACAGATGACCAAGAAGAAAATTACTTTTGCTTTGCTGCTGGCGCTTTTTGCCCTCGGTGGATGCACTCCCACCAACACTTACCCCCATCTCTCTCTGGGGAACCCCAGCCAAGCTACCGCCGACCCCGCCAACATCACTAACTATTTGATGAAGAAACCCCAATATGCTCTCGCCTATGATAGCACCAAAGGGATTCCTAATTGGGTGAGCTGGCAGCTTAATAATTCCTGGTTGGGTGGTACAGACCGCGCTGATGACTTTCGTCCTGACCCAGAGTTACCCCAAGGATGGTATCAAGTCAAACCGAAAGATTATACTAACACCGGGTACGATCGGGGACATATGGCACCATCGGCGGACAGAACCCGCACCCCAGAAGACAACAGCGCTACTTTTTTGATGACCAATATTGTCCCCCAAACTTCTGATAATAATCGGGGGCCGTGGAAACAATTAGAAGATTATTGCCGAGATTTGGTTAAAGAAGGTAAAGAGCTGTATGTTATCGCCGGTCCGGTGGGGAAACAGAAGACGATCGGCTCTGGGAAAGTCACCGTCCCCGCTCAAACTTGGAAAATTATCGTAGTTTTAGATAAACCAGGAGACCGAGTAACCGCCAAAACCCGCACCATTAGCGTCAAAATTCCCAACACTCCCACCCTCAAAAGCAAAGATTGGCGCAGTTATCGAGTTGCGATCGATGCCATTGAAAAAGCCACCGGTTACGACTTTCTCAGCAACGTTTCCCCCTCCATTCAAGCCACCATTGAAAGCAGCGTAGATAAACAATAAACCTAAGTTTCTACCGCCTTCGTCGCCAAACCCGCCAAATTTCCCAGCCTAGTTTTGCCGATAATATAAACATCAATCTCCACCTCCCCCAAACGGTAAACCCGGATATCGCTCAAATAATATTGCAAAGTTTGCACCAGGGAGCGATACCGCCTTACCGTTTCTTTCTCTTCCTCATCATGCCAATCATATTCCCGCAAAGCTGGGGCAAAAAACTGCTCCAGTTCTTTAGTTTCCAAACGTGAATCAGGAGCGTGTCCCGTTTTTTCCCACAACTGCTCCGCCGTCAGCTCCCGCTCCTCCCACACAAACACCTGAAACGGGTAATCTGATTCGCTCATCCACCGCAAATCTCCCGTGGCTTCCGTCAGGATATTTATCAATTCTGAATTAACATTACTCATAGCCGATTCTGGTTTTTCTCGATTATATCACAAGTTTACCGCAAGTTTTAAAATTTCTGCTGCAACCCCGTGATAAAAATCTCCCGTAGGGGCACGGCATCATTAAACCAATTGTCTTCACCGAGATATAAATCACACCGTGCCCCCACATCAGGGTAATATATAAAATGATGTATTTGTCTCCGATAATACCATGAGTCAAAATGAATTACAACAAATTGCCGACTTCATCGCCAGCTTGCCCAGCCATGCTTTATTAGACCGTTGCCAAACCGAAGCCCAAAGAACCGAATGGCATAATTATAGAAAAAATCAGCTTTTGATTGCTGCTGGCTGGGAAGCTGAGTTTATCCGCTGTGAGGGAGACCCGATCGGCCATGCCTTCCAGCAACAAGAAATATCCAAACACCGCCATGACTTGCTACAGCAGCGAGTCCAACTAGGTAAATATCAATGGGAGCTGATTAAAGTCGCTCATCCCCATATGGCCAAATGGCATAATCAAATTTATCACCTTATCGGCAAATTTGCCAAACGTTTATTACCGCCCCAGCAATATCCCTTTCAAACCGCCTTTGACCTATTTGCCGAAACCCTCCGCGAGGAAGTGAATGGCAGCTTTTCCTGGTGTTTGGAACCCTATTATGCAGTTCCCGTGAAAAAGTGGCGAGAAGCCACCGAGCAGTTAAAAGACAACATCGAGCAAGCCGATAATAATGGGAATTATCCAGAACTCAAACCCACAGAAGCCGACAAGCTGAAAAATAAGGTGGTTTGGAACAAACTGGGATTTTCCTGGTGGGGAGTAACCCTCCTGGTGTGCCAAATGGTCTCCATCCGAGACCCATTACTGAGGCAAAAACTGATTAACTATAACCACGCTTTCACAGAATACTGCAAAATCGGCATCCGTGCGGCCCGTAAAGTTCCCGGTTTCGCCTGGAATAAGGGAGAACAGATACCCACATCCAAGGCGGGCGGAGTATATCAGAATCCCAAATCAAAGTCAAGCTGATGTAACAAAACTTCAAATCTGGTCAAAAAATTTTCCGCCCCCACCAAGTCACCCTATATTGGGAATATCGCCAACAAAACAACAACTTGGGAGTGACTCAATGAGACTGAAACAGCCAGCAAAGCGCTTTTTTTCCTCACTGCTAGGGGCGGTAATTTTAGCCACATCCTCCGTGAGTACAGGCACAGAAAATATGGCGCAAGGAATGCCATTACCAGAGCCAGCCGCCACCATTAGTCAAGTCAACGAGCCGCCCCTACAAGGATATTGGAAAATTGACATTACTGTTACCAAAGAGACCAACAGAGGCTCTGACCCCAACTATGAAATGCTCGCCTATTTTTATCAAGTAGGTTCTGAGTTTTCTGGCCAATTTCTGGAAACCAGCGGCAACGCCTGCAAAGAAGTTTCAATCACTGGCAGTATTGACGGTGAGCGGGTAAACTGGACAGTATTTTACACTGGTTCCTGTTGTCAGGGAGCCAAAATGAGATTTGAGGGGGTGATGGTTTCTCCTACAGTTATGCAAGGCAAGTTATCCCCCGTGGGCAACACACCTCGTAACTGTACCCTTTGGTGGGCAGATGTAACATTAACCAAGCAAAATTATTAAATTTCGGCTCGTCAAGGAGAAATGGGGAGGGAAGCATAACAATTTTGTAGGGGCGAAGCATTCGGGCGAGGAATCTCTCGCTCAAAACCGAGAATTTATCATCCGAATGCTTCGCCCTGCCAAGAGGAGCAGCGGCTACTTTATCGGCTGCCCAATAGAGAAATCAGATGTTTTTTACGGAAAAATAAAGACTATGGCTACCAGAAAAACTACCTATGCGACGCTATTTGCTACAGGATTGATGACCCTAATATCAGCCAAACCAGCTCTAGCTGGCAATTTGATTAAAAATGGCGATTTTGAGCAAGTTGATTACATTGGTTCTTATACAACCTACAATAGTGCAACAGTACCAGCTCAATTTGGCTGGTCAATTTCCAATGATTTTGTATATCTAGTCAACAGCTATTGGCAAGGAGTGTCAGGAACAACTAACCCGGATGGGTTTGACCAGAGCTTAGAACTAAGACCGAATGCAACTCTTTCGCAGACTTTTGCCACTCAACTGGGGCAGAAATACGAACTCAGCTTCTGGTATGCTCACGACCCAGATAACCAACAAGGTTCTGCTATAGGGCATATGAATGTTCAAGGTAATAATTCGCTGCTCGCTGATACTCTATTACACAATATTCCTTCAAGTCGCGCCAACTTGCAGTTTTTGCAATACTTTGCCCAATTCACTGCGGATAAGGATAAAACAACCCTATCATTTCGCGGCGACTCGCGCAATGGCGTTCATGGTTTTGTTATAGATGGTGTTAGCGTTGCTCCAGTTCAGGAGCGGCAAACCCAAAAAGTTCCTGAACCATCATTGGGATTAAGTTTATTAATCGTTGGCGCTTTCGGGATAAGTTTCCAGATCAGGAGGCGTAATACCATTTAGCGATCGGTAGGGTGGGCAAAAGCTCCTTGGGAGCAAGGGAGCAAGGGAGCAAGGGAGCAAGGGAGCAAGGGAGCAAGGGGAGTGTGGGGAGTGTGGGGAGTGTGGGGAGTGTGGGGAGTGTGGGGAGT
>DVDU01000210.1 GCA_015296065.1 Oscillatoriaceae cyanobacterium M33_DOE_052 | reverse complement strand
GACCCAGAAATCATCAAGCAGATTCAGGGGTTATCGATTGAGCAGTTGGAATCTTTGGGAGAATCTCTGTTTGATTTCACCGATATTGCCGATGTAGTGGCCTGGTTGCAACAGCATCGCTAATGTGTCCGGTGGGGGGCACATCAGGGTAAACACATCAAATCAATCTGGGGTAGGGGCGAAAATTTTTTCGCCCCTACTGCAAATATTCACTTCCGGCGTTGCCCCCGGACTTGATATGAATCATTAAAAAATTGATCAGGTCATTTGTATTTTGACAAATGACCATCCCTAGAGCAACCGGGTTTCTATGCAGGGTCTCGTATCTAAACGAAGATTCTCTGCAGAAACCCGGTTTCTGTTCCCAATGACTCAGAATGGGAGGCCAAAACCCAGCAATCCCAGCACCAACGCCAAACCCAAGATTATATAAATAATTCTCGTTGTGGAATCCGCCTTGCTCAGAATATCCCGGTAGCTCAGTTGGTGATTGGAAATCATAAAAATAGCTGGGGGACTGAATATTTGAGGTAATAACTTACTCAGCAGCACGCGCAAAATTGCATTAACACTCCACAAACGCTTGCGCAGAGGAGCTTGGTTATACTGCCAAGGATAAGCAATTTGGGCGATACGTACTAAGGCTTTTACATCGGGAAAACGCCAAGATTCATACAGGGGTAAAGCGCGGGAAATATCATTATCGCTCTGAGAAAGTGCCTCATAGAGAACACATACATCCTCTAATGCGGAGTTCACCCCTTGTCCGGTGTCGGGAGGAAAACAATGGATGGCATCCCCCAACAGAACCACCCCACGGGGAACATCTCCTGGTGATAGGAAATACAATCCCTCACAATATTGAGGATTAGGAAACCGTCCGCCCTTACTTTCTGCAAACCGCGCCACTTCTTCGGGAGAAAGGATTTCAGATATGGGCAATTGGGGGAAGGCTTTTGCTAAAAAATCTGACATCTGTTCTCCGTCGTTTAATCCCCAGATATCGTGGTCGGGCCAGGTGATGATATTCGCCGTCCGGGGTTCGTCTGGGTTTTGGATGGGGAGCAAACCAAGGGAGACGGAACGCTGGCGACCTCGGAAGGCGCCGCGAATTGCATAAGCCATTTTGCTGATGGTATATTCTGAGCCGGTGCGATCGAGCGGCAGCTTTGGTGGTAGAGTTAGCACTTTATACCGCAAACCCGCGCTAGGTGAGGGGAACTGTTTCATTTCAAACCGATTCGCTCCCACCGTCTCATCCCAGTTTAACAGAGTTTGCCGCACGATCGAGTTAATGCCATCAGCACCTACCAGCAAATGCGGCTCAAACGTAAAAACACTCCCATTCAGTTGGCGGGCAACAATTTGCAGTTTTTTCGACTTGGCATCATCTGCAGTTATCTGATTAATCTCTACACAATCTGTATCAAACAACACCTTGATGCAATGCTGCCAATTTCTTTCTATTTCTTGGTATAGTAACAGGACAAAGGCGCGCCGCGTTAGCCAATATGCCGTTTTCCGGGTTGGGTCTATGATTGGCATCTTTGATGTTTTCCGGCTGCCATTAGCCTGAACTACCGTAAAGGTAACTTCGGGATTGGGCACCCCCATTTTTGATAGTTCGGCGGTAATGCCCAGCAAATCGGTGAATTTTTGACCCCTACCATCAATGAGATAGAGAAAGGACTTATCGGGTTCGTAGAAATCAGCAGATGGCCTTTTTTCCAGAACCGTGATATTTGTCCCACCGCTCTTAGCGAGCATTAATGCTGTGGCCAAGCCGGTAGGACCGCCACCAATGACGATCGCTTCCCGGCTCCGCCCCAAACCGGATAATTCCCGCTGGGCTGAATTTTCCTCTATCTTGTCACTATTTGTCATCTTTATCCTCTAATTTAACACATCTTTATAAACTACTCCGTCAATGGTGTATGGCATTGGGCTAAAGCCCAACTACGAACCAAGAGGGCTAAAGCCCAACTACAAACCTAATTTTTTACAACTTAATGCGATTTAACAAATCATAAAACGGCTGCCAATTATCCTCAACTACAATCGGCTCCCAAATCGCTTCAATCTCTGGCCGCAACAGGGCAGTTTGAGGATTGCGCTGGCGCAAATTCTGGGATATCGCCACCATATCATCATCAGACACAAATTGCAAGAAATGATGGTATAATTGCCGCCAGGGGCCAAATGCCTCAGCATTGGATTCGCCATCAGCAAAAATCTGGCTCGCATCTTCCCGCCATGAGGGTTTAAACTGACTGGTGAGTTGCCAGAAAAAGTCTTGATAACCGACTTGGGTATCTACCAGTAGCTGGAGGGTCAGTTTCACTATCTCCCCCGTGGCGGTGGGGTCAGAGACGGTGACAGGAGAGATGTCTAAACCCAGTTTTTGCAGGATTAAATTCTGGTAGGCTTGATAGTAATGTTGCTCATATTTGGTTAAAGCCGTATCCATTGCGCTGTTATCGATGACGGATTTGATGGCTACTTGTAACATCTGTAAATTCCACAGACAAACTGCTGGTTGATTACCGTAGCTGTAGCGGCCAAAATAGTCAAAATAGGCGGCGGTAAACCGGGGATTGTAGGTGGGGATGAAGGCATAGGGACCATAGTCGAAACTTTCCCCGGTGATGGACATATTATCAGTATTTAATACGCCGTGACAAAAACCGGCTGCCATCCATTGGGCAACCAATGTGGCGATGCGCTGGACTAATTCCGCATAAAATTGAGCATATTTTTCCTCTGGGGGTTGGTGGGGGGAAATGGCGGGATAATATTGTTCGATGACGTGGTTGAGGAGTTGGGCGGTTAAGTCTGGGCGCCCTAAATAATGTAGTCTTTCAAAGGTGCCAAAGCGGATATGAGATTTGCTGAAACGCACCATGACGGACGATCGGGTGGGGGAGGGTTCGTCACCCCGCCAGAGTTTTTCTCCGGTTTCGATTAAACTGAAACAGCGGGAGGTGTTGACCCCTAAGCGGTGCAAGGCTTCGGCGGCGAGGACTTCCCGGACGCCGCCTTTGAGGGTGAGGCGACCATCGGCGTGGCGGGAATAGGGGGTTGTACCACTGCCTTTGGTGCCTAGGTCGTAGAGGTTGCCGTCAGGACTGCGCACTTGACCGTAGAGAAAGCCGCGTCCGTCGCCTAATGCGGGGTTGTATTCGCCGAACTGGTAGCCGTGGTAGCGCAAAGCGAGGAAAGGACGGACGCCGAGGAAGTAGCCAAAGGCTTCGATGTAGTCGTCATCGGTGACTTGTTGGGGTTGGAGTCCGAGGCGGGGGAGGAGGTCATCGTTGCGAAACCGCAGGATGTGGGTGGGAAATTCGGCGGCGGCGACCCGATCGCCCCAGTCGTCCCCCAGGGACTCGAGGGCGGGTTCGTAGGGTAGGGACAGAAATGGGTTGGACATGGGGGGTAAATTTGGCTATTATACTTTGGAACGAAAACCGGGCTACGGAAATATACCCAAATCCCACGCAGGGATTGAAACGAAATAGGGATTGACAATTGACCTTCATCCCTTTTATGGATTGAAATTAAATCTACTATGGAAACGAATAAAACTTCCGATGCGCTGGATGCCTTGCTTGGTGAGGCGTCTATCCCACGGTTAAATCTGCTGACGATGTTTCGGCTGGGGATATTCCAAATGGGGCTGGGGATTATGTCCTTGCTGACTTTAGGGGTGATTAACCGGGTAATGATTGATGAGCTGAAAATCCCGGCTTTAATTGCTTCGGGGGCGATCGCCATGCACCAGTTTGTTGCCCCAGCTCGCATCTGGTTTGGTCAGATGTCCGATGCCAAACCCATCTGGGGGATGCACCGTACCCCCTACGTTTGGGTGGGAGCGATCCTATTTACCATTACCTCATTTGTTGCCCTGCAAACAGTATGGCAGCTCAACGCCGCACTGTCACCTAGCGGCGAGTGGGGAACGATGAGCTACTTGTGGGCGTTGATGCTGGCTTTAGTTTTTGCCGTTTACGGTTTGGCTCTCAGTGCCAGTTCTACTCCTTTCACCGCCATGCTCGTGGATGTATCGGACGAGGATAACCGCTCTAAATTGGTGAGCATCGTCTGGTCAATGTTGATGGTGGGGATTATTATTGGGGCGATTATCAGCAGCGGTTTGCTCAAACAAATTGAGTTGGATGCTCCCCTAGAGCAGTTGCGCGGGCAGGTCGATCGCCTGTTTGTCATCGTTCCGGCGATGGTTTTGGTCCTGGTGTTCATCGCCACTGTGGGTGTAGAAAAGAAGTATTCCCGCTATGGCAGCCGCTCTACCATCACGGACCGCGAAGACAGCATTACTCTGGGGAAGGCTCTGCGCATCTTGACGGCTAGCCGTCAAACCGGTATATTTTTCTTCTTTTTATTGGTGATGAGTATCAGTTTATTTATGCAGGATGCCGTACTCGAACCTTATGGCGGGGAGGTGTTCGGGATGAAAATCGCTGAAACTACTCGGCTTAATGCCTTTTTCGGCATGGGGACGCTTGTGGGTATCGGCTCCACCGGTTTTTTAATTGTGCCCCGGTTGGGGAAACAAAAAACCGCTCTTTACGGCTGTATCGGCGTCGCCGTTTGTATGGGATTGCTGATTGCGTCTGGGTTTGTGGGCAAACCGGGAATGTTGATGGGCAGTTTATTGCTGTTCGGGATGGTGTCTGGGGTGCTGACTGCAGGGGCGATCGGCCTGATGCTAGATTTGACAGCAGCGGAAACAGCCGGTACATTTGTGGGGGCTTGGGGATTAGCCCAGGCTATGGCCAGAGGCTTGGCTACCGTCGCTGGTGGGGCGGTCTTGGATTTGGGGCGCAACTTGTTTGACCTTCCGGTTCTGGCTTATGGTGCAGTATTTGCCACTCAGGCGGTAGGTATGATACTGTCAATTTGGCTCCTGAACCAGGTTAGTGTTCAGGAATTCCGCGACAATGCCAAGCGAGCGATTATGGCAGTTATAGAAGGTGAATTAGATTGATTATTGTGCGTTAATTGTCGGTTCTCCTGAAAGGGATAATCAACAATTAACGATTTTATATGATTAAGGGAAACTGCAAAACCAAATGAAGAATAATAAAATGAAGGATTTTTGGGAATCAGTGCTGCATTTTGCCAAAACTACAGCCAATAAAGTGGGTAGTGAATTGCTGGCAGATTTCGGGCAGGTGCAACCAAAGGAAAAACCTGATGGGACTTTGGTCACACAATCGGATAAATGGGCTGATGAGGAGTTGCGCAACGCGATCGCCTCGAATTTCCCCACTCACGGTATCCTCACGGAAGAGAGCGATCAGATTCTCCCAGATGTAGAATGGTGCTGGGTGGTGGACCCCCTCGATGGTACAACCAACTTCTCCCGAGGTATCCCCATTTGGGGCATCTCCCTAGGGTTGCTCTACCGAGGTACTCCCGTTTTTGGCTACGTTTATATACCCCCCCTCAATCAATCTTTTCACGGCTTTTGGTTTGGTAAAACTGGGCTCACCGGTCCAGAGGGAGCCTTTGTGAATAACCGCCCCCTCCAAACCAGCCCGGATCAACCCACCATGAATCACTTTTTCAGCTTCTGCTCTCGCAGCATTCAGGTGATTAGACATCCTTTCCCCTGTAAAATTAGGATGCTAGGGGTGGCTAGCTATAATTTTCTCACCGTGGCTGCCGGTTTAACCCTCGGCGGTGTAGAAGCCACCCCGAAAATTTGGGATATTGCTGGGGTTTATCCCATTGTCCAAGCAGCGGGGGGTGTGTGGGTGCCTTTGGAGTCAGCATCAATTTTTCCTCTGAAACCAGGTTTGGATTATAGCGATCGCTCCTTCCCCACCCTGGTAGTTGCCCGCAACGAACTTGTCCCCATTTTTGGGCCATTCTTACAGGAATTGCACAAAGGATAAATTGATAATTGATAATTGATAATTGATAATTGATAATTAACAATTGATAATTGATAATTATCAATTATCAATTGTTAATTTTTACCAAATCTTCATCCCAGAAAAAATCGGCAATAGGTTGGTTATTCCCGTCCCTTTCCGGCATATTAGCGGGACTCAACAAGAGCGATCGCTGCACCAAACCATCCCGCCTCCGAGCCACCCGACTAGGAATCCCGTAACCATACATAACATGGCCTTGCCCCGCCACCACCACCACTTGATAATTAGGATTAGTAGCGATAAAATCAGCAATACTCGCCGCCATCGTCTCATCCCATAACACTTGCACCAGAAAAAACCGCTCAAAACTATCACTATTACCATGTCCTTGGTGCATCTCATCATAAACCTGGTAAATCATCTGGCGGTAATCATCATTATCCGTGCGGATATCTGCCAAAGGCGGCAACCATTCCCGTTGCTCCGTTGTCAAACTATCCCAGCCACCCCTAGCCACTTGGCGGATAGCTTCACTCGGAGCATTTAAGGCAATAACCCGCAGTCCATTTGCCTTAGCAAACCGCAACAGTGGCGCATAATATTCCCAGGGAAAACCCCACCGCTTATCATACTCCGTCAAAGCCACCATTTCCGCTTCCGTGATGTTCCCCGCCAAATAATCATCAATAAACTTTTGATACGGACGCTGGAACATTTCCAAACCTATAGCCAAGCGGGGATTTTCCTGATGCAGTTTCTGCAAAATTTCCAGTTTAGCCGCAGCGTCCGCCTCACTATCGTGAATTTCCCCTAAATATACCACATCCGCATCATATAATTCCCGCCAAAAATCAGAAGATTGAGACCGAGCAGGAGCTGGCCACAACAGCAGAAATCCTAAAAAGCAACTGCAAAAACCGGCAATTTGCTTTTTCATAAAAATTTTCTCATCAAAATTCAATTTTCCTAGTATAATTAACTATAACTGATGAATTAACCACCCCCATATCCCAGGTGGGAAGATGGGGAGGAGGGGAGATGGGGAGACCGGGAGACCGGGAGTATTCCCCTGGTCCCCCGATTCCCCCGTCAGGGCGAAGCATCCGCGAGAGAGTGTTTTTCGTTTCACCGACAGGTTTGGGCGCGGATGCTGTCGCCCCTACGGAATTACCCCGTCTCCCCATCTCCCCGTCCCCCCTGCTCCCCTGCTCCCCTGCGCGGATGGGTAGGTGTTGAAAAACGCTCTGGCAAAATTTCGCCTACAACCCTTGACGGGCAAGGTTTCGAGCCCTGTCCCAGAAAAAATCGATCCGCGCAAATCCTGAAACCTTTATGACACAAGCATTACAGCGAAATTTTTTTTCAACCCTCTTGACAACCCAGGCGCTGAAATGCTATTTTTGGATCGATTCGCGCAACTGCACCTTGAAAACCGCATATTCCAAGGGTTCCAGGAGGCCGCTCCCGAAATTTACCCGAATCCCTTTCAGGGATTGAAACCCTAGTATCACTACGATAGGTACAGCTATTCCCCACGTTCCCGAAATTTACCCGAATCCCTTTCAGGGATTGAAACATAGATTTTTAAGTGTCTAACCAGCCAAAAGAGGGGCACCCGAAATTTACCCGAATCCCTTTCAGGGATTGAAACCTAAGTACAACCTACAAAACAGTACAACCTACAACCCGAAATTTACCCGAATCCCTTTCAGGGATTGAAACGTTTGTGGAACGAGGATAGCCTAGCTTTTCCTCAAGACCCGAAATTTACCCGAATCCCTTTCAGGGATTGAAACGTGT
>DVDU01000100.1 GCA_015296065.1 Oscillatoriaceae cyanobacterium M33_DOE_052 | reverse complement strand
ACTCCCCACACTCCCCACACTCCCCACACTCCCCACACTCCCCCTGCTCCCTTGCTCCCTTGCTCCCTTGCTCCCCTGCTCCCCGTCCCCCCGTCTCCCCGTCTCCCACCTTGTAGGGACACGGCATGCCGTGTCCCTACCGCCCCACCATCAATCCTACAACAGAATTCCCAAGTGCTGGCCCTATAGGGGGCAGGGGGTGTCGGGGGACGGGGAGACCACATCCCTTGCTAGGGAATCGCCTCATATCGCCAAGGCACAGGATCCACAGACTCGCCGTGGACGTACAAACCCCAGTGTAAGTGGGGACCAGTAGATATACCAGTGGAACCCACGGCACCGATGACTTGACCCGGTTGCACCATATCACCTTCTCTCACATCAATGCGGCTCAAGTGCATATAAATAGTGGTAACACCTTGTCCGTGGTCAATGCCGATCGTATTGCCGTGAAGTTCAAATCCATCAGCCACATATCCTACCAGAGCCACACGACCGGCGGCGGGGGCGACCACTGGCGAACCTGTGGGAGAGGCGTAATCTACACCCCGATGATAGTAGTTGTCCGCAAATACGCCATTATAGTAGCGCCGGACTCCATAAACACTCGACACCGGACCGGCGTTCGGCTTCAAAAAAGGTCCGTTCCAGAATTTTTGTGGCGTCACCAGACGCTTAAACGCCGTTACCCGGTCCCACTCATAGTCCGTTACCTTCAAATCTGAGACACCGGGGGAGAACCAGATATTTTGCACCGGAAAATCCCGATCGCTCACCCATAAAGCCAGATTCCGCTCAGCATCTGACCCCACAACCTGCACCACCCGCCGCCCCGGTTTATCTATAGGCGTAGTGGGAACAAAAGCGCGAAACTTGTTCTGGCCGATCGCAAAAGCCGGATAAGTTTCCCCCTCCACCTTCACCGTCGGCGCCGGCCCAGCCTGCTCCAACTCCACCGTCACCGAAATTGTATCCCCTAGCTGGGGATTTTCCGGCTGCAACCGCACCTCCATTGCCCGCAATGGGGCAGCCAGAGCCGCCCACAGGGAAAAAGACATTCCCAGTCCCGACAACCACCGCCCCACATTAACCCCAAGCCGCCCTGCACCAGAGCCACCATGCTCTCCGACTCCCCGACGGGAGGGGCATTTCCCGCCAGAGACTTCGCCGAAAGCAACTGCGTCGCCCGCTAGCGCTTCGGGGGGTGCCAAGAAAGCATTTGCTCCTTTTGCGTTGGCTCCTTTGGCGGTCCCCCCAAAAGAAGCAACGCTCAATGTTGCCTGCGGTTCGGTGCTTTGTCTGTTTCTCATACGAAACTCCATCAATGCTTTTTCTTTGGCCTCGGGGCTTCCTTCAGATGGCAGCGTCCTCCCCACTGCATTAGTCAGCATTCGAGGATACTTTCCCATCACACCAAGACGCGGACCGAGGTAACCTCTCAGATCCACAGCCATTATGGTAAAGACATTCCGGGAATAAAGCCCACTAGAAGCAATTTAATGTTCCCGCGCCGAAATCCCAGAAAGAGACTCAGGAAAATTTTGCTCCCAGGAGATTCCTCCTCTCACCTTGGCTCGTCATAGGTTCCCGCAACTCCTGCCTTACGCCCAGATCTTCCCAGCACCAGGACAAATCGTTATCCTGAATTGTAATAGACCAAAACACATTGTCTCTCATTTTTCCCTGAAGCCGTGCAAGAAGACTTCCGACTGATTCTCGACTTAGTGACTGTGCTGGCTGTGGCTGCAGCTGGTGGACTTTTGGCAGCCATACTGCGCCAACCCCCTCTACTGGGCTATTTGGTGGGAGGCATAGTTATCGGCCCAGCCGGTTTGGGCTGGATTAAAGAGCTGATTCAAGTACAAACCCTGGCTCAATTCGGAGTTGCCCTGCTGCTATTTGCCTTGGGGGTGGAATTTTCCTTTGCCGAACTCAGAAAAGTCAGAGCGATCGCCCTCGGCGGCGGCGGACTACAAATCGCCCTCACTATTGCGATCACTGCCTTAATCTCCCTCGGTGTCGGCTGGGTGAGTACAAGCGCGCAAGGCATCTTCTTGGGGGCGATACTGTCTTTATCCTCCACCGCCGTAGTCCTCAAATGCCTGATGGAAAGGGGCGAAACCGAAACCCCTCACGGTCAAGTGCTGCTGGGGATTTTAGTAGTACAAGACCTGGCTTTAGGACTAATGCTGGCCGTCCTACCGGCTTTAGACCGTCCAGGGGAAGAAATTGTTGTGGCAGTTCTTTCCTCCCTCTTGCGAATTAGCTTATTTGCCGCTGGGGCTTGGGCCGTGGGGACTTTGGTGGTGCCACGCCTACTGCGACTACTGGCTAAAACCGAAAGTCAAGAGCTATTTTTGCTCGGAGTAGTGGCCCTGTGCTTGGGGATCGCGCTGATTACCTACTACCTAGGCTTTTCCATCGAGATGGGGGCGTTTGTGGCTGGGTTGATGATTTCCGAGGTGGAGTACGCCGACCAAACCCTAACCTATGTAGAGCCACTGCGGGATATTTTTGCCGCGTTGTTTTTCGTTGCCGTGGGGATGCTCATCGATCCGGTTTTTCTGTGGCAAAATTTAGCTCCCATCATGGGTTTGGTGGCTTTAGTCCTAGTAGGAAAGTTTTGCATCGTCACCCCTTTGGTCATGGCCTTTGGCTATCCCCTGAGAACTTCATTACTGACCGGGTTTGGTCTGGCTCAGATTGGGGAATTTTCTTTCGTGCTAACGGCTCAGGGACAGGCTCTGGGGTTGGTTTCCCACCGAGTTTATTTGTTGATTTTAGGTACTACCGCATGCACTTTGTGCCTGACGCCGTTCTTACTGCGATTGTTGCCCCAGTTGCTCGATTGGGCAGAAACGCGGGGGATGTTGGACATTAAAGGTGCAACCGAAATAGCGGCGGTGCCTACTACCAAGGACAAGAAGGGAGGACATGTGGTGGTGTGCGGCTATGGCAGGGTAGGCCGCAAGGTGGTGCAGCTGCTCCAGAGTCACGATTATCCCGTGGTGGTGATTGACCAGTCAGAGCGAGCGATTCAGCAGCTCCGGGCGGCGGGTGTGGCTTATGTTTATGGCAATGCGGCCAGCCTTCATGTGTTGGAGGCGGCGGAGGTCGATCGGGCCACAGCGATGGCAATTGTCCTCCCGGACCCCATGAGTACCCGCCTCTGTTTAAAGCGGGCTCTTGGGTTGACCCCAGACTTGGATGTGGTAGTACAGGCGAACCAGGAAAAGGAAATTGAACTGCTCTACCAACTGGGGGCGCGAGAGGTGGTGCAATCGGAGTTTGAGGTCAGCTTGGAATTGTCCACCCATCTGCTGCTGGGGATGGGATTGCCAATCTATCTGTTGCAGCGGGAAGTAGAACAAATCCGCAGCCGCCACTATCAGGGGTTGCGCACCGACCGGTCGGCGCCGCATGCCGCTTCTGTGTCAGGGCAAATCGCCCGACACTTGCGCAAAGCAGCAACGGAAATGAATAGCAAGTGGCTGGAACTGCCCGAGGGTTCGCCCCTTACCGGGATGACTCTGGAGCAAACCGACTTGCGGCGACTGACTGGGGTGAGCTTGATGGCGATCCGCCGCCACGCAGGGGAGGAAATTGATTACCCCGAGCCCCAGACGGTTTTGCAAGAAGGCGATCGGCTCCTGGTCGTGGGAGAACCGGAAGAGCTAGGGACGTTTGAGCGTGTTGCATCTGGGCAGATCGCCGCTCCCATCAACAGCAGCTCCTGTCAGTGGTTGCGGGTGCCCGAGAAAAGCCCTATTCACGGCCAAACTCTCGCCCAGCTAGATTGGCCGCGTCTTTATAACGTCGAGGTACTGGCGATTTCCCGCCGTTCTACCTTCCTCCACTTGCCCCAGGGGGATGTGGTTTGTCGCGGTGGCGATCGGCTGCTGTTATGCGGTGGGTTTGTCTCCCTCAAGCAGATAGAGCTGGCCATTTTACCCGCCCAGGCGCCGCTCGTGAGCCTAGTTCCGGAATCTCAGCACGATTTCAGCCCCTAGGTAGAGGGCGGACGCTAAAGAAGGATCCGGCCAGCCTAAGTCCCTACATATCCTATTTGAATTTAGATATGCAACAGATGTTCTGGCTTAGGGGCGTTTGATGGCGGCGACAGCCGTACCCACAGAGGCTCAAATCTGGGAATATTCAGGTCTGCGCCGCATAACGGCCATTAGCTCCGAGAATTTATCTGTTGCAGCACTAAATCAAGATAGGATTAGGCTTTGGGCTTCATAAACACGATCGCTTGTCGCCAAATAACGGTTTTTTGGTCATAGTGATCCAGAATGCAGATGCACTCCAAATCCTGCCAAAATATTTTGCCCACCAAGAGGTCATCCGTTACCAGTTTTATTTCTACCTCTTGTTTATCTTTAATCAGAGCTTGAAGAAGGCGAATGCTGGGCAGGCTAGTATCGAATTCAGGCATAATTAGATTTATTCTCCCTCACTAAGAGATTTTAACCCGCGCCTTCGAGGGTTTTGTCTTCATCATCCACAACCTGACTTACTTGGCCGAGAAGTTGTCCACAAAGGAGTTGTCCATGAGTTTGGAGTTTAGTAAATACCACGGGCTGGGAAATGATTTTATTTTGATTGACAATCGGGAGACAGACGAACTGAAGGTGACGCCAGAGCAAGCAGTGGTCATGTGCGATCGACACTTTGGCATCGGTGCTGATGGCATCATCTTCCTCCTCGCCGCATCCACAGCAGATACCGATTACACCATGAGGATGTTTAACTCCGATGGATCAGTAGCCGAAATGTGTGGCAATGGCATTCGCTGTCTCGCCCAGTTTATCACCGATTTAGGTGCCCCCATAGACGAAAGCAAAGGACGCCAGTACCGCATTAGCACCCTCGCCGGTGTAATTACACCAGAAATCCTGGACAATGGCCAGATTCGCGTCGATATGGGCATTCCAGCCTTAGAAGCCACATCCATCCCCACCACCCTAGTCGCCTCACAGCTCAAAGCCATTGATTGTCCCTTGGAAGTAGCGGGTCAAACTTGGCAAGTCACCTGTGTAAATATGGGCAACCCCCACTGCGTCACCTTTGTAGAAGACGTGGCGGCAATCCCCTTAGAAACCATAGGACCAATGTTTGAGCATCACCCCGCCTTCCCCATGCGCACCAATACCGAATTTATTCAAGTCATCGCACCAGATTACCTGAAAATGAGAGTATGGGAGCGGGGAGCCGGAGCCACCCTCGCCTGCGGGACCGGAGCCTGCGCCTCCCTGGTGGCTGGAGTCCTCACCGATCGGTGTCAGCGGCAAGCCACTGTGGAACTACCCGGAGGTAAGCTGGAGATTGAATGGTCAGAATTAAACCAGCGACTTTACATGACCGGCCCAGCCGAGCTGGTTTTCACTGGTAAAATTTAGCTCAAAAATCGCCCCTGTGGCCCAAGCCATAGCCACAGGCTCACTGTGGGGTAATAGGGGTGCTGAACCCCGTTACACCACCAGGCAAAAGTGCTATCATGCCTAAATCATTTGTCATTTGTCCAAGAGTCATTTGTCCAAGAGTCATTTGTCCAAGAGTCATTGGACAAGCTGCCAGCCGGACTTGTGAAAAGTGACAAATATGAGGATTATCCGCAATAAAACCGGTTTCTGAAAGGATTCAATTTCAGCGCAACTAATAAATCAGTAAGAGGAACTATTAATGGGTGGAGGAATTTATTTAATCCATGATGAAGACCGACTCGTAGAGATGACAGAACAAGCCTATGACTCGGAAGATCAGCTCCAAGAACTTCTGGAAAAATATCCCAACCTGCTGGCGGGAGACCAGATAGATAGAGCGACTCCGAGACGGTGGTTGTTGATATCCCGCGAAATCATCATGCCAGCAGAAGAAGATGGGGGCGGTCAGTGGCTCGTCGAACATTTGTTTATTGACCAGGATGCGATTCCCACATTTGTAGAGGTAAAGCGTAGTAATTATACAGAAGTAAGGCGCGAAATCCTAGGCCGGATGTTGGACTATGCCGCTAATGCTTTGGTTTACTGGCCGGTAGATTCTATTATTACCCAGTTTGAAGCCAATTGCCGGGAAGCCGGACGGGATCCGGAGCAGGTATTTGAAGAATTTCTCGGAGCCGATGCTAACGAAGAGCGGTTCTGGAGTAAGGTAAAAACTAACCTGCAAGCGAGTAAACTCCGGTTGATTTTCGTGGCGGATGAAATTCCGGCGGAAATGCGCCGCGTGGTGGAATTCCTCAACGAGCAGATGGATCCCACAGAAGTCCTGGCGGTGGAAATTAAGCAGTATGTGAGTCACGATGGCTTGAAAACTTTAGTCCCCCGAGTCATCGGTCAGACGGCGGAAGCGCTGCAAAAGAAAGCTAGTGCCACGCGAGAGAGACGGCTTTGGGATGAAGTTTCTTTCTTTAAGGAATTTCAAGCCAGACAGGGTAAGGAAGAAGCGGAAATGGTGCGCCACCTTTATGAATGGGTGCGAGACCAAGAGCCGGATGTGGAGGTGCAGTGGGGGCGGGGGGACAGTTATGGTGGCTTTACAGCGAAGCTGAAGCCTCCAGGGCAGAGGCGATCGTCCGCCTTGTTCTCGGTGGCAATTTCTGGGGAATTTGTGATTTCCTCGAGCAGCTATGCGGCGGTGCCGCCATTTGATGCGCAGGAAAAATGGCTGGAACTGCGCTCCCGGATGAGTTCGATCGGCTTATCACTGCCTATGGATTCTAGCGAAACGCGGTTGCCCAATTTTCGCGTTTCCTCCTTGCGTGATGATAGTGCCCTGGATGTGGTGCTGGAAACCTTTGATTGGGTGGTGGCGGAAATCCAATCCGCCAACCGATAGCCCCAGGGACAAAAACGTCAGAAACCCGGTTGCCTATGTGTGACCGGGTTTCTGACGTTTTCTAGATATACCTAGGGCAAATTTTGCAACTCAGCGGTGATGCCATTGCGGGAAAGCATCTGTACGATTTGGTTAGCATTATCCCAATCGGTAAACACCCCCACCTGCATGACTACCTGACCATTCAAGATGGTGCGAAAAGCCTCTGGCACTAAGTCTCGGACTCGTCCTTGGATGCGAGCGTTGGGGGCATCCACTGTTACCCGATAGCGCAGTTGTGGTTCGTTAGGACGCCCTGACTGGGGAGTGCGACCCACTTGCCTAGTTCCTGCTGGTGGCGGCGGCGGACTGCCCGGGGGTTGTGGCGTTTGGGAGACGATAACCGGCGAGTTGCCCCCGGTGTTGCCTACGGGAGGCATCTGGCTGGGTACTGGCAGCAGCACTGGGAGGGTGTCACCGCGACTGCCCGCAGGGGGTGCGGCGGTGCGTTGGGGGGGTGGCGCGCTGGGGGTTTGGGGTGCAGGGACAGGAATGTTAATCGGTGCTGACGGGGTGGGGACGGGAATGGATGTGGATGTGCTGGCGGGGATCGTGGGTGAGGGGTTCTCTGGTGTTCTGGTAGTGCGATTGGTCAGGAGAGGGCGGGGATTGCTGGGGGCTGGTGGTCTGGTACTTACCGGAGTGGGAGTCCCTGTGTTGGGTGTGCTGGCGTTGATGACGCCACGAAGTTCGATGCGTCCAGCCACTCTGGTGGGGCTGAGCTGGTTGCCTACAGCGGCAATGATTTCTTTGGAGGCTTCGGCGTTAATGTCGTATTCCCGATTGTTCGTAAAAATGTTGCCTCCTGGTTCTGAGCTATTGCCTAGGTCCGGGCGGGCATTGGCGATCGTCACTAACCCACTGCGTTGGTTGCCTTCAATCTGGTTTTGCCGCAATATTGGTCTGGCAGCGCCTTGCACCACGATGCCATCGGTGTTATACCGAATCCGGTTACTCACCACCATTGGCGCGGCTTCTTGGGCGATGTTAATGCCAAATCCAGTTCTTTCAAACTGATTTGACTGCACCTGGGGTTTGGCGCTCCCAAAAATGCTGAGGCCATTGGCGCCGTTTTGCACGAAGGTATTTTCCCTAATCGTTGGTGTTCCCGTCCCGTTGACGGAAATGCCGTCGTGAGTGCTGCCAGTAAAGGTATTCTGAGTGACGGTGGTGTTGGTTGATTCAATCCACAAGCCATAACCCCGCCGGTTGGAATTGGTCACGGTGACGCCAGTGAGGGTGGCGCCGTTGGCTCCGACGATGGCGACGTTTTGACTGGCCGCCGTGCGGCTCATATAGGCGCCTCCGCCTTGGATGAGAATCCCTTGCCCCCGGCTTTCTGGGTTCCCTTTGAGGGTGACGCCGGTTTTTAGCTGTAGGGGAAATACTTCTCCGGTGGCGGTACTGTATTGAGCTGGTGCCAATATAATGGTGGTGCCCTCACTGGCTACTTGCAGGGCGCGGGTGATGGTTTTCAGTGGTGCTTGCTCTGTGCCTTTGGCCGTATCATTGCCACTATTGGGATTGACAAATATTTGGTTGATTTCGGCTCGTAGGGTGTTGGGGTTGGTGTCGGTGGTGTGGCTCCGATCGGCGGCTGGGGCAGCCAGTACGATCGGGTGTATCCACAGTAGGGCGCTGGTGGCCAACCCTAACCGGACCACGCTAGTGAATATATGTTTTGATCTCACGATGTTATTCCTCACTCATGGTTTTGGCGCAGCCCTCATAAACCGGGAATCTGGATGAGAAATCCTCGCTCCTACCGGGAATCTGGATGAGAAACCCAGTTTCTCTAGTCACAAGGCAGCTTGTCCCAAGTCCTCAGTCACAAGGCAGCAGGACAAAGGACTAGCCGTATTTTAATGGGATTTTTCCACAAATGCCCGACTTGATGAGAACTATGGTAGGTGCAAATTTTCTCCAGATCGCCTGAATGTATTTACTGGGGTATTCAGGGAAAAACTGACTGTTAGGATAAATAAATTAAGTTGATGGTTCCAATGGGCGATGTTAATCAGCGTGAAGCAGGCTTACTCGGCACCCCAAGGTATATGGAGGTTCAATTGCCTGCTGTGTGCCGCATTTTAGATGCTAATTTAGACCGGGCTCGGGAAGGGTTGCGGATTATTGAGGAGTGGTGCCGCTTCGGTCTCAATAGCGCTGAAATGGCCATGAAATGTAAACAGCTCAGGCAGGAGGTGGGACTCTGGCATCGGGCGGAAATCAGGGCAGCAAGGGATACGGCGGGAGATTTGGGGACGGAGCTAACTCATCCGGGAGAAGAGGTGCGATCGGATATTGCTGCGGTATTGCAAGCAAATTTCTGCCGGGTGCAAGAGGCGATGCGGGTTGTGGAGGAGTATGGCAAGCTGTACCATCCTGATATGGGGTCGGCTTTTAAGCAGTTGCGCTATCAAGTTTATACTCTGGAAACTGGTTTGATGAGTTATCGCCGCATCCAGA
Organism: Oscillatoriaceae cyanobacterium M33_DOE_052; assembly: GCA_015296065.1. Taxonomy (GTDB): domain Bacteria; phylum Cyanobacteriota; class Cyanobacteriia; order Cyanobacteriales; family Laspinemataceae; genus Koinonema. Next base: position 160,675 of record DVDU01000100.1, on the reverse strand, counting down.
GGCTGGCTCAAGCTTACCTTTATTTGGTGACGAATCCTCGGGATAATCTGCTCGCTACTGTGGAAGCTGCCCTGAAAGGAGGGGTGGATATTGTTCAGTACCGGGATAAAAATGCTGATGATAAAGAAAGACTGCGCCTTGCCCAAAGTTTGCGTCAGCTTTGCTCTGACTACGGCGCTTTGTTTCTGATTAACGATCGGGTCGATATGGCTATGGCGGTAGGTGCCGATGGGGTCCACCTTGGTCAGGACGATATGCCCATTGCTTTGGCTAGGCAGCTCCTCGGTCCGGGTAAGCTGATTGGCATTTCCACTACCCAACCGGAAGAAATGGGGCGGGCAATGGCTGATGGGGCGGATTATATCGGTGTCGGACCGGTGTATGAAACTCCCACGAAAGCGGGTAAGGCGGCGGCTGGATTAGATTATGTGCGCTATGCGGCGGCTAATGCTACAGTGCCTTGGTTTGCTATTGGTGGCATCAACACTAACAATATCGCGGAAGTGGTTGCCGGTGGCGCTCGGCGTGTGGCGGTTGTCCGATCGCTTGTAGAAGCCGAGCAGCCCACCCTAGTAGCCCAGTATCTCCGCTCTCAGCTTACTGCCATTCGTAGGGGCAATTCATAAATTGGACAAATGACCATTATTCAGTATTTTTTAGGATGACTAACACAGAAATTATCCTTCAAGTCAACGGGGCTGAGGCCACCTGTGCCCAATATACCAAACTGCCAGAACTCCTGGAACAGCTAGGCTTAAACCCCCGGTTAATTGCCGTGGAATACAATGGTGAAATCCTCCACCGTCAGTTTTGGGCAAATACGGAAATCCAAGCTGGAGATAAGTTGGAAATTGTGACTATTGTGGGCGGTGGTTGACTGGTGGTAGATCCGGATCTGCCCAATTAATAATTAATAATTAATAATTAATAATTATTAATTATTAATTGGGCTTAAACCTCCGGTTAATTGCCGTGGAATACAATGGGGAAATCCTCCACCATCAGTTTTGGGCAAATACGGAAATCTAAGCTGAAGATAAGTTAGAAATTGTGACTATTGTGGGCGGTGGTTGACTGGTGGTAGATCCGGATCTGCCCAATTGATAATTATCAATTATCAATTATCAATTGACTTCACCCGATGACGCGCTGTCTCACGGAATATTTATGACTAATCAAGAAGGTCAAGCTAGATTTGAAATTGGTAAGGCTTTTTATCGCCCCCAAGGGCAAGTAGTGAGAGATTTGGGGGTGTTGGCGGCAGCGGTTTACCGGCAAGATACGGGACGTTTGCGGGTATTGGAGGCGATGGCGGGTTGTGGGGTGCGATCGTTACGTTATCGGTTGGAAAGTGGGGCGGATGAGTTGTGGGTGAATGAGGGCAACCCGGAGATTCTCTCTTTAGTCCGGGAAAATCTGGCTGAGGTTGTGGGGTTGGGGTGGGGGCGGGTGACGCAAAAGGATGCGTTGGAGGTGTTTTTTGATGCGTACAACCGCCGGGATTTTTATGATTTGGTGGATGTGGATTGTTTTGGCAGTGCATCGCCTTATTTGAGTAGTTGTTTGTGGGCGACGAAAATCGGGGGTTTGGTGTATATTACTAGCACTGATGGCCGGACGGTGGCGGGGAAGCAGCCGGAAAAAAGTTTAGCTGCTTATGGGGCTTATGCTCGATCGCACCCCGCCGTTCACGAGCAAGGTTTGCGCTTGCTGTTGGGGAGTTTGCAGCGAGAAGCCGCCGCTAAAGGATTAGGAATTGCACCGGTTTTTTCCTTATTTTGGGCAGGGACTTATCGAGTGATGGTGCGTCTGGTGGCGGCGGAGTCTCTGACGGCGGCTAATTATGGTTTTCTCGGTTATTGTCATAGTTGTGGTAACTATCAACTGGTGTCATGGCGATATTTGGGGCGGGTGGTTTGTGGTGAGGATGGCGAAAATTTGGTTTTGAGCGGTCCGATGTGGTTGGGTTGGCTACACGATCGCCCCTTTTTGACCCGGATGCAGGCTCTGGCCCATCAGTGGCAATGGCCAGAAAGAGTGACGTTGTTGGAAATCATGGCCGGAGAAACCGATTTTCCCCCCTATTTTTACCCCCTGGGGGAAATCGGACGCCGAGGCAAAATGGACATTCCCAAACGAGATTACCTGATTTCTTCCCTACAAAATCAAGGTTTTCGCGCTACCGCCACCCACATCAACCCCCAAGCCATCAAAACTGACGCCCCCATCCGGGCGATCGTCGCGGCGGCGCGGCAGTCTTCGGGGTAAGATAAAGAAACTTAAACTTTTGCACAGATTTGTAAAGAAAACCGCGATGGCAGTTAAAGTTGGAGATAAAGCACCAGATTTCACTCTCACTTCCCAAACCGGGGAAAAAGTGAGCCTGAAAGATTTCCAGGGCAAAAAAAGCGTTGTCCTGTATTTCTACCCCAAAGATGACACCCCGGGATGCACGGCGGAATCATGCGCATTTCGCGATACCTACGAAACTTTTACAGAAGCAGGCGCCGAGGTGATTGGTGTTAGCGGTGACTCCACCAGCTCTCACCAGCAATTCGCCAGCAAATACAATTTGCCGTTTATCCTCTTGAGCGATAATAACAACCAACTGCGGCAGCTTTACGGCGTTCCCGCTACTCTATTTATCCTCCCCGGACGGGTAACATATGTGATAGATAAACAGGGAATTGTCCGCCACATCTTTGATTCGATGATGGATTTCAAAGGGCATGTGGATATCTCACTGAAAGTGATTAAAGAAATCCAAGGCGCCGCCGCCTAGATTCTTTTGTCCTTTGTCCCCCAGAAACCGGGTTGCTGGCGAATGGTTTCAACCCGGTTTTTTCTGCCAATGATAATTTAGCTCATTTGCTGCTGGCAGCGTTCCAAATAAATTTGGGCTACCCGATCGGTCGGGTTGCGGCGGAGGCATTCTTCAAATCTCACCACCGCTAGGCTGTAGGCTTTGCGGTAAGAAAGGAGCAAACCTTCTTCAAAAATCGCAGCGGTGGCTAATTTGCCATCCCGCAGTTCCGGTTCGTCCCCATCGAAAACCTCAAATACCGCCACATCCTGAGATTTTCCCTTCACCTTCACCCGGTCAATAATGCGGATCGAGTATTGATTAGGATTTTGCAAGCGCAAAAAGGTTTGGTGGGAAATCAGCAGGGAAACGCCATATTCTTTGGTGAGGTCTTCCAAACGAGAAGCTAAATTCACCGCATCGCTGATGACGGTACTATCCATGCGGTTGTGACCGCCGATCGTCCCCAACATCAGAGAACCAGTATTAATCCCGATCCCAATTTCAATCGGGAGATAACCAGCACGCTCCCGCCCTTGATTGTATTCTCGGAGGCGATGGAGCATCGCGATACCAGCTCTCACTGCATCATCTGCAGGCTGAATTTCTCCAGATATAGAAGCCCGCCCCCTTTCCGCTCCGCCACTGAACAGAGCCATGATTGCATCGCCGATGTATTTGTCAATAAACCCGTTATTCGTGCTGATCGCAGGTTCCATCGTGCTGAGATAGGAGTTGATGAATTTGAAATTTTCTTCCGGGCTCATCTTTTCCGAGAGGGCGGTAAATTTGCGGATATCGGAAAAGAGGATAGACATTTCTTTTTGCACGTGGTCGCCCAGGCGCACATCCACAATGCTGTCTTTTTCCAGAAATTGCAGAAATTGCCGAGGGACGAAACGCTCATAGGCCACGTTGAGGGCAGCGGTTTTGGTGTAAAATTGGGCAGTTTCTATAGAAATGGCGGCTTGAGATAACAGCAGATTCAATACTGCCAGTTTCTCCGGGGGAAAAGCATTAGCCACATTGGTTTCTAGGTAAATGATGCCGTTGAGCTTTTTTTGGTTGACCAGGGGAGCTACGACGATCGACTGGGGTTGATTTTGCTTAATGTAGGGGTCGCTGGTAAAGTTACCTTCGGCGGAGGCGCGGTTCAAAACCACACTTTCTCTCGTGCGGATGGCATATTTGACCATTGTTTCTGGGAGCCGATCGGCCACGGGAAGCCCGCGCAAAATCTTCCCCAAGCGCACCTGATTGGTGCTGGGGTCTGCCACCGCTTCGGCTTCTATATACCATGAGTCCTTACTTTCGCAAATCAAGTAGCCTTTTGCGGCTCCCGAATGCTCCAGGAGAATTTTCATCAATTTAGCCAGTAATTTATCCAGGACGATTTCCCCGGATATGGCTTGGGATGCTTTCATCACCATCACTAAATCTGGAGCCGAGCCGAGGACCTCGAGAAACCGGGTTTCCGCAGATAACCCATGCGTCTTTACCGAGATTTGCTGAAGAAATCCCCTTTCTGTACCGGATTCTTCACCGAGGAGCTGGGGATAACGCTGGTGCAAATCTTCTACTTTGCGGGTAGCACCCCAGCGTTCGTAGCCATACCACGCATCGCGCATATAGGTGCGGGCAATTTTCTGTTTGCCTTTGCTGAGCCAGAAAGCGGCGGCTAGCTCGTTCGCTAAGGCGGCATTCTGGATAAATTCCTGTTCCGAGGCGGCGGTAATGGCCCGATCGTACAAGTCGATCGCCTCCAAATCATTGCCAGTAATTCTGGCCATTTCCGCCGCCACCAAGAAGTATTTATGCAGGAAATTCTCTTTGCAGTTATCCGCCCAGATGCGCATCTGTTTTTGATTCGCCTCTAATTTATCCAGATATTTTTTTTGCTCTGCTGGCGGTACTTGGGGATAAAGAGCTGTCAAACATAGAGAAGAGTAAAAATTATACTCTGCCACGGGAATCAAGCCCAGGATAAAACCCAGCAAATTCTCCGCCGAGCTAAGGTGAGACTGAGCCATCTCCCATTCCCCGTAAAGAGAGAAAATTTGCCCCTTATAGATATGTTCCAGACAAGCTCCAGAAAACCCCTGGTGTTCCCGAAAGTGATCCGGTGATGGCAAGTCGGCGATTTCCACAGGTTCAAAATCCAGCTTGCTGGCAGTTTTTTCCATCAGGTTCAGGAGCGCCATCTGGCAGGCTCGCAAGGCATCAGTTGCCCACTGATTTTTCGTCTGTTCGCTGAACTGCAAAAACTTGGCTAATTCTGCCAGTAGCTCTGGTAATGGCTTGCCCTGGTAAAAGTAGTTTAAGGCTTTGTTACCGAGGATGTAGCCAGCAAATTGTAACTCGCCCGAATCCAAACCGGCTTGATAGCCTTCATTGTTGATGGCATCAGCAAATTGAATCTGTTTCACCCAAGGGAGGATGAAGTTACCCAGCATATTGCAGGTTTGACATTTTTGGGCTGGATGGTTGAATTTGTGGCTGAGGTTAACGGCGAGCTGTCCGAACGCATAGCCATCGCGGTAATTGCCAATCATCGACCCCAGCAGAAATCCGTAAGCTGAGTAAGCATAGGATGATTCCGGGATGTGGCCGTATTTCAGGGAAATATTGACCGCTTTTACAATCAGGATGGCAAACAGGTCTTGGCTGATATAGTAGGCGGCATCAGAAGTGGAAATCAGGAGTTTGAGAATCATTCTGTACGCCGGTTCGTTCAGCTCGATCGCGTGCAAAAGTTCCCCGATATTTTTTCCTTCTAGATGTTCGTTAACTTGAATAATTTCTCTGGCAATCTCTCCCTGAAAATCTGTTTCTGGCAGTTCCACATCCAGCATTTTTAAGGCAGCTTGACCGGCATTAATTGCCGCATCATAATTGCCCATCAGGGTAGATTGGACGATTTTAATATTAAAAATTTCCGCTTTATCGATGGCGGCAATTATGCGGTTAGCATTCAAATCTATCGATGGTGATTCCCGCTCGCCGCTGCCATTCAGGTTCTCGACGTTTGCCGTTTGTTTGTGTAATTCTAATGCAGATTTATAACGTTCTTCCCACATATTCGTCCATGTGAAGCACTGAGGGGGCTCTTGAGGGACCCGGAGACGGGGACCCGTCTCCCCCGCTCCCCTTTGAATTGATGCACTCCTGTGGGGGAAAAGCCGACATTTATGGTCAGCGAAGCGATCGCTGCGAATTATCGAGATTCAAGGGAGGGGCATGGCGCCAGCTAGATCCTGGGGAAGAGGAAAGGTTGCTGTTCCCGGGGGAAAAAGTGGTAAAAGATGTTTCCCTGGGGGATGATGCCCCTAAGATGGAGCAGTATTTATCATCGAAGCGCGAACCCAGACAAGTGTCGTTGCCTAAAACTTGCTGCCTTGATGCCTGTGGTATTTGCTTAAGGTTTCCCTGCCATCGACTGTAACATATTTTGGGGCGTGGCGGCGGGCTCCGATTGGCCAGAATCGTCGGTAGTTGGGCATCGGGGTTTATTTTTCGGCGAGTTTGTCTAATTTTTCCCGGAAGGATAAGGCGGCGAGGGAACGGAGCAAAAAAACAGAAAATATCGCTCCGAGGCAAAAAACCGCGATCGCCCACGAAGGGTAAGGGACTAGAAGCAAGACGACTCCGACCACAAAGCTAAATCCTGTCAATAAGGCATAAATCAGGGTTTTGAGGGCTAGGTAAATGCGTTTGAGGGCGCGATCGCTCTCCACGGACCGCACCTGCAACTCCAACTCTCCCTCCGCAATTTTGGCCTCTAACCGGCGGAATATAACTTCGGTTTGGCTTGGTTGCTGCAGCTTGTACTGGATAAAATCCTTAGTTTGCCTTGCCAGGGTGCCAATAATATTCCTCTGTCCTTGAGCAACGGTAATGCTTTTCACAAAAGGCTGAGCCGCCGCTACCAAGTTATATTGCGGGTCCAGATTTCTCGCCACCCCATCTAGGGTAGTCAGAGCCTTTAAAATATACGTCATCTGCGCAGGCAGCCGAAAAGGTTGCTGCTCAAACATCACATAAAGCTCGCTCCTGATTTCGCTGAAAGCCTGAAAATCTATCGGTTTTTCCGTAAATTTATCCAGGAGAAAGGTAATCAACCGCCGCACGGGCTTCATATCAGATACCGGCTCGATTAAACCCATCTTGATGAGCTGGCTCACCACATTATCTGTATCTTTGCGCAAGACGGCAAAAAACGTCACCAGCATCTCATCTTTATTCAGAGCTGTGATTTCATACATCATGCCGAAATCGTAAAAAATCAGCCCTTTTCGCTGGCGATGCACTGCCATATTACCGGGATGGGGGTCAGCCTGAAAAAATCCATCAATCAATAACTGCTTGAGATAGCAGCAGATGCCGATGGTATTAATTTCCTGGGGATTGATGCCCCAATCTTGGAGCGCTTGGCGATCGTCCACCTTAATCCCCGGCATATATTCCAAAGTCAGGATTTTAGTTGTGGTGTAGTCCCAGTAAACTTTGGGCACAATAATGCGGTGGTTATCGTGAAAATTGCTGCGAAATCTTTCACTATTTTTTCCCTCTTGAATATAATCAATTTCTTGATATAAGATATTGAAAAATTCTTGGTATATCGCTTCGAGATTATATTTTCTCATCCAAGGAAACCAGTGGCGGCAAAAGCGCACCAATTTGCCCAAAGCCAGAAAATCCAAGCGGAATAAATCTTCCAAGACGGGGCGCTGGACTTTCACCACCACTTCTTCGCCGGTGTAAAGCAGGGCTTTATGGACTTGTCCGAGACTGGCAGCCGCGATCGGGCGCTCGTAAAACTCCTTATAGAGAGCATAAATGGGTTTGCCGAATTGCGATTCTATCAGGCCGATCGCTTCCTCCACACCAAATGGAGGTACATTATCTTGCAGTTTTCCCAACTCCAGAACATACTCCCGAGGCAGCAAATCCGCACGAGTGGAGAGAGCTTGGCCGATTTTAATAAAAGTTGGACCCAAATCGAGCAGCTTTTGCACCAACCATCGCGCCCGTCGCTCGCGCACTTCGGGAGAATTGCGCCCCAGTTTGCGATCCAACCACAGCCAAAAAATAAAGGTGCCCGCCGCTCCAAAAACTTCTCTTTGGCGACCCAAGGGAGAGGATTTGACTCTTTGCCAGCGTGGGGGTTTAGCAGCAGCAGTAGTTTTGAGCATTCTGTTGATAATTGATAATTGATAATTGATAATTGATAATTGGGTATAGTTATTTCAAATAAGAATGGGATTGACTCCGCCCTCACCCCCGTCCCCTCTCCATCCCCCCTACCCCCCTTGGAAAGGGGGGAGAGAGAAAAGGAGATGGGGGTGAGGGCAATCTCGATTGTTTCATGTCTATTTGAAATGACTATAATTGATAATTGGGTAATTGGGTAATTGGGTAATTGATAATTGGGTAATTGATAATTGATAATTGTCAATTGTTTAATTGTTAATTATCAATTATCAATTATCAATTGTCAATTGTCAATTATCAATTCAAATGACAAAGGACTTTGGACAAGCGTCATCAAATCAAGATGCAGTAGCAGATAGTTGGGGAAGGGTAAGAGTGAAACAAGTTTCATAAAGTACGGCTGAACGTCCCCCCGTCTCCCCGTCCCCCTGTCCCCCCGTCCCCCCCATCTCCCCATCTCCCATTCGGGCTAAGGGGCGACTGACGACGGTAATAGTGCCATTCAACTGCTGAACTAGAGACTTAACCAGTGCTAAACCTAAACCGGTGCCAGCGATCGCCCGCTCCGTGACCCCAGTACCCCGGCGAAACTTATCAAAGATGTAGGGCAAATCCTCCTCCGAGATACCCACGCCGATATTAGTCAGATTCATCACCACTTGATTAGCAGAGCGATCGTGGGCAATCTGCAGGTGGACAGTAGAGCCCGGTTCCGAGTATTTGCCCGCATTCGTGAGCAGCTCCATCAAAATCCGATCGAGGCTGTTGGCGTCGGTTTGCAATTTAATCGCACTCTTAGGCAAAGACAGAGACAGCTTTAACTCTGCCTCCGCCCATTTCGCGTCAAAAGAATTAGCTAAATTGCGCAAAAACTGTTTCAGCTCCACGGTTTGCACAAAAGGCTCCACGCTCCCCGACTCCAACCTTTGCAAGTTGAGCAAATCCTTCACCAGATTGCTTTCTCGGCGCAGCTCTTCTTCCAAAATATCCAGATATTTCACCTGCCGCTCCAAAGGCAAACCCGGTTGCCGGAGCATCTGTACTGCCATTTTCATCGTCGTGAGGGGAGTATTTAGCTCATGGCTCAGGGTACTGAGAATTTCATCCTTAACCTGATTTAAGCGTCGCAGTTGCTCCACTTGCTGGCGGCTTTTTTCATAGAGTTTTGCCTGTACGTCCAGAGAACTATGTAACTGGGCGTTGCGGTCTTCCACCAAAGCCTGAACGTGCTGGATGGTTTGGGAATGGAGAATCGCAGTGCTAAGGCTGGCTGCCACAATTTCCAGTAGCCGCAGCTCTTCTGCCAGCCAGGGGCGTGCTTGGGAATGTTCTAACACGAGAAATCCCAAAACTGTGGTACTCGAGGAACTACCCCCCGCCGAACCCACTAGAGGCACATTGACACCGGTGGGGCGGGCATCGGGATCGAAAATCGGGGCATAGGTGCAATTCGAGCCGCCTCGGAGAAACTCCGCCAAATCAGATATTGGCACCGGATGGGGAGCGTTAGTGAAAGCGGCTTGGCACCAAAAGCACTCGTGAAGCCAAAAAGATTGGTGCAGTTGCGGTTTACTGTCGCCCTGATCAGAGCTAGTGGCTTGAGCCACCACAGTAATTTTGACCCGGGGGAGGGGCTGTGGGGGCCGTTTCCCTGGATCCGTCTCCCGATTCAGCGCCTCTGCGGAGCGCGCTTGACGAGTTTTGAACAACGGATCGGCGTACTTCAGCAGTAAGATAGTAGCCCGCTCAGTTTGGAGGGCTTCTACAAGCCGGTCAGCGGTGAGCTGGAGAATGCGATCGAGATTAGTGCCGCGATGAATTGCCATCGTCAGGTCGTAAAGCAAATTTTGGTGCTGTCGGTAGAAGCTGCCCTGGTCCTGGAAACAGGCGATCGCCCCAGAGCTGCCCTCCTCCACGGCCACTGCCAATTGCTCCGAGACAGATTTTAGCTTTTCCATTTCTCAGCATCTCCCAGAATAAGGTGGCGCTTGCATTACCGGCAACTCCCTCTCCCTATACCCTGTTAGTCCCCCGATCGATCCGGGGCGATAGCTTCAAGACAAAATTGGCGCTTGGTGAGCGGGCGAACCGACAGGTCCGCGAAGCTATCGCTTCAGGAGAAAACTGGTTGGCAAAGGATTGCCTCTAAGATGTCTTGCCCAGTATTGCCCGAAGCATCCTTCAAAAGGATTTTGGTAGATGGCAACACGCAAAGGAGGAGGGCTGCTGAAAGCTCATGCCAGATGTTATCACCATTTTATCCCAGGGACGGACGGGGTAGGGGCGAATCGCTTCGCCCCTTGGTAAAGGCGAGAAAGCGAATCGCCCCTACCAAGGGATTATCCTAGTTGGGGGAAACAATCAAGTAGTAGTGAAGCAGCCGGGAGGCTCTATAAAGGAAGATAATTATGGGAAGAATTTTTATTTCTGCTGGTCATGGGGGTTATGAAAATGGCGCCCTAGACCCAGGGTCTGTCGCCGGTGGCACTACCGAAGCTCGAGAAATGATTCTGCTCCGAGACCTCATCGTCTCGGAAGTGCGAGCCCGAGGCTTAGAAATCCTCTCAGTTCCCGACGACTTAAGCATGCTCCAATCTATTGACTGGATCAACGCTCGCGCCCGGACTGATGATGTGGCCCTGGAAATCCACGCCGATGCTTTTGCCAATCCTGCCGCTCGAGGCGCCTGTGTTTACTACATCGCCAACAATAGTGAGAGAGTGAAAAACGCCGAGCAATTGCTCCTGGCTTTACTGCGGCGGGTGCCGCAGCTCCCTAGTCGCGGTGCCAAACCCGATACGGAAACCGGCACAGGTAGTTTGGCATTTTGTCGCTTCCTGTGGATTCCTTCTATGTTGATGGAAGTGGGCTTCCTGAGCAACACCGATGACCGCTTCCTGCTGCAAAACCGTCGCCGGGACTTCGCGATCGGCATTGCCGAGGGGCTAGTCGCCTGGGCTGGTGGTGGTTCCGTACCAGCGCCCCCACCAGTCTCGGCTCCAACTTATCCCCCGATCGATATTAGAATCAATAGCCAAATCTACGGCGAAAAAGGGATTCTCATCAACGGTAACTCTTATATTCCCATCGATTTGGTCGATCGTCTAGGCATTGACTTATCCCGCAATCCCAATGTGCGCCGCATCACTTATAACAACGTTGTGTATATCAAAGCGGTGGAACTGCGGGATTATCAAATCTCCGTCGCTTGGGACTCTGCTACCCGCACCGTCATCCTCCGATCGATTTTGCAGATTTGCCCCGGCTACATCGATCGGATTATGGGCCACGGCAACACCAGCGAAGTCCAGTTAATGATGTTTCTCAAAAACAACAACTCTCAAGCCCTCACCCAGTTTGCCGATATCGCCAAACTCTACCGCGAGGAAGCCGCCTTGGAGGGGGTCAACTACGATGTTGCCTTTTGTCAGATGTGTTTAGAAAGCAACTTTCTCCGGTTTGGTAACGGTATTACCCCCACCCAGAATAACTTTGCCGGTTTGGGTTCCGCCGGTGGTAGCAGCCAAGCCGCCTCCTTCCCCAGCGCCCGCATTGGTGTCAGAGCCCATATTCAACACCTCAAAGCCTACGCCAGCACCGAACCCCTCGCCCAAGAAATCGTGGACCCCCGATTTCGCTTTGTCACCCGAGGTATTGCCCCCCTAGTGCCTCAGCTCAGCGGTCGCTGGGAAGCGGACCTGCAATATGGGGAAAAAATTATGGCCCAACTGCGCCGCCTCTACGAGTCCGCCGGGTTGCTGTAAATTTTGTCATTGGTCATTTGTCATTTGTCCCTGGTCATTTGTTTTGTTTGTTTATATGAATAAAATAAATGACAAAGGACAAGTGACAAAGGACAAAGGACAAATCATCACTACATCACATAATCATTCGGTCTAATCAAATAAGTTGCCCAAACTGCGGCATCATTTTTTCCCCCCGGTTGAGGTTGAGCCAATCGCCAGGTTTTGCCCTCTTTCTGCCGTTGCAGATAGATATCAAAAGGGTTGCCCCGGTCTGTTACTCGTCCGTCAGGCAGCTTGAGAGTCAGATTATAAGTACCCCGGATATGATATGATAGTAATCCTTGAATTTGCAGGGGGTCTTCGGCGACAATTTCCACCCGATTCACTTCATATTCTGACTTGGGGGCGGAGGATATGTGGTGAGCGAGCAGATGCTTTTCTAGCTCAGTTTTGGTGAGGGTAAGCTGCAAAGCGATCGCCCGCTGTACCACCTCCCGCGTCGGCTGAAATCCGCCCAAACTAAAACTGAAACTGCAAGCATTCAGCATCAGCACCAAAAACCCCATCAAAATCAGCCGACATGTCACTTGTCCGCAAGTCCGCTTGTCATTTCTCATTTGTCATTTGTCATGGTTATCCCCAAATAAATTATACCGTCCGCTGTTTCCGCTGTGTCTCGGTGGTGCGTCCTGGAACGCCATCACCAGCGGGTGAGCCGCTTCTAGAGGCAGATTTGGCGTTTTGATGCTGCTGAAGTTTCTTCACCGTCGCCACCAAAGGGGCGATATCCTGTAAAGTTAAAAACCGAGCCGATGAAGAATCAGGCTCGGTGGATGTAGCTTGTAATAATAACTGGGAGATTTGAGACTCTAAACGCTCCAGGTGGGAGGTGACATCGGCTAAGGCAGTTTCCAAGTCCTCAACCCGCGACAGGGGTGGTAAATGTTGTAGCTCGATCGCGTAACTTTGCTTAAGCTGAGACATATTGCGCCGCATCAGCTTTTCCCCCCGGAGTAAGTGTTGCACTACATCTTGCTGCAGCTTCCGCAGTTCGCGATCGAGTTCCAGCATCACATCTTCCATCCGGCTAATATCCACCGGTGCAGGGGGTGGCGGTAACTTCCGCAAATACTCATCCACCCGCTCCACCTTCACCGCCAGCAAATCCAGCACCTCCTGGAGTTTCTCTAACTTCTGTAACTCCGGGCGATTCTGAAACTGCTCTTTAAGAGACTGGAAATCCTCCCTAATATCCGCCAGCATCTGTTTTTGCCGCAACTGCTTTAGAGAATTGCTCAAGCGCAGCAAATAAGGCTTAATGATATCTTGATTTTTTTGCTCCAATTTAGCAATCCGGTCTGCCAGATTATTGCCAATATCAGAACTAACCTCCCCTCTTTCTGCTATTACCATTTCGTCTTTTTTCCTGCCTGTCATCCTCTCCACTTGCTGAGTAATAGCTTCTTGCACCATCAATAAGCGAACATTCATCACCTCCCAGTCTTCTTGTTTCAGCGCCGTTTGTTCCAGGCGTTTAGTCACATCTTGCAATTGATAAATTGCTCTTTGCACAACCTCCAACTCGGCTGGAGATACACTATCAAACTGTTCTAAAAAAAAAGGTTCTACCGGTGCTGCTGCCGGTGGCTCCGTAGGGATACTTGTCTCGGCTACAGCGGCAACTACTGGGTCGTTTTTGCGATAGCGGTTGGCCAAAATATTCAGCCAGATAGCTGCCGTCAGCAACGGGGTGGCATAAATGGCGTTTTTCAAAACCAATGCTAAAATCGTTCCCAAACCAGAGATGCTTAAAGCAGCTATATCAATCCAGCGACCCTCCTTGATATCTTCTTGGAAAATTTGGATTAAAGGTAATTTTTTTGACATAATTTGTTATTGGTTGGAGAAGCAATCGGGTTTCTGCATCGGAATTCAGACAACCACCCATAAACCCAACAATTCCCAATGGCGTTGCATGACCTACCCCCTCACCCTAAATCCCTCTCCCAGAGAGGGAGAGGGACTTTGAAGATGGATCACATTTTTTCAGAACAGGGTGATAATTCATCAATTGTCGGGGCGAATGCTTCGCCCCGAAGAATCCCCAAACATTGGGTTATGCTTCGCCCTGGTTCTGTCCCCCGCTATGAGTGGTTGGCCACGTCACTTAGTTTATCGAGGGATTCCACCGCTTGTTGGTAATTGAGAATATCTCCTTGACGCAGGAACAGTTCTGCAGCTTGGCGCAAATCGGCGATCGCCCCTGTGGTATCCCCCAATTGAGAGCGAGCCAAACCCCGATTATTGTAAGCTCCAGCATATTCTGGGAGCAACATCACCGCCTGGTCAAAGTCTTGCACCGCCCCCGCATAGTCCCCAGCGCGCAAGCGAGCCACACCACAATTAGAGTAGTAAATGGCATCGTCGGGCTTGAGGAGTAAGGCTTGGGTGTAATCATCGATGCTGCCAATGTAGTCACCAGAGTTATAGCGAGCTAAACCCCGGTTGTTGTAGGCGACTGCATCGTTAGGAGCCAGATTAATCGCCAGTGTGTAATCGGCGATCGCTGATTCATAGTCTTTGAGCTGACGGTAAGCCTCAGCACGTTGGAAGTAGGCCACACTGCGGTCCACACCTAGGCGAATTGCCTCAGTATAGTCCTCAATGCTGCCAGCATAGTCTTGGAGATGAAAGCGAGCAACGCCCCGGTTAAAGTATGTCACCCACTCATTGGGGTTGAGGCTGAGAGCGGCGGTATAATCCTCGATCGCCCCGAGGGGGTCTGCCAAATGGTATTTCGCCAAAGCCCGGTTATTGTAGGCAGTGGCTTGGTTAGGATTAAGTTGCAAAGAATGCCCATAATCCATGAGCGCTCCGGAGTAATCCCCCACATCCAGACGCTCAAACCCGCGATTGTAATACACTTCAGCCGTGCCGGGATTCAGTACCGGGTCCTCAAAGCGGTCAATTAAACCCTGGATAATGTTAGGGTCAACCGTGCGCAATCCCAATTCCCGCTCAGGAAAATTGGCTTCATTGCAGAGGAAATTATGGCTGACAACGGCGGCAAAAGACTTATCGCACACGAGAAAGTTTTCGTTAGTGCCCAAAATCCGCATCTGGAAATATAAGGGATATTTTAGCTCCAGCGCCTCCATGTCGTTGAGGGCATCGTACAAACTGCTACGGGAGCTGCTCTCAGGCGCTTGCCATTGTTGGCTGACTCGTTGGGGAAATTCTCCGGCTTCAATATCTCTCAAATGACCCCAGCCGATATCCAGTTTCACGTTGCGCG
This sequence comes from Oscillatoriaceae cyanobacterium M33_DOE_052, assembly GCA_015296065.1. Taxonomy (GTDB): domain Bacteria; phylum Cyanobacteriota; class Cyanobacteriia; order Cyanobacteriales; family Laspinemataceae; genus Koinonema. Next base: position 145,620 of record DVDU01000100.1, on the reverse strand, counting down.
CCAGCAACGCTTCAAACTGGGGCAGCAAATCTTTGACTACTGCCCGAGACAGCCAGGGAGACACTAAAATGATCCGCTCTTGAGCGGATGCGATCGCATCCTCGAGCAAGGCTTTAATCCCGGGGCGATCGAACAGCAGTTGATAACTCTGGCGTTGAATCCCCTGCAGCATTCCCTCAATCCGGCTTAACTGCCATGTGGCGGGCGTTTCTAACACATCACCATTAGGAGATAGCTCCTCATCAGGGGCAACTGCCGATTCGGTATTGCTGGCACTGGCTTCTAACTGCTCTGTGATGCTCGCAATTGCTTGCTGCAAGGAATGCACTTCCTCACGCACATAGTCCACATTTTCCAGGGAAGTTTTCTGGAAATTAGCTTGCGCTGTCTCCACTTCTTGGCGCAACTGGGCTAAATCTTGTTGAATTTGCGCCAGATCCTCCGAGGACGAACTCGGCGATGACGCTGGCTGTGCGGTGGCGGTGACAGCAGCCCCCACCGCCACAGTGGCGAATAACTGCTCTACTTCTGCTTTCGTGGCTAAAGTGCGCAGGGCTGCATCCAAACGCTCTAACTCTGCTTGCCAACCGTCTCCAGTGGTGGTTGGGGGTGATGACGCCGCCATCTCTTCACGTAGAGTATCTAAGCGGCGAGAATTTTCTAGGAAGGATGCTTCCAGGGGCACGATCCGGCTTTCCATCTCCCCGAGAGCTTCTTTGACGGAGGCGGCGATATCTGCCAATGCCTGATCTACGCCGGTCAAATCTACTGATTCCGTCCCGCCAGCGATCGTCTGCAACCGATCGTCCAGGGTCGTCAGCTCGGCTCTCACCTCAGCCAACTCCTCGCGGCTGACGCCATCTTGTCCCCGAGCCATGCGGCTGACTCGAACATCCAGGGATTCCACATCGGCAATCAGCTTGTGAATTTGTTCCTGTTGTACCAATTCCACCGCCGTCGCCAGTGACGCCAACTCCTCTCTAGTGGCCAATTCATTCTGTTTCAACCCTAGTTGCTCGATCGCCAGCTTGAGCTGTTCCAACTCCGCCGGTGACTGCGCTGGTAGCGACACCCCCGCTGTCATTTCTCCTCCTACAGGCAGACTGTTTAACCGCTGTTCCATCTGGGCAATAGCCTCAGTATGCTGGGCAACGCTTTCCTGTTGCTGTTGGAGCTGGTCCGGTAGCTGGGTCAGCTTGCCCTCTAGTTGGCTGAGGGCGTTTTCCATCTGTTGCAGTCTCTCTGGTTGGGGTAGGCTTTCCAGGCGGGTTCTCAAACTGGCCAAAAATTCCTGCATGTTGCTGTAGCCAGTGCGCAATTGGGATATATCCTCTTTCACTGGCTCTAGGTCAGCCGTACTAGGGGCTGAAGCGGGCGGAAGCTGGGTTTCCAATTGCGCTAAGGACGCGGATAACTTTTGCAGGTTGGTTTCTACTTTCCCGAATTGCGACTGGTTGGGCAGTGATTTTACTTGCTCACTCACGGTAGCCACGCCTCTGTCCACCTGGGCCAGGACTAAATCCATTGCCCGCTTGCGGTTCAGGGCTCCCAGCACTAGGGCTAAGGAGGCTGGGGTCACGGCGTAGGCTAGCTGCTTGGTGGCGATCGAGGCGATCGACCCCGCCACCGTTCCCGCTACTGATACATATTCCAGAAGTTCCAATCCGCTGGGCTGCTTGTTCATAATTTACCGATCCCTGCCAAAACTTTTTCCTCTTCAAAGTTTCTCTTATTTTGCCGCATCTACGCAAATTCTTTTCATTTGCTCTTGGAGTGACTCGGAGACTGGGTGAATCCTGGGGTTGATTCCCAGAAGGGACAACTGGTCAGACCATGTTGATTTACTAATGAAACATATCATTTGTCTGTGCTGGTTTCCAACCCACATCTAAGAAAATACCCCCAAGTCCCTCAAAAATGCCCCTAACCCAGAGCATCTGTTATAACTCTAAATCAAAATGTTATCAGATGTGCATAGGCGCCCGCTTTGAGCCTGCTGTATCCAGTCCCCCCATCTTGGCAGCATTGAGGTAATTTATCCACCGCCAGCCACACCCACGGCAACATCAAAGTTCCGACAGACTAAAGCTGAAGTCCCAACCGGTTGAGAGCTGATTTACCCAGAAAATCCCTTGCACCCAACCCCCCTTGTTTTTGGTTAGCAAGGGATTTTCCCCCTTTCACCACCTTTTTTTATGGCGTTCAAGGGGGGAGCCTTTCCCCATTGGGCACCGATGCCCTTCAAGAGTTACTTTATCAATCAACTCTGAAACTTCGGCTTTCACTCTTGTTAAATTTATCTTTAATTTTATGTATAATGAATTTATTGATTATCCTCAATTAAAAAATATTTAGTTTAAATAAAAATTTAAATATTTTTTGGTTTTTGAATTTTTAATCAGTATCGCTATGGCTTGGTAATCTTCGCTAATAATTGTTAATTCTATTCACTCCTTGTTTGCATTTCATCAATCAGTTTTTTTAAGGCAAGGATAACTGTAGTTAAACTTTCAATCTGGGATAACTCTGGTCGATTTTGAAATTGTTGGTTTAAAGCATCTAATTTTCTTTGCATTACTTCTACCCCGGCGATAAAATGTTGCTCTCTGGCTCGGAGTTGCTCGATCGCTGATAACAATTCCGGCAATTGCGCCTCAGCTTTGGCCGCATTCCGCTTGACATTTTGCATAGCCATCACATCTTTAAACTGCCGTTCCCAATGTTCTGTATCGGCGGCCATTCGCTCCAATTTTTGCTGCAATTGCTCTACCTCTGCCCCCATCACCAGTTGATTTTTCCTCAAAGCCATCCGGTTGGTCACATTTAAGGCCAAAGTCAGGCACAGAGGTGTCATTCCGTACATCAACTCCTTGGTAGCAATGCTTGCTACTGTCCCTGCCACTGCACCGACCAGGGAAATATATTCGGCTATTTCTAGCAACCGCCCCCCTCCAGAAGCAATCTTGGCCATGAAAATCTCCAATTTATAGTAATCGTAAATGGCAATTATAAGCCTGTAAAATATTTCCCTGAAAGCTGTCGTGATTTTGATCCCCTTTTATGACCTCATCCCCTGTAGAAACAAAAACCGCTGGTGATTGGCCCCAGATGCTGCAACAGTTGCTCGATCGGCAATCTCTCACGGAAGAACAAGCGGCGGAGCTGATGCGCGGATGGCTCCATGAGGAAATGCCACCGGTGCTATCCGGTGCTATTTTAGCAGCCCTGCAAGCCAAAGGAGTCACGGCTGAAGAATTGGCGGGGATGGCCAAGGTGCTACAGTCTGTAGTCCAGGTGTCTGCCGCCGCATCTCCCATCACCCCACTGCCACCGGTGACACCTTTGATTGATACCTGCGGTACGGGGGGAGATGGGGCCTCGACTTTTAATATTTCCACGGCGGTGGCGTTTGTGGCGGCGGCGGCGGGGGTGCCAGTGGCAAAGCATGGCAACCGATCGGCTTCCAGCAAGGTGGGTTCGGCGGATGTGTTGGAAGCCTTGGGCGTAAATCTGAATCCACCTTTAGAACAGGCGATCGGGGCATTGTCAGAAGTGGGGATTACCTTTCTGTTTGCCCCGGGATGGCATCCCGCGATGAAGGCGGTGGCACCTTTGCGGCGGACTTTGAAGGTGCGGACAGTGTTTAACTTACTCGGTCCGCTGGTGAATCCCCTGCGCCCCACGGGACAAGTCGTGGGGGTTTGGGCTCCTGGTTTGCTAGAGGCGATCGCCCAGGCGGCGGGTGAACTTGGCACCGAAAGGGCGATCGTCCTCCACGGACGAGAAAAACTCGATGAAGCTGGATTAGCCGACCTCACCGACTTAGCCATCCTCCAAGACGGTCATGTGCAGCTTACCACCTTAGACCCTGCCGCCCTCGGTCTCACCACCGCCCCCACCGCCGCTCTGCGTGGCGGCGATGTGGCCGAAAACAGCCGCATCCTCCGCGAAGTTCTCCAAGGCAAGGGAACCCCCGCCCAGCGGGATGTGGTCGCCCTCAACACCGCTTTAGCTTTACAAGTGGCTGGGGTCATCCCCTTGGGCGCTCACACCCAAGGCATTGCCCGCGCCCAGGAAATCCTGGAAAGTGGTGCCGCTTGGTCAAAGTTAGAGCAGTTAGTCCAATTTTTAAGCAGCAATTAACTGAGATAAAAGGTAATGGGTTTTCTGGTGGATTTCCCATTACCTTTTTTAGCTTCTGGGTTTAAATTCTATCACATTTTCTTTGATGGTAACGTCATAGTCACCATAAACTGTCTGGCCGAGTAATCCCATGCCTTTGAGTCCTTCGTCAGCCGTAGCTGGAGCAATCGCCACTGGTGTTTCTCCCAGGGTGAGATTCCCTACTTTTACAGAACTGACAGTGCCGATACCCACTTCCATTTCCTCCCCACTAGCAATCACCGAAGTGGCGGTATCAAACACTCGTACCCCTAATTCTTGTGCAGTTTTAGAAGTTATTAATATGCCGCTAGCCCCTGTATCAAAAAGCATTTCATAGGTTTTGTTGTCATTAAATGTGACATCCACCACGGCAACTCCTCCTTCCCGCCGTTTGATGGGGACTTCAAACACGCCCCCTTCGGCTAAGGCGTCGGGAATTACTTCTTCCCGGTTGTCTGGGCATAGGTCTCCCAGATCCATTAGCTGACCCTTGGAATCTATAAAAAAGCAACCCTCCCGCTCTTGAGCTGTGGCGGGGGTAATCAAGGCCATGCAGGCAATTAAGATGATGGCATGAATACTTTTTTTCATGGTTTTTCTGGAGAAGATAAGTAGGGTTTAATGATTTAGTAAATTGATTGATTTGATGTTATATGGCGGTGAGTTTAAGGGAAAATTTAAATGATGTTTAATCGAGATTGTCAGAGATACTGATATCATAAACTGCGGCAGGTGAGATTTGTTTTCATTTTATCACATTCGGGGGAGAAGGAATTTAAGTATTTTTACAGATTCTGGAGAACTACAACCGGAAGAACGGGGGGTAATGCCGGGGCAAGCGCCAAGTTGCGATCGCTCGCTCACATTTGTCCTTATTCAGGGTTGCCACTCGCAGGCATCATGGCATAATGACGAAGCTATACAATTTGCCCTTGGTCATTAGTCAGTTGTCCTTTGTCATTAGACAAATGACAAGTGACCAATGACAAGTGACAAGTGACCAATGACAACTGGAGGTAGATTATGCCGATATCGGGTACTCAACCGGCGCTGCTGGTACTCGCGGATGGAACATATTATCGGGGTTGGTCTTTTGGCGCCACCGGCACGACTATAGGAGAGGTGGTATTCAATACGGGAATGACTGGGTATCAGGAGGTACTGACGGATCCGAGTTACTGCGGCCAGATCGTCACCTTTACTTACCCAGAGTTGGGCAATACCGGGGTGAACCCAGAAGATGAAGAATCCAACCGCCCCCAAGTGCGCGGCGCGATCGCCCGCAACATCTGCGCCAAACCCAGTAACTGGCGGTCAACCCAATCTTTGTCAGACTATTTAAAGCAACACCACATCCTGGGCATTTACGGCATCGATACCCGCGCTCTCACCCGCAAAATTCGCATCGTCGGCGCCATGAATGGTGGCATCTCCACCGAAATTCTCGACCCCGCCGAACTTCTGGGCAAAGTCCAAGGCGCACCGAATATGCTGGGCTTAAATCTCGTCCCCGAAGTCACTACAGCAAACACCTACGAGTGGTTAGAACCGACTGCCGAAGAGTGGGAGTTTAGAGCCGGACCGGAAAACAGAGAAAACATCTGCACTGTCGTGGCGGTTGATTTTGGCATCAAGCGCAATATCCTCCGTCGCTTGGCCAGCTACGGTTGCCGGGTGATCGTGGTTCCAGCGAACACCCCCGCCGAAGAAATTCTCAAGTATGACCCGGATGGGGTTTTCCTCTCCAATGGACCGGGAGACCCCGCCGCCGTGACAGAAGGGATCGCCACGGCGCAGAGCCTCCTCAACAGTGATAAACCACTATTTGGCATCTGTCTGGGGCACCAAATTCTGGGCTTGGCAATGGGTGCGAACACTTATAAACTCAAGTTCGGCCATCGAGGTTTGAATCAACCCGCCGGTGAGGCTCACCAGGTAGAAATTACCAGCCAAAATCACAGTTTTGCCATTGACCCCAATAGTTTGGTCGGGAAAATGGAGGTAAGTCACCTCAACCTGAACGATCGTACCGTGGCTGGGATGCGCCACCAGTCTTTACCAGTATTTTCCGTACAGTACCACCCAGAGGCCAGCCCCGGTCCCCATGATTCTGACTACATTTTCGACAAGTTCGTAGAAACTATGCGCTCCTACCGCGCCGCCAAAACCTCGGCCTAGTCTGGGTTATCGGGTAATCTTACCCAGGCGATCGCTCTGGCTGTCAAATCCGATCGATGAAATTTTCGCGTCGGACTACACAATCGAGCCAAAAGGATATATACTATACTGACGATTTGAGGAGTATGCAGCTAGGAGGGCGTTATTCCTGAGCCATTGACCCTGACCGCCAGTCTCAGAGGCACACGCGAGGTCAGGGATAATCACCAAATATTCCGTCTTATTGGCTTACTGGATGCCTTTTCTGAAGCGGCGTTTCGGAAGGTACTAAGTAAGTTCATCGAAGAGGGCCCCCACCACGCCATCTTGGATTTATCCAAAATTGATTTTGTGGACAGCTCCGGATTAGGCGCTCTGGTCCAGCTAGTCAAAAAAGCCCAAACCGAGGGTGGCAGTTTACAAATTGTCAGCAATCCTCGGGTGACTCAAACCGTGAAATTGGTTCGCTTAGAGAACTTTCTCTCTTTGCAGCCTTCGGTTGATGCGGCTGTAGAAAACATTCCAAAGGCATGATGCACGGGAATCATGATGCAAGCTCTCCAGTGCCTAATGCTGGAGAGCTTATTTGTTTCGCCACCTTCCCGCTTCACGGTTTACGGGTCCGACCATCACCCGTTTCCCCAGACTAGGGGCTCCCACGATGAAAACAAATTTGCCGCTTTTGCCGCAACCCCTTCCCGATCCCCTGGTGCAGCAGTTGTCACCGGGAGCTTTGGCTTACTTGGGGGATGCGGTTTACGAGCTTTACATCCGTGCTAATTACCTCATCCCTGCGAAGCGATTACACCTTTATCACAGTCAGGTAGTGGCGCAGGTGCGGGCGGAAACTCAGGCGCAGCACTTACGATCGCTCGCCCCTCACTTCACCCCTGCGGAAACTGAGATCGTCCGGCGCGGTCGCAATGCCGCTACAGGTCGTCCCAAGCGCCTTTCTGTCTCGATTTATCAACAAGCCACGGGCTTGGAAACTTTGATTGGTTATTTATACCTCAAGGACCCCCAGCGTTTGACTTATCTATTAGCCCAGTTACAAATCGCGGGCGATACTCCTGTGGCTGAGGCCCAACCGCAACCATGCCCCCCACGGGAGGAGATGGGGACAGACCAGTGAGTTTGGTGGGCACAAAGTCAGATTCCCACCCCATCAATGTAAGGAAATCATCATATGTCGGAAAAAAAATACATTCCTAATAATCGCCGCCCCCGCCTCCAGCCTGGGAGCGTCAAACCTACACGCCCCGACCAGTCAGGGCCGCGCACCGAGCGACGGGGAGACGGGGAGACGGGGAGACGGGGAGCAAGGGAAACCGGGGGAAGTAGCAGTCTCCCCAACGCCACTGAAGACCAAAACGATACCATTTATGGTCGTCATCCCGTGTTGGCCGCACTGGAAAACCAGCACACCCTCCACCGCATCTGGATTACGCCGCAACTGCGCTACGATCCCCGCTTCCACACCTTGATTGAATCCGCTACCACCAGTGGCACGGTGATTGATGAAGTGGACTACCACCGGCTCGACCAAATCACCAACCGGGGCAACCACCAAGGGGTTGCCGCTCAAGTATCCCCCTATAAATACTGCGCTTTTGAAGAGCTGATTGCCCGGTCCCTCTCCACTTCAGAAGCCCCGGTGGTGTTGGTGGCTGATAGTATTAACGATCCCCACAATTTGGGCGCCATCATTCGCACGGCAGAATCCTTGGGTGCCCAGGGGCTGGTGATCCCCCAACGGCGAGCCGTGGGGATCACTTCTACAGTGATGAAAGTGGCCGCCGGAGCTTTAGAAAATTTTCCTGTTTCCCGGGTTGTCAATCTCAGTCGGGCGCTGGAACAATTAAAGGAAGCTGGCTTCTGGATTTACGGCGCAGCGGCAAACGCCAGCCTGGTAATGCACGAAGTTGATTTCTCCGGCCCGACCTGTCTTGTCGTTGGCTCGGAAGGTGACGGTCTAAGTTTGCTCACACAGCGACGCTGCGATATGTTGGTTTCGATTCCCCTCGCGGGCAAGACTCCCAGCTTAAATGTTTCCGTGGCTACCGGTATGGCGCTTTATGAAATCTATCGTCAGCGATGGATTCAGCGGCGCCATTTAGGGAATGTTAAGAAAAATTAGGTTGAAAAAAAAAATCCCACGGAGTATAACGAAGTGTAAAGAGCCACGGGTCACGGATAACCCCATAACCCATAACCCCCAACACACATCGATTAATCGGCCAGAGGATATGAAAGCACTCAAAGAACTTCTGATTAACCTGTTCAATTTCGTAGGATTGGCCTGGTGGGTGGAAATTGCCACCGACAGCCCCCGCTGTACCTACTACTTCGGCCCGTTTCTGACTCAGCAAGAGGCAGAAATCGCTACCCAAGGATATATGGAAGACTTGCAACACGAAGGCGCTCAAGGGATTACCTCTAGCGTTAAACGCTGCAAGCCTAACAATCTCACGGTTTACGACGAATTGGAGGATTTGGTGGGGCGGCGGTCATCGCCGATTTTCAGTGGTCAGATGTAAGTTTTGAGGGACACGGGATGCCGTGTCCCTACTGCGCCATCAGCCATTGGTCTATATCTCGGAGGACTTGCTCGGGCACTTCCCAAGGGAAGAGGTGGGCAGTGTTGGGGTAGCACTGCCACTGACAATTCCCCAGGTGACGGGCAGTTTCCTCGCTGGAAGCCCGGTTGATATGTCGATCGGCTTCCCCCGCTAACACTAAACTGGGACATTGAATTTGCTCCAAGTCAGGGAGTCGGTTGTAACCAGCTTCTAGGGCTGCACTCAGGGCTCGCCTTGCCGGACCGCTGGTTTTTAAATAGGCCCCCATCGCTTCTTGGGCAATGTATTGGTAGGCAATGGGTTGATGTCTTTGCAGCAAGTAGCGGAAAAGCGATCGCTTGCCAAATGTTTCTATATTCCACTGCCAACCGGGTCGCAGGCGGTTCAAAATTGAACATATGCCGGTAAATAACAAATCTTGCCAGCTAACCGGCGGATGGTTGCTCCTCGGTCGGGCGGCACTGGCAATTAAAATTAGCCCGGTGAACCTTTGGGGATTGCTCAGAGCTAGTTCTAGGGCGAGAATTCCACCCAACGACCAACCTAAGAGCAAGCACTGCTCCACGCCATATCGGTCTAGGAGTGATTCTAGGTCGTGGATATGGTCTTGCATGTGAAAGTCTCGGCGGGTGCGGCTGTTTCCGTAACCGCGCAAGTCGGGGGCGATCGTCTGGAATCGCTGGGATAGGTGTTCTGTAAACACGGACATACACCCCGCCGAACCGGGATGACCGTGGAGGCAGAGAATGGGAAATCCTACTCCTTTAACTTCGGCGTGCAGTTCTATAGCTGCAGATGTGGTATGGTTTGGCTTGATGTGACGTTGCATGAGTGATAGCGTATATTGCTTTGCCAGAATAGTTTTTCATTTGTCTAATGACAAAGGACAAATGAAAAAGGACAAATGACAAGGACTTTAGAGGTGGCCGTTGCGAAATATGTATTCGGCAACTTCCCCAACAAAATTTCTAATGCTGGGCTCGCTGTAAGCGCCATCATCGATGACGGTGATGATGTAGGTTTCGCCAAACAAGTTCATGGCTAAGGTGGTGCCTAGGACTAAAGAGGTTTGACCGGTTTTTTCTCCCAGCCAGTTGCCGATCGCACTTTGCAACCCGGCGAACCCCAAGGCTCGATCGTACTGTTTCTCCAAGGCGTGAATCAGGATTTCATCCCCGAGATGCTCGCGATTGTAAATTTGGATCATCATTTCCGTGAGTTCGTCGGCGGTAAGGGTGTTTTTCCCTGTGCCAATGTCCGCTGGGAAGATGCGATCGCCCACCACTTTGGACTTAATCTGCATCTGCTGGAAACCCCGCTGGCGCAAGGCTTTGTTAATGTAATCCCACCCCAAATAGTCGATGAGCTGATTGGTGGCGATATTGCTGCTCTTAGCAATCATCTCCTGCATGATGCGATCGATGGGGTATTTTTGCCCCACCACTAGGTCTGAAGCATCTTCGGTGAAGTTTCTGGGGTCCAGGTAGATGGGGGTGTCGAAGCGGATTTTCTCTTCAGTCAGCTTCTGCATCAGGGCAACTGCCACCGGGACTTTCATCAAACTGGCCGCAGACCGAGGAATTTCATCCCCCCGGAGGCGGCGACACCGGCGACTGGTGAGGTGGCAAATGGTGATTTTGACATTATTGGACAAGCCACTGCGTTGGGCGATCGGCTGCAAAAAGTCTGATTGCGCCACTTCTAAGCGATAGGTAATATCGGCTAGATGCTTTTTATATTCCACAATCTTCGCCGTCGCCTTCTTACCCAAGGCGGTAGAGACAGGAATTTGGCTCAGGGAGGCGATCGCCTCTTCCCACTGGGATTTCGCCTCCTTTAAACTCGCCAAATCCCGATTTTTGCCCGCTTTCACCGCCGCCGCCGCCTGTTTCATCCCTAGCTCCCACCCAGCTTTGCCTGTGCTGCTTTCTCGGTCGCTATTTCCCGGCCCCGCCGCCATTGGGGCCGAATTTGTCCCCTCCTGGCTTCCTTGAGCAATTGCCCCCACAACCCCCGTCTCAATAGATTTACTCACAGGCTGAGCATTTGCTGGGCTTTGGCAGGGCAAACAGTTACAAGGTGGCGCCTTGGCGGTGAGAGATTGCATACTAATTCCCGCAATCAAACCCAATGCGGTTGTCAGACCGAGCGTGAAACTGTGGGGAGCGCGCAAAAAACCACCTCACACCAATAAACACATTACTGCTTGGCCATTGTACTCAAATCAGTTTGTAGTTGGGCTTTAGCCCTCCAAAAGCTCGTAGTTGGGCTTTAGCCCTCCAAAAGCTCGTAGTTGGGCTTTAGCCCTCCAAAAGTTCGTAGTTGGGCTTTAGCCCTCCAAAAGTTCGTAGTTGGGCTTTAGCCCTCCAAAAGCTCGTAGTGGTCCGTGCCCTCCAAAAGTTCGTAGTGGTCCGTGCCCTCCAAAAGTTCGTAGTGGTCCGTGCCCTCCAAAAGTTCGTAGTGGTCCGTGCCCAAACTCCGGAGGGCTAAAGCCCAACTACGAACCTGGTAGTGGTCCGTGCCCTCTTTTGGCTCGTAGTGGTTCGTGCCCAAACTCCGGAGGGCTCAAGCCCAACTACAAACCTGGTCCCTCCGGCTCCGTCCCAAAAGCTACCGTTACAAAAATTTACATTTTCACCTCAATTATTACCCGCCAAAATAGTTGGACAAATCCGGTGCGATGGTTGATAATTAATGCAATTCAGAAGCTATTTTCTGGATAAAATTGGAAATTTTTTAGGCGAAATTGGATAATTTTATGGTGTCAACAAGTCCCGGCTCTTCAGCGCAGGCACAAAGCTCCGATGCGAAATCACAATTGGACTTTATGTTTGCCCGTTCGCTTGAGTTTCGGCAAGAAATCATCTACTTTATCGTGGTCGATCGCTTTTGCGATGGCGACACGAATAACTCTGCCGGTCCTAACCCAAAACTATACGACCCCAACCGCGAGAGCTGGAATAAATACTGGGGCGGAGACCTGCGCGGCGTCATCAGCAAACTGGACTATTTGCAAAATATGGGCGTGACCGCGCTCTGGCTGACTCCCTTGTTTGAACAGATAGAAGAAGAGCTGTTCGACATCACCGCTATGGCGGGCTACTGGACAAAAGATTTTAAGCGGATCAACCCCCGCTTAGTCGCTCCCGGCGAAGAAATATCCCTGGTAAAAAGTAGCAACACAGTTTTTGACGAACTGATTGCCGAGTTGCACAAACGGGGCATGAAAATGATCCTCGATATCGTCTGCAACCACAGCAGTCCCGATGCGGGAGGCAAAAAAGGACAACTCTATGACGACGGCGTGTTAATCGCCGACTTCCACAACGATACAAAAGGCTGGTATCACCACTACGGTGAAGTGCAAGACTGGGGCTCGGAATGGCAGGTAGAAAACGAAGAATTGGCCGGATTGGCTGATTTTAATGAAAATAATACCGAATACCGCGCCTACATCAAATCAGCGATTAAATTGTGGTTAGATAGGGGTGTGGATGCCCTGCGGGTAGATACGGTGAAGCATATGCCCTTGTGGTTCTGGCAAGAATTCACCAGCGACATGAAAACCCACAAACCCTCCCTGTTTATGTTTGGGGAGTGGATTTACAGCGGCCCGCAAGACCCCCTATCGATTACTTTTGCCAACAAGTCTGGGATGTCTATTCTTGACTACAACTTGGCGGTAGCGATTCGCCGGGGGATGGCGCAGGGAGACCCAGGCGGTTTTTATGTGATTAATGAAGCGTTCGAGCAAGACCACATTTACACTTCCGCCTCGGAATTGATTACGTTTTTAGATAACCATGATATCCCCCGGTTCCAAAGTTTGAATGGGGATGGGGATATCCTCCGTTTGGCGGTCAACTTGATTATGACCTCCCGGGGTATTCCTTGTGTTTACTATGGCACGGAGCAGTATCTCCACAATGATACTAATGGCGGTCACGAACCCTACAACCGCCCGATGATGGAAAATTGGGATACCAACACGATTATCTATCGGGACATGAAAGTTCTCTCGGATTTGCGCCGCCATAACCCAGCGGTAGCTTTGGGGAGCCACCTGCAAAAATACTTAAGCAATGATGTTTACTGCTACGTCCGCCGCTACCGGGATCATCGCTGCTTTGTGGCGATGAGCAAATCCTACGGTCCGGTGACGATTCACGAGGTTTCTACTGATTTCCCCGATGGCAATTATACTTGCGTGCTGACGGGACGCCAGTTTGAAGTCAAGAATGGTTGTATTTACAATCTGTACCTCGGTCCGAAGGAGATGATTGTCATCTCTTATGTGGGGACTCAGATTACTTGCACTACGGTGGTGATGATTCGGGTGAATGGGATTTCCACTAAGCTCGGTGAGACGGTGGCGGTGATTGGCGATTGTCCGGAGTTGGGCAATTGGGATATTGAGAAGGCTTACCGCCTGGAGTACATTAACAAGAATCAGTGGTTTGGGGAAATTCCTTTCCATGAGAGCGTCGGTAAGCCGATCGCCTATAAGTATGTCCTCCTCCGGGAAAGTGATCCCCCTGAGCGGGAAAACTGCACGGCTCGCCGCTGGATTGTGGCAAATGATGGAATTGTGAAGTTAGAGGATACTTGGGCTTGGTAAACTTCTAATCAAGACCCTCACCCCAAACCCCTCTCCCATCAAGGGAGAGGGGTTTTGATTCCACCGTTGTAGTTTTGGCATTGCCCCCCTCGAGTTTGTAGTTGGGCTTTAGCCCTCCGGATTTTGGCGTTCGCCAACTACAAACCGATCGTTTCTAGGTTTTGTGAAAAAAAAGCGCCTGAGCAATCTCAGGCGCTTAGCATAAAATCAAATATTTGTCAATAGTTCTGATTAACCGCGCAAGGCTTCGGCGCCGCCGACCACTTCCAGAATTTCTTGGGTGATGGAGGCTTGGCGGGCTTTGTTGTAGGTAAGAGTTAGCCCGGTGATGAGCTGGCTGGCGTTGTCGCTGGCGCTGTTCATCGCTGTCATCCTGGCGGCGAGTTCGCTGGCGGCTGCTTCTTGGAGAGCGCGCAGGAGCTGGTTGTTGAGGTACAGGGGGAGCAAGGCGTTGAGAATTTGGGTGGGGTCTTGCTCGAAAATCATATCCCGGGGGAAACCCAGAGTGGGAGTGGTGATTTTGTCTCGTTGTACTTCAAATTCGCCGCCTCGGGTGGTGAGACGGAAAATTTCATCGTCCCTGGCTTCTAAACCTTGGGGGTCTAGAGGGAGCAGGGTTTGCACTACGGGGCGAGAACTGATTAAGGAGACGAATTTGGTGTAAATTAACTCTACCCGATCGACTGTTTCTGAGAGGAACAGGGAGAGTAATTCGTCGGCGATTTGAGAGGCTTCTGTGGCTGTGGGAATTTGTTCTAAGCCGGTGTATTTGCCTTCGATCGGCTGGTCGCGGCGCTGGAAGTATTGGGTAGCTTTGCGCCCCACCAGGATGTATTTGTAATCTAAGCCTTCGGCTTTGAGTTCTTTGGCGCGGTTTTCGGCGCGTTTGATGATGTTGTTGTTGTAGCCGCCGCACAGACCCCGATCGCCCGTGATTACCAACAGGCCCACGGTACGCACTTGGCGCTGTTTGAGCAGGGGTAAGTCTGCATCTTCAAACTTCAACCGGGCTTGTAAGCCGTATAAAACCTGTGCCAATCTATCAGCAAAGGGACGGGTGCCCAATACTTGTTCTTGCGCCCGCCGCACTTTGGCCGCTGCCACGAGGCGCATGGCTTCGGTGATTTTTTTGGTGTTTTTAACTGACTGAATCCGATCGCGAATTGCTTTGAGATTTGCCATAATTTTTCCCCAGAGTTGATAATTCAAAATTCAGAATTAAGGAGTGAGTAGGGACACGGCATGCCTTGTCCCTACGGGATATGGGGAGTTTAGGCGGTGGCTAACAAGGCTTGCTTGCAATCGGCGATCGCCCCTTTCAAGATTTCCTCAGCTTCATCGTCGAGGACTTTCTTCTGCTGCACGATTTCCGCATATTTCGGCTTGCTGGTGCGCAGGTACTCCCGCAGAGAAGCGGTAAAGGTGGTGACTTTCTCCGCCGGGATGTCATCCAAATAACCATTAACCCCAGCATAGATAATCGCCACTTGCTCGTTCAGAGGCAGGGGGGAATTCTGAGGCTGTTTCAGCAGTTCCCGCAGGCGCTGCCCCCGTCCCAGTTGCTTCTGGGTGGCGGCATCCAAATCTGAGGCAAACTGGGCGAACGCGGCCAACTCTTCAAACTGGGCTAGTTCCAGCTTGATTTTCCCTGCCACCTTTTTGATGGCTTTGGTTTGGGCGGCGCTACCGACCCGAGACACGGAGATACCGGGGTTCACTGCTGGACGCTGACCAGAGTTGAACAGGTTAGAAGACAAGAAGATTTGCCCGTCGGTGATGGAAATCACGTTGGTGGGGATGTATGCGGACACGTCACCAGCTTGGGTTTCGATGATGGGTAGGGCGGTCATGCTGCCACCACCGAGGTCATCGCTGAGTTTGGCGGCGCGCTCGAGCAGACGGGAGTGGAGATAGAACACGTCGCCGGGATAGGCTTCCCGTCCGGGGGGCCGCCGCAGCAGCAGGGACATTTGACGGTAGGATTGGGCTTGCTTGGAGAGGTCATCATAGACTACCAAGGTGGCCTTGCCTTTGTACATGAAGTATTCCGCCATTGCCGCGCCGGTGTAGGGGGCGAGGTATTGCAGGGTGGCGGGGTCGCTGGCGTTGGCGGCGACGATGATGGTGTAAGAGAGGGCGCCGCGTTCTTGCAGGGTGCCTACGACCTGGGCGACGGTGGAGGCTTTTTGACCGATGGCGACATAGACGCAGATTACGTCTTCGCTCTTCTGGTTGATAATCGTGTCAATGGCGATCGAGGTTTTCCCGGTTTGGCGATCGCCGATAATCAATTCCCGCTGACCGCGACCAATGGGAATCATGGCGTCAATAGCGGTAATGCCGGTTTGCATCGGTTCATACACCGAGCGACGCTGGACGATACCAGGTGCGGGGGATTCAATCAACCGGGTTTCGGTGGTATTCAGGTCTCCTTTCCCGTCAATGGGGCGGCCCAGAGCGTCCACCACCCGACCGAGAAGAGCGTCGCCTACGGGCACCTGGGCAATTTTGCCGGTGGCTTTCACGGAGGAGCCTTCTTGAATTTCGCGGCCCTCACCCATCAGCACCACACCCACGTTGTCTTCTTCGAGGTTGAGGGCGATACCTACGGTGGCGTCTTCAAATTCCACCAGTTCTCCGGCCATCACGTTTTGTAGGCCGTAAACGCGGGCGATGCCATCCCCCACTTGCAGTACAGTGCCGACGTTGGATACTTTTACTTCTTCGTCGTACTGCTCGATTTGCTGGCGAATAATACTGCTGATTTCGTCTGGTCTGATTGCGATCATACTTGGGGTGTTTATTGTTAAGTGTTTCCTTTGTTGTCTCTTGTCACTTGTCCCTTGTCACTTGTATGAATAAACAAATGACAAATGACAAATGACAAATGACAAATGACAGTAATTGTCTTTGCTTTAGAGGTTTAAGCTGACGCCCAGACGCCGCAACTGGCCGCGTAAGCTGGCATCGATGAATTGGGAGCCCACTTTGATGATGACGCCCCCGATAATTTCTGGGTCGATTTTTATTTCCAAATCTACGCTTCTAGCGCCGGTGATGCCTAAGACTTTCTCCCGCACTTGTTGCTGTTGCGCCTCTGAGAGTGCTACTGCGGCTGTCACTTCTGCCAGCACGGTTTGGTTGAGCTTTCTCAGTAGGGCTAGGTACTGTTGGCAAATTCCTTCTAAAAAGAGAATTCGCCGCCGGTCAACCAGCAGTTTTAAAAAGTTGCGGGTGTAGGGGTGTACTGAGTCGCCTACTACCCTTTCTAGGATGGCTTTTTTGGCACTGAGTGTCACGAAAGGGTTCGCCAGTAGCTGCTGTAGGTCAGAGGAACTCTGGATCACCTCGATCAGACTCCGCATATCTTCGCCAATGCGATCGGCCAGGTTTTGCCCTTGAGCCGCTGACATCAAGCCTTGAGCGTATGGCTCTAGCACTTGCGCCTGTACGATACTCATCGACCACCTCCAATGCTCGCGATGCTGCGGTCAACTAATTTTTGCTGTTTGCCTTCGTCGAGCTGGCTTTTTAGCTGGCCTTCTACTTTTTCTAAAGCGATTGCGGTGACTCGGGCGCGCAGTTCGGCGATCGCTCGCTCCCGTGCGGCGCTCAGGTCTTGTACCGCTTCGGCTCGCAGTCGCTCTACATCTGCTTTCGCCTGCGCCAAGATGGCTTCTTTGGCAGCGGCGGCTCTTTGAGCTGCCTCTGCCTTGATGCGTTCGGCTTCTGCTTGTGCTTGTGTCAGCTTTTGCTGTTGTACTGCTAACGCTGCGGCGGCGTCTTTTTGCCGTTTCTCAGCTTCCCCGATCGCTGTTTCGATTCGGGAGCGTCTTTCTGACAGGATATTTCCCACCACTTGCCGCCCGAAGTAAAACAGCACTCCGATTACAATTACCAGGTTAAAAATATTGGTTTCTAACAAGTCTGGATTCAGACCGAAACCACTTTCTGAGGCTGCCTCTGCATGAGCCAGCATCCAAAAACTACCCACGCTTCCTACTCCTAACTCTTGCTATGTGCTTAAAAGCGCGAAAAGCCGATCGTTTTCGCTTTTAGAGTTGCCCTGGGCTGCGCCGACCTACGGTTCAAAAGAGCCAAGATCGCTGTCACTAACTCACCAGCTCGGCACCCAAGAGTTTTTGCAGAATCTGGCGTGACAGGGTATCTACCTGTTGCTCTAAAGAGCGGAATACTTCCTGTTTTTGCTGGTCTAGCTCTTTTTGTGCCTGCTCTCTTTGGGCTTGCGCTTCCTGCATCGCCGCTGCTATTTGCTGCGATGCCATTTTTTGCCCTTCCGCCTGGGCTCCGGCAATTACCGCTTGTGCCTGTTTGCGGCTTTGTGCTAGTTCTTGCTCGTACTGTTTGGCTAGGGTTTCGGCTTTGGCTAAGCGTTCCCTTGCCTCTTTTTCTGTGGTGCGGATGTAATTGTCCCGCTCGTCAATTGCTTTACCCAGCGGCTTGTAAAACAGGGCGTTTAATACTACCGCCAGAATCAAGAATTGCAGCGCCATAATCGGCAAGGTGGCGTCAAAATCAAATAAGCCACCTTTGGCCTCGGCTGCTTCTGCTGCTGCCAGCAGAATTGTCCAGTGCGTCATGTCCCGATCGCTCCCTCTTTTTCCAACGTCTGGTCTGAAGTTAGCCCCGGTGGGGGCTACTAAGAAGTGAGTCCTATTTGGGACTCACTTGCAGGCGTTTTTATGCGAAGGGGTTGGCAAACAGCAGCACCAGAGCCACCACCAGGCCGTAAATCGTCAACGCTTCCATGAATGCCAAGCTCAACAGCAAGGTGCCGCGAATTTTGCCTTCGGCTTCGGGCTGACGGGCGATACCTTCCACGGCTTGACCGGCTGCATTACCTTGACCGATGCCAGGACCGATGGCCGCCAAACCCACAGCCAGAGCAGCAGCAATTACGGAAGCGGCAGAAATTAATGGATCCATGATATTTTTCCTTACCTCTAATTGAGCCTATAGAACAAACAACAGTTTCGGGTATTCCCTTGGCAACTCGAGCTGCCTTGCTTCTAGATTTTAGATTCAAACGTGCATCTAAAATCTAAAACTTTTATCTCCCAATTTAGTCGTGATGCTCTTCACCATGACCTTCGATCGCTTCCCCAATATACACAGCTGCTAGGGTCGCAAAAATTAGTGCCTGAATTGCACTGGTGAACAGTCCCAATATCATCACGGGCAGCGGGATAAATAATGGAACCAGCAGCACGAACACCCCCACCACCAGTTCATCCGCCAAAATGTTCCCAAATAGACGGAAGCTCAGGGAGAGGGGCTTGGTAAAATCTTCCAAAATGTTGATGGGCAACAAAATTGGCGTCGGCTGGATGTACTTAGAAAAGTATCCCAACCCTCGCTTGCTCAGTCCCGCGTAAAAATACGCTAGGGAAGTCAGCAAAGCTAGTGCTACGGTCGTGTTGATGTCGCTTGTGGGGGCCGCCAGTTCGCCTCCTGGAATCTTAATCAGCTTCCAGGGTACTAAGGCTCCCGACCAGTTACACACAAAAATGAACAAAAACAGTGTGCCTACGAACGGCACCCAAGGGCGATATTCTTTCTCACCGATTTGGCCCTTGGCCAGGTCCCGGATAAATTCCAGGGCGTATTCCATGAAGTTTTGCATCCCGCTCGGCACCTTTTGGATGTTCCGAGTGGCTACAATGGAAGCTACCACCAGCAGGGCAATCACGAACCACGAGGTGAGTACCACCTGACCGTGGATGTTTAGATTGCCAACTTGCCAGTAAAAGTGCTTGCCTACTTCCAATTCGGCGAGGGGTAAACAGTTAAATGCGTTTATTACCTCGATCATTTCCTTTCGCAGGGGTCCCCGGAGGGATTTGAGGATGTCAAGTTGACCTTACCTACTTGGATTCAGGCAGCAGGGTCGTTTGCAGCATATAGACCACGATCGCGGCTTTGTATGTCAAGAATCCCAAAAATATCGGGACTATCTCTAGCTGATTCCATTGGGTTGCGACTATAATCAACCCAATAAACAGTGCCAATCGGCTCGGAACCAGCTTCCGCTCTCCTTGGCCAATGCGCTCAACGTCTCTGGCCAACATTCTCAAGTAAACCACACCCACGCACGACCCGAGCAAATAATTCACCGCAATATGCAGGTCATATCCTATCCATACTGACGCGAAAACAAACGCTGTCATTACAATTGTATAGACAAATAATCGCTGCTGCAGGTGGTAAAAATCCTGCATAGAGCTGCTTGTCTCGGAGGCTGGAGCATCGCTGGTGGCGATGTCTCCCACTTCTGCTTGGGGTTGTTGCTCGGAGGGGTTAGGCGCGTTCACAGTGTGAGATTTTGAGCCAGAGTTGTTGACCTGCTTTCCGCAAGCCAAGGGGAATCATATCACGTTGGGGTAACATTACTTAAAATAAAATTAATCTTTCCCCTTATCCGTACCATTTCACTGCCTATACACCATCGACGCTGATTTGTCAATAGTTTTTTTCGATAATTTCCCTAAAAAATCACAGATTGCCAACTGTATATAAATTGATTGAGGGTGGGTTATGGGGTTTGGGTTTTCCTCCGTCTCCCTCACCCGCTCTCTCCCAAAGCTGGAGTAGAGGCATTGCCCACCCTACCGGGCGTTGGGGCGAGAAGTTAAAATCAAGAATGTACACTGGCGTCAGCGGCGGCTTTCCCAAGCTGCCATCAACCACCATGACCCAAACTAGCCTGCAAACCCCGATCGTTTATCCCGAACCGGATGGTTCCCCAATGGCAGAAAGCGACCCCACCCGCGATTATCTAGTTTATGGCGTTGAGTCCCTGAAACTCTATTTTCAAAACCGCCAAGATGTGTACATTTCCGGCAATCTCTGGCTCTGTTACGAGGAAGGCGTCCCCGATGCGGTAGTCGCTCCCGATGTGTTTGTGGTCTTTGGGGTGGAAAATCGCCCCCGCCGCAGTTACAAAGTCTGGGAAGAAAATGGCCAAACCCCGGACTGGGTGTTGGAAGTGACTTCTAAGAGTACGCGACATACGGACGAACAAAAGAAACCGAACACTTACGCCCAAATGGGTGTGAGGGAATATTTCCAGTATGACCCCTCTGGTGATTATCTCAAGCCGCCGTTAAA
This sequence comes from Oscillatoriaceae cyanobacterium M33_DOE_052, assembly GCA_015296065.1. GTDB lineage: Bacteria > Cyanobacteriota > Cyanobacteriia > Cyanobacteriales > Laspinemataceae > Koinonema. Next base: position 124,974 of record DVDU01000100.1, on the reverse strand, counting down.
AGGACGGCGTTTGGTGGGCAACAGTTATCAGGTGTTGACGCCAAATCTGCTCCCAGATGGGACTTTTTGTGTGCCTTCGGAAGTTTTGGGTTTAGAGCTGCGGTTGCTTCGTGACGGTCAATTGCGGTTTTTCTCTCCCCAGACGGGGGAGTATCTACTTACTTATGTGGAACAAGGACAGCGAGCCGAAACGGAACGACTGCGGGCCGATGCGGAACGACAGCGAGCCGAAACGGAACGACAGCGGGCCGATCGCCTCGCCGCCAAATTGAGAGAATTGGGAATTGACCCAGATATGTAGATCCAGATATGTAGGGTGGGCAATGGGTTGTAGGTTCTCGTCTCCAGAGCTGGATCAGAGCATTGCCCACCATACCTTACAACTTGCCTTGCAAGCCTTCGATGAAGCCACGGCGAGCGTGAGAGCGCATATTTTCTTCGCTCAACTCGGTAAAACAGACTAATTCGTGACCTTTGTAATATTCGGGATTGCGTTCTAGGAAATATTTGATATCTGGTTTGTCCCGAAACCCTTCTTTCACATCAGCCCAATCATCGCGCAAATGTCCCTGAGATTCGGGGAACTTGACTAAGCCGGTTTGGGGGTCATAATAATCGCCGAATTTGAAATTAGCCAGATAATCCATTAATGATTGGATTTCTGGCGGGGTGGGATACCTGTGTGTGGGGTAAAATTTATGGCTAAATATGGGTAAATAGCGATAGGTGCGGTATCCTTTGACAATCAGAAACCAATATAAAGGTAATTCGGTATTTTCGGCTTTAATTTTTCCCGATAGGCGACACCAGGCGAGGGGTAAAGTTTGCTCGCCCCAATAATCATTGTGGATAATCGTATCGCCGGAAAATATGGCGCGAATTGGTTGGTGATTAAATTCAAAATTGATGAGTTGAACTGTGGAAAATCCCTGGAGTTGATGGGATTCATTCCATAATAAGATGACATAATCTTTTTGCTTGAGGTCAGAATTAAACAAAGTGGCGCTAGTGCCAGCATAGTATTGAAAATACAAGTCAAACATGGACTGGCGGAGGTAATCGGGGACTAAAGGTTGGTCGGGATCCGTTTTAGCTATGATTTGATATTGTAGGCGAGATGTCATTTTGGTTTAGTTATGGTGGAGTTGTTCTAGTTGTTGGAAGAGTTCGGGATGAATGGGAGATGTTTCTAAAAGTGGGTGTTTGATATCGCCCCATTTTTGACCGGAACGGGTTTTAAAGTTGGTGATGATTTCGGGGATGCGCTTGGAGATGAGGACGCGGAGGGGGGCGAGTTGTCCTAAAAGTCGCGCTTGACGATAGTGGGTCGATCGCATCAACGCCGCATCTAAACGCGGGGCAATTTCTGTCTCGGTTTCCTGCACTGCATCCAACAGCAACAGGTAATAAGGTTGGGGGAATGTCACCGGGACTAAACTGGTGAAACAAGCTCCAGTAAGGCCCAATTCTTGGATTATATCCCAGAGAAAATCAGAATTCAGCTTTTCTCCCACTAAATCGCTGATAGTCCCCTCCCGTCCGATAAATTCCAAACAAGGAGTTTCTAAGTAAAAATGGGTGACTCGCACCCGATCGCCCATGCGGTAGCGGTACAAACCCCCCTTTTGGGAAACCACCACCCCATACACCCCACCCAATTGTAATTCTTCCAGACGATAAATTTGTCCATTAGTATCCTCAAACTCAAAAAATACCTCATCTAAAACCGGTAAACATCCCCCCGCCTCAATTAAAGGAACCGTCATCGGTGCTTCCGTCGCTAACAAACCTTTACCCTGCACCATAACACCGGGAAACAGAGAACGCAATAAACCCGCACCATCCGCCGCTTGCGCCGCATCCCAACAAGAAATAAGTTTTAAATTTGGCCAAATTTCTGTCCAGGGATATTGGGAGAGAGATGGCTCAACTGACTCTTGGATGGAGGGCTGAAGTCCTACTAAGAACTTTTGCGCAACTTCTCGGAGAGTAGCTCGACGGCGAGGATTTTGGATGGAGGGCTGAAGCCCTACTACGAACCTTTGGGCAATATAATCCAAAATCACCCGCAAAAAACTAGGACTCCAAATTGAGATAATTTCTAAGTTTTCCGCTGACAACAGGGCTAAAGCTAATTTTTCCTTAAATTCTACTGCATCACGAAACTGATTTACCACACCCGCAGACACCAAAAAAGGAGCCAACAGCCACCGCAACCATAAATCCAGATATTCTGAATCATCTTGCAAGGTGGGGATATTGGTTTCCCCGGTGCCAAATTGGGGAGAAATACAGAAATACAACTTACCAGTATTAAATTTCGGGCCATTGACAATCAAATCATGCGCCCATACGCAAAACATCTGGTTAAAAGAGCGGCGCAAAGACTTAGTATAAGGGATGAGTTTCGCCGGTCCCCGACTGCCAGAGGTTTTTTCATAAAATATGATTTTTTCTGGGGTTAGAGCTTTCAATTCCGCCCCCCTTTTTAAGGGGGGTTGGGGGGGATTCAATGTTAATCCAGCATCCGTGAGAATCCATTTTTGGATATCATCGTAATTGACAATGGGGATATGATGCCAATCGGCGATAGATTTAATTCCCAGGGATTCTCCATATTGGCTATGAATCAGTCGCTGGCAAATATCTTGCTGTACCTGATGCTGGGTGAGTTGCGGTTGCGCCAAGGCTTGATAGAATTTCTGGTAGGAGGGAGCAAATAGCTGACCGCAGAGCTGAATTAGAGGACGCATTATTTGACCTTTTGATTGGGATAGATATCGGTGAGGGTGGGGACAAAAGTGCTGGTTTCTACTTCTGCTCCTGGAGTGAGGCGACAACCGGCGCCAATAAATACATCGCTGCCAATTTTGATTTTTTTGACATACAAAATCAGGTTATCTTTTTTGGGTTTAATGGTGTGGGGGTAGAACCCCACGCGGTGTCCGACGATGACGCGATCGCCCACCTCCACCAAACCCCTATCCGTAAGATCCAGATGCGGCGTCCAATACACATCCTGACCCACCTGAGAACCCCACAACCGCAACCACGCGGAAAAAGCGCCGGGAATCAATCTTAACACCACCTCCAACATCGGGAAACTACTATAAATTAACTGAATTTGACTGCTACCCCACCAAGGAGAATAATCCGGGCCACGCAAATAGCTAATTCCCTCCTTTATAGGATAAAAATGGCTGTGAATTCTATAAACTATTAGGGGAAAACCATACAACCAAAACACCAAAGCCAACAGCGCCCAAATTCCCCCATCACCGCACAGCCACAAAAACGACAACAGGGACAATAACATCACTGTAGCCGGAAAAAAAGCCAGTATCTTACTAAGCGTAGTCATAGCCAAGGCCAAAATAACATTTGCATCAAATTTAGCGGAACTGGAATCCCCAAAACATCAGGAGCTTCTGCTGACTCCCGATAAGTCCCATGTAGCATATCCCACAACTTAAAATTTGCCCCGAAATTGCAATCATCCCCTGGTGCATGGTGCCAAGCGTGGTCTTGAGGTAAAATCAAAACCCACCCCAAGCACCGAAATAACCAATTATCTGGCCATTCTATTTGACTATGGCGCCACAAATCCAGCGCCGCCGTCAAACTCACCCCTAGAGCATAATAACTCGGATGCGCCAACAAGTAAAGAAACAACCCATGAACCCACAGATAGACGATTAAAAAACTCGCCCATAGGGTATTGCGGGAAGTCCCCAGCACATCCCTGGTGGTCATCGTGTGATGCACTCGATGCACTGACCACAGGTATCTAGAGTGTAGCAGCCGGTGATTCCAATAATAAATATAATCTACTAGGACAAAACTCGCCACAAAAGCCGCTACAGGATGCCAGTGTAAGCAGCCAGCATAAGTAGGAAACAGATATTGATAAAGTTGATAAACTATGGTAAGTTGGAGCAGGGGAATAAGTATGCCTTGGCAAAACAAACCCGCACCATCTAACAGCCAATCAGCGCCGGTTTTTTCGCGCCAAGCTGTGCGAATATGTGATTTAGTTGCTGTCAGGGCAACTAAGATAATAAAAGCTGCAAATACTATCATTTTGCTGCATCAAAACTAAATTTTTACACCCAAAAATCAACTTCACGCTTTATTTCTGGGAGCTTTCTGGGGTCTTCTCCTACCTCTAGGGAATGGCGAATTGATTCAACCAAAACGTGAATGGTATCGGCAGGAGTATTGGCAAACTTGCTGCCATATTTAGCAATTACTTCTCCCTGAATGCCCAAAATAATGATATCTTGGTCGATAATTTTTTGGGCTGTCCACCGGACGAAAGGACGCGCCAACTTGTTCCAAATTCCGTAATTAAACGTTACATCTGTGTAAACTAAAGTGCTATTATCGGTTTCTGGGATAGATTGACTGGTGATAAAAAAGCGCCTGTGGTTGCCAAAATTATATTCTACGCTGGTGACATTAGGCATATGAAAGCTATCGGTATGATGCACTTGACCCCCACGCCAGTTTAGGAATTTTTCCCACATTCCTAAATTATTTGTTTCATTGCGGTAAGTGACAAATACCGAACCATTGCGCCGCTCCACGGTCATTTCTAGTTTTTGTTGGCGGGGGTTGCGAAAAATTCCGGGATGTACTGAGACGGTGTGGGGAATGTCGATAAAGTTTTCGGCGCAGTTGGTGACGTTATTGGCAAACCGGTTAATTACTCGCACGGTTTCCCATCCTGGTTGACTATAATAAGGCATGGGGAATGGGTCTAATTCTGCCGTTGGTTTATCGGCTAAACGGACGTAGATATATCCGTCTTGTTCTTTGGTGGCGTATTTTTGGGCGCGCCGATCGGGTAGCTTTTGCAAATTATCTCCCTCAGCGGGAACTGCTACCACTTGTCCGGTTTTATCATATACCCAACCGTGGTAGGGACAGTGAATTTTTCCCGCGCAGACTGTTCCGGGGGAGAGGCGACTATTGCGGTGCATGCAGCGATCGCGTAACGCCACTGCTTCCCCATCCTCCCCGCGAAACACCGCCAACCATTCCCCCAGAACCATCCGCGCTAAGACATTATTTTGTCCTAACTCCTCACTCAAACCCACCACATACCAAAAATCCTCAAACCTCACATTTGCTCCTCAACAAATACCAGGTTAATATCCCCAGTTAGCTCCACCATACAAGCTAACCTCGCTGGGGTATTTTCCATTTCCATCACATATAAAATTTCCCTCTCATCCTCCCCCGGCGGTGGGATATCCCCCTCAACCAGCACCAAACAAGTGCCACAGATACCCGTGCGACAACCAAACAAAACTGGCGAATTCTGCGCCGTCAGATGTTCCGACAGTTTATCCCCAGCTTTTAACTCCAGCGGCGGATAATCCGTACCAGGAAACCTCACCACACAAGTTTTTTCACTCATTTAACTTACCAAATTATGGGTTTTCGACCACCCCGATGGCTCTAACCGATTCACATAAGCCATATATGCCACTAAATTACCATCGATGGGGAGTAAATTCTGAGGATTGTAACAAATATTATCATAAATTTGGCCATCCTCATCCCGCAACACATAATAAAACCAGCGAGTCAGCCACAGCAAAAACCGCGCTACCACCCAACCGAAAACCCCCTCTCGTTTTGCCGTCACATAAATCGGTTGTACCCCCGTTTTCCCAGCCGGTAAAGGTGTGTAAGCATAAATCATATGCAGAGGCGGCAACAATTTTACATCCTTCATAATGGTAAGCAGTCCGATACAACCATCAGCATAACGCATAGAATAAGCATAACGACTGCCCAAAAGCCACCGCCCCACTTTTTCCCCCCAAGTAGAATTAGGAAACTCGCCGCTGAGAGTAAAATCGATAATTCTCCCCGAACTATCCTGGTCTAAAGACAGATTTAAATTTACATTTATCCGGTGAACTGTGCGTAAATGCTGGGCATCAATACCATTCATCATACAAATATGGTGATGACAGTGACGTTGCAACGGTTTATCCGCTAACGCCACCACTTCTTGACCTTTAAGTTCGTCAAACTCTACCACTCCCTCCGGCGCATTCGCATCGGGATAAACCCAAATAAAACTATATTTTTCATCAGTGGCATAACCACGTAAACGCGCTTTCTCAGGAATTTCCGCCTGACAGGGAATATCCCGACATTTTCCCTCGCCATCAAAAGCCCAATGGTGAAAATAACACCGGAGCAAATTGCCATCCACTCGCCCAATCCCCAAATCAGTTCCTAAATGAGGACAAAACGCATCTATTGCCCTCACTTTCCCATCTTCTCCCCGAAATAGAGCAATTTTTTGCCCGCACAGTTCCAGAGATTTAACTTGACCTTTGGGCAAAGAATTGCTGGGACAAGCAATATACCATCCTTTGGCCACGATATCAAAGTTGTTGAATATTTTCATAGTAAATTGTGGTTTTAAAACTTAGCCAAAGCCCGCTTTTGCGTTGCCAAATACTTAGGAATCGAATTTGCTGCCATTAAACTCATTTCCTTATTCACCTGCCAAGCATAATCCACTTTTTCTAAATACGCCTGATAAGAAGCTACCGCCTCCCGGTGAGTTTGGTAACTGCGGTGTAAACCGTCGGATTCCTCCGTGAAACAGAGTCGCATCATTTGCTTAGCTTCCCCATCATCCATACCAAACACCGGGGATCGCAACACCTGATAAATCGCCGGATATAAGGCGGGGTCATACCAAAAAATGCCATTAATCGCTACGGAAAAATTATAATGGTCTTTTTGGCACCCTTTCAACCCCAAATTAGCCGCGAATTTTTCAAAATCCGTGGGTGGGTTCAGGCATTTTACCACATCATGCCCTACAATGGTAGAACTGTTAAAATGGAAACTCTCATCCATAAAGTGATAGTAGGATATTTTGGCTGGAATGGGAGCATTTTCTTTGTCGGCGTGATGCTGGTAATAATTACTTAATTTGTGTTGTACCAGCTTACCGTTGAGAGTGCGCAAACCCCGCACGGTAAAATACTGGCAAGCGAGAAAGGCATTATCAGATGATAGCATTCCAAAAGCCCGAAGCTGCAATTTTTTCCACCAAGCCTTGAGGGCGTTGGTATCGGCAAAAATCATAGTTTCCGCAAACGGCCCGCGCATGGGATAGCTGAAAATACGCTTACCAAATAAGGCGGCTTCTACTTGGTTGGATACGGTTTTAAAAGCATTGATATGGGCACGCTCTTGGGCTGATTCCAAGTCTAGCATATCGCAGACTAAGCGAAAATCTTCTAAAGCATAAAGTCCGGCGGCACTGGTTTGGTTGAATAATATGGTAGCAATTTCCGCCGAAATAATCTGGGAGTAATAAGCCACCCAGTAAAGCTGATTTAAAATCACTCGCTGACTGACACTGGCTTGCTCCCATAAAGGGGTGCCATAGAATAGGGAAAACTCTTCTGGGTTCCAGTATTCATCGCGGCAATCTTCATATCTGAAAGCTGCCGCTGCTGCATCTAAAAGCTGTGTATGATCTTGTTTTTTGTTGCGCGTATAGTTGATTTCTAGACGGCGGTAAACCTGCTGGTTTTCTAGGAGAGTGTTGTTTTTTGGGTCGGTGAAATTGGTGTTCATATATGTAAATGTTAGTTGGTTATCGGGTTGGCGATATTTTAGCTTTGGGAGCCGGTGGCTATGAGTAGTTGCTGGGCATGAGGAGCTAAGATGGGAAAGCGTTGAGCGATCGCCCGCAACACCTCCCCCATATTCCCTGCATCTGTTGCCAGCATTGATGGGGAATGGCGTCCCGCCAAATCTGTTAAAATATTCAAGATTGATGTAGCCAAATTTTCATCCGCATTTGTCAACAATTCCAGCAGCTCTGACAGAGCTGCCTTAGTCCCCAGCCAATAGATAGCACCGAGTAATTCTGATTTTACACTCAAAGAACATTCGACCGCCAGATAATTTTTCAGTTTGCCCAATATTTGCGCTTCTGGGGGATAATGCAACAGCCCGATCGCGTTAGCCGCATAAGCTCTCACCGACTCATCCTCATCAGCATCCCGCAGCGAATCTTCTAGAACCTCTAACGCTTCCGATTTTCCTAATTGCCCCAACGCTTCTGCTGCTGACGCCCGTACTAGGGGCGATGAATCTTCTCTTAACAATTTTTTTAGATTATCCACAGCAGGCGAATAAACCAGCAAACCTAAAGCCTCCACCGCTTCACACCTAACCAACTCTTCCCCATCATCCAGCAACTCCATTAATGCGACACCATACCTCTGGGGTTCATCCACACCGAGATAACCCAAAGCATATGCAGCATCAGCTCTAATATCCGCTTCAGGAGATTTGAGCAACCGCACGATGTGGGGAGCTGCCGGGTAAAATTGGGCATCAACCAAGTCCATTAGGGCGACAGCTTGCCGATCCGGATCGTCTGAATCTAAATTATCCAGAATTGGATTTTCAACATTATGTTGAATCATACGATATTATTTTGATTAATATTTAATTAATAAATTCAGATTTGTGGATACCCAAATCTTTATAATTTGGGCTTGATTCTGTGTTCAGCCTACTTTTTGTCGTGGCTTTGCCTGCTTCGGCGGCAATCCTTAGCTTTTTGAGTGGCTTTTATTCGCTGCTGTCGTTCCATATCCCGGTTTCTTTTTGCCTCCTGCATTAAAATTTTCAGTGCGTCGCGCATGGTTGGGGCTTGACCAGCTTGGATCAAGGCGTGTGCTTGAGCTACTATTTCTGTATCCGCTTGATTCCCAGGCGAGGGCATAACTTATTCTCCTATTCTCCAAAATCATAATTGCTCCTTTTGAATTTGAATTTGTGATTTTTAGTCTTGGGAAGCCACCAGACCTCCAGACTTGAACAAGAGCGGGACTTGCTCGCCTGATTTCAAGCCATCAAGTACCATTCGATTTCTAGTATAGCAAGGATGTAACTTGTTTGCATTCCTTCCCTACCCCAATACCGCCACTTCAGACAAAGCAGCACATACACTAGGCGAGAAAGGCTGGAATGCCCCCCGGTGTTGCAGCTCGGCAACAATACCTCTAGCATTAGGCGGCTGCATCAAACCATGCAGTACCGCTAACCGAGTACCGCTGTGAGTTTCTGTATCCAATTCCTCGAAGATTTTAACTTTTTGCACTCCTGAGAAATGACCTTTCACCCGCTCTAAAACCCCAACCACTCGCTGCGGCCCCGCTTGCACCATCTGTAAAAACAATGTCAATGCTTCTATAATAGCATGCTCACTAGCCATAGATAAAGTAGTTGCCGTAAAAATCATCTCACCAGCGGCGTGGTGGCGGGATTCTTCTTGTAAAAAGTTGTGGAACATCTGCCCTAAAAGTGCGTGGCGACAGTGTTTGGCGAGACTGCGGTAGTGGGTGAGTCCCCAACCTTCTAACACCACTTGCATCAAAAACAAAAGCAGGCTTTTATCTTCGGTTTCTACCAACTCCGATAATAACTGAAGAAACTTATCGGAGGTAGCGGCAGGTTCCACGGGCAAAAAGGAGATAATTTGCCCTAAGTGGGTGGCTTCGTCCGCGCCAAACATGGCGTAGAGCATCCGCTCTTGGGTGGTTTCTGCCATCAGGGTCATTTTCGCCATATAACCCACCCCGGCTTTTTCTATAAAATAGGCTTCGGCGAGCAATTCCATGCTGCATAAATGCAAAATTTGCTGTTGCGCGTCTGGGGTAGAATCGCGGAAAATGCCTACTTTATCTAAACCAAAGTAAGCCGCATCCCAGTAGGGAAATTCTGGTGGGTCGGTGGTGGGGATAGGTTTACCAAGGCGGCTTTTGAGGGCGGCGGAGAGGAGCCGATCGCACTTATGGTCACTCCCCCAACTCGGCAACTCAAAACCAGCGGTTTTATGCCCAAAAATCATTTATTTAACCTCTTGACAAAAAAGACTTTTATAGATAAAATTAGCCAAAGGAATGCGCAGCCGTTGAGGCAGGAATTTTTGGAACAGATATGTTATCTGAGCATCGGTCCCCACGCGAGAGCGGAAAGGGTGCCGTTTCCCCGCCGCAATATCCGCCGCCAGTCGAGCCACTATCGGCGTATTATTAGCAGCATTCCCCGTAATTCTTTGTTGCAATTTTTGATAATTGGCCGTTTGTAATTGGTAGGTGGGACTATCACCAGCTCCCCAAGCGCGGTTTTGCATCGAGTTAGTTTGACTTGCCCCCGGTTCAATAATTGCCACATCCACACCGTGGGGTTGTAGCTCATAATAAAGACTTTCGGCAAAACCTTCTAAAGCGTGCTTACTGGCACAATGTGCGCTAGTGAGAGGATAGGGACAAAAGCCAAAAGTAGAAGAAATAAAGATGATACTCCCCTGACTTTGGCGGAGCAGGGGGAGAAAAGCCTGGGTTAGGGATACAGCCCCAAAAAAATTCACCTCAAATTGATGCCTAATTTGCGCTTCACTGAGGTTTTCTAAAGCCCCAAAAATTCTAAATGCCGCATTATGAATTAAACAGTGTAAAGAACCATAATTTAGCACAGTATCAATCACAGATTTTACCTGCTCCGAGTCCGTCAGGTCAAGATTGAGCAAAGTTAGTTTTTCCTCCCCATATTGCGCCAAAGGTGCCGCAAAAAGTTCCCGCTTACTGTCAACATTACGCATCGTGGCAATCACTTGCCATCCCCGCTGCAAAAATTCATCCACCATGCCTCTGCCAAAACCGGAAGAAACCCCAGTAATTACCACCGATTTTATCATAATTCTGCCACCGATGCCAGGTGCTTTTCTAAAGATAACTGGGTTGCTGGCGTCACCGGCTCCCAACTGCCCCAAAATAGGGCTTTTTGGCCTTCTACGTGGTCGATGAAATCTACTACAGCTTTGTCGGCTTTCGTGGGAGTTTTGAAATCAAATTTAATGGTTTGGAAAACTTGGGTATCCCCTTTCCCGAAGTAGTTTCCCACCCGCTCTGTAAGCCACAACACGACCCGGTTAAATAACCAGCCCCAAATACCAGGGCGTTTTTTGGTGACGAGGATAGTTTGACCTTCGGTTTTACCCTCTTTGGTCAGACGCAGAGCAAATAAGATATAAAAGTGTAAAAAGTCCGGGCCTAATGTGACTGTGCCATTGCTGCCATACCAGTAACACATACTGTATGTGCCTTCATTTTTGTAAAAAGGGCGGATGAGTTTGATAAACCAGGAATCATCGCCGCCTCGCGTGGTGTTGCTGAACTTGATGGCATGGGTGCTGATCACTTCTCGTTTAAAAACGATATCAATGGGGAAGTTATGCACTGTGTTAAAATGGTGGGCATCAATGGCGTTAATCATCACTACATTAGGATGACAGTTTTTCAAGAAATGGTTGCCAAAACTGCTGTCAATGGTGATGTTTTCTAATTCTGGGGGACAGGGTATGGGATGGGTAATGGTTTCCCCAGTCCAAACCCACACCATGCCATATTTTTCTTCCGTGGGCCAGGTTTTGATTTGGACGGGCAGAGATTTACCCAGACTAGGGACATCAGTGCAGTTACCGCAGGTGTCAAATTTCCAGTTATGAAAAAAGCAGCGAATCCCGTCACCATCCACCTTGCCTTCGGCGAGATGAGCCCCCATATGAGGACAATAAGCATCAAAAGCAACTGCTTTACCGTCGGCGAGACGGGCGATCGCCAATTCTCTCCCTTGCAGGTTTACCGGTTTAATTTGACCTAATTTCAGTTGATGGGAAGGGATGGCCCAATACCAACCCTCGATAAACCGCTCCGGGTTATTAAACGTCTGGGGATGGGAAACTGATTTCATAGGTTGAGCAGGATTTTTGGTCGGTTTCTCTAAAGTAGCACAAGAAAATTGATTTGTGTATAGATTGTAGATTGTAGGGTGGGCAGGGTACTGCCCACCCTACCAGGCTGGGAGGTTAATTTTGGGAAATAGCCGGGAGCAAATATTTGGTTAAAGTGAGGGGGTCAACACCGAGTTCTGTTAGCTCACCAGCGGCAATTTTTCCTGCCCGAGCGTGCCACCAAACTGCTGTTTGTACGCTGCCAAATATGTGGGCTTGGGTTGAACTTTCAGGGTTCCACAAACGCCCGGACTGGGCGATGAGACCGCCGAGTAAACCGGTGAGAACATCACCGCTACCACCGCGAGCGAGGGCGGGGGTACTGTGGGGATTAATCCAGGTGTCGCCGCCAAATGTGTCTGGGTGAGAAATGACGACTCTGGCTCCTTTTAATACTACCACGGTGTTGCTTTCTGTGGCGGCGATTTGGGCGGCTTCAACGCGATTTTTTGCTAAAGATGCGGCTAGATGGGGAAATAGGCGTTTGAATTCGCCGGGATGGGGGGTGATGATGGTGGGAAATTGGCGGTTTAATAGTTTGGCAGTTTCACCTAATTGCGCCATGATGTTTAAGGCGTCAGCATCTAAAATTAGGGGGCGATTTATGTGTAAAATAGTTTTGATTAAGGTTTGGGGAGCGGTGGTGATTCCGGGGCCGCAGGCTATGGTATCATAACTGTGTAAGTCGAGGTTTGCTGGCAGGTGCGATATGGCTCCTGTTGCGGTTTCTGGACAGCCGATAATTAGGGCTTCGGGTAATTGTCCGTGCAAAATTGGTTTAATTGATTCGGGAACGGCGATCGACAGCATCCCTACCCCAGTGGCTCTGGCACCTAAACCAGCTAAAATTGCGGCTCCGGCGTATTGGCGAGAACCGCAAATTAGGAGTAAATGGCCAAATTGGTACTTATGCCCTGCTACCGCACGGGGTAAGGGTAAATTGGTTAAAGCTACTTTCGGCGTGATTCTTCTAATTGGGGCAGGATTGCCCAACACTGCCTCAATATCGGCCAGGGGTAAATCAAAATCGATTAATTCGGGAATACCGATATATTCTAGGGCTTGATCTTGCAATTCTCCCAACTTCCATAAACCTAGGCAAAAAGTCCGATTCGCCCGGATAGACGCGCCCAAAACTTCGCCAGTATCGGTGTGCAAACCAGATGGAATATCGATACTTAAAATAGGTTGCGGCAATTGATTTATCTGGTTAATAGCAGTGGCGATTGGTTCGGTTAATGGTTTTTCTAGCCCAAAACCGAATAAGCCATCAATTATTAAATCGCATTTTTGGAGAATCGAGATATCATCACTAGGTTGAAAACCTAAACTGGCTAAATAGCGAGCGTGTTGTCCGGTGAGTTCTTTAAATTTAGCAAATGGGGAATAGATGGTAATCGGATAACCTTGAAAGTGCAATTCCCGCGCTACGACTAAGGCATCGCCGCCGTTATGTCCGGGACCGACGAGAAAACCGACTCGCTGAGGATGGGGATAAAGTTCTTGAATGCGGCGGGCAACCATTCCCGCTACTTTTTCCATGAGGGCGGCTACAGGCATTCCAGCGTCAAATACTCGCGTTTCAATGGCGCGCATTTGGGCGGCTGTAACGATAATTTGGTGAATTTGTTCTTTGTCTTTAGTCATTGTGCCCCAGAAACCGGGTTTCTAAACGAAATATTTCTTATCTTAACGGAGATTCTTGGCCAGAAACCCGGTTTTTTCTCCCGACAAAGGACAACTATTTATTGATATTCCACGCGGGCATCTAAACCGAAGAGGCGGAGATAGTTGCTTTCTTGTTCGGCGGTGGTTTGATCGGGGTAGGGGCCGATGGCAATGTGGGGGCCAAACGGAGCCGATCGGGTGAATATTTTACTCTCCTCAATCCCCGCCTCTACCGCTTGCTGTGCGATCGAGGATAAATTTTCTGGCTTTCCAGGGACGATCGCAAAATAGCCCTTGGGCAGAGGGATATTCCCCACCGGCGACGGTAAAGGCTCCAGGTTCACCGGCGGCGGGGGCAGAAAATCATCGCTATATGATGGCGGTGGTGGCGGTGGCGGCGAGGAGGCGATATTGTCACTCTCAGCGGTGAAATCGATTTTGTCGATCGCCGATCGCACCCCCACCAACCGTTCTAGCTCTCGGGAGCGACGTTGAGCATTAGATTTGTCAGCAAACGCCCCCACCTGAATAAAAGTTCGCCCTTCATACTCATTAATAAACGCATCCGGTTCAATCTGCCTCACCCGCCCCAAAATTGAGCGATTATCCCCTGGAATATAAACTACATAAAGCTCTGAGGTGCCCCACCGGTAGGAGATTAGTTCCGGGACAGCCGCATTCACCGGTGCCACCAGAACCAGCGCCCCCCCCAACACTGTAGCCCAGAGACCGAAACCACCGGAAAAATGATGTTTGTCATTTGTCATTGGTCATTTGTCCTTGATAATTGATAATTGATCATGATTTCCCCCGTCTCCGTTTTTTTGGGGCGAACCGCTTTCTCGGCCCTAGTCCTCCCTCGTGGATTGCCCCTACAAACAAAATCATAATTTCTCCAGGGGCGAAACATCCGCGCCGAGATCTCTCAATCAAACAGACGGACCATTTCGCACTTGCTTCGTCCTCCCCCTCTGCGCCCCCAGTAAATCTGGGCACGATCGCATTGTCGTAGGGTGGGCAATACCAGCCCTGTCAAGGCGATCGATGATTTAGCTCAAACAGTATAGTCAATTCAAATAACAATGAGACAAGCCAGAGAACTGGCCCTCTATCCCCCAACCCCCTTTCTCCTCTCCCAAAAAGGGAGAGGGGGGGGGGAGAAAGGGGAGTAAGACGGAAATACCCCCGTCTGGGACTCCTGACAAGTGCAAGTTTTTTAGATTGCCCTCTATCCCCCAACCCCTTTTGACCAAAAAGGGGGAAAGGGGAGCAAGAGGGGAGAGGGGTGGGGGGTGATAGCACAATTGGGTGTTTGTCAGACATTTTCTGCCAGAGATGAAAAACCTGCACTTGTGAGGTGAGGGCAATAGGGGTGGTCACGAAGCCAAAGATCTCTATAAACGGTAGCTTGACAGGGGTAGGTGGATTAGTTGGACTTCATATTAGGGCATTGCCCACCTACTGTAGCTGGATCAACTGGACTTGCTCCACCGGGTTGCAGGTCTATATGGTACATACCCTCACCCTCAATCTTGATCCCAGAGCGGATCCGGGATTTCAAGATATACCACATTTTTTCAGAAAAGGCTGTATTATCCGAGGATAATATTAATTCTGATGCCCCAACACTAAACGATTTTTAATCTTGGCTAAAAAGTCGTCCAACGTGAATGGTTTCGTGATAGAATACATCACTGAGGGATTCCAGCTTTTGCATACATTTTCCGGCTTATCAAAGCCAGTGACAAAAATTACAGGAATATGACAAGTCAATGGATTTTCTTGCAGAATCTGGTAAATTTGTTCACCAGTCATATCATCCATTTTCATGTCCAGGAGAATTAAATCTGGGAGGACTTTTTGAATTGACTCAATAGCTAATTGGCCAGTTTTGGCTACGCGCACTTCGTACCCACCAAAATCCTCTAAAATTTCTGACATAGCTTCCAGCGTGTCCTGATCGTCATCGACGACAAAAACTGTCGGTTTAATTTTGGGCATTGTAGTGTTCATAAATTACCTGAGATAGCTCACTTAAATCACCCTAAACCCTGGCAGGAACAATCTTAAACTATTCTGTAATTGTAAATTTATTTAGAGCGAGAAAATTTTGTGGTTAAATATATAATAGCATTTCTCAAATCAATGTGCTTCTGTCATAAGCAGGGAAATGGGGAATCTAGCCAAAACCTATTATAGTTCACTAAACCGAGAACCGCTCTAGATAAGATTTGTATTCAATTTTACTATTTGATTATCCTACTAGATGGCAGAGAAAGGGGAAAAGGCGTCGTTGCCGGATGTTTAATATTGCAGTCTGTTATTAGCAATTTAGAATCGTGAGTTATAGTTATTTCAATTAAGAATGAGATTTTAGTCTCCCCTCACCCTAAATCCCTCTCCCACAAGGGGAGAGGGACTGGAAAGGCCAATCTGATACAAGTCTTACTCTCTCTTCCCCTCCTCTCCCTACGCCGGGTGTGGGGACGGGGGTGAGGGCTTTAGGGCAATATCGAGTGTTTCATTGTTATTTGAAATTACTATATATCAAGTGCGGGGGCATCGATCGGGTAATTTCGGGGCAACCACAGGGGGATTGCCCCCTCAGTTATTCACCAACGAAGCAGTAGGACTTGATATTATAGTGCTTCAAATAAAAGTGAGACATTAAATGTCGGGGCGCTTGGCCTAGGGGCGCTTCCCTCGTTGGACCCCTACTGGTGGATTGGCATCGCAGAAGCGATCGCCCATAATTGGATTAACCTTAATTGAAATGACTGTGATTCGGCAATTTGCCACTTCTGGCAAAAATCAGCAAGGTATTGCGGTTCATCCCAGACAAGCCAAGTGTCATTCCCCCTCCCCTCAGATCGTAAATAAGGAGGGGAGGGTTAGGGAGTGTGGGGGGGCGGAGGCTGATTGTTGAGTCATTAGCTGACTTTGGTGGAGTCGGTGTCAGGCCAGTTGTACCCCTTTGGGCGATCGCCCATCAGGGATTGAGCAACTGCTTCACGGTGCCGAGGAGTTCTTTGGGGTGAAAGGGTTTAGAGATGTAGGCATCGGCTCCCTGTTTCATCCCCCAGTAGCGATCGAACTCTTCCGCCTTCGCCGAACACATAATTACCGGAATATTTTGGGTGGTAGGAGTGCTTTTGATGCGGCGGCACACCTCATAGCCATTCATTTTCGGCATGACGATATCCAAAACCACCAGGTCTGGGGACTGTTGCTGAATTTTCTCGATCGCTTCCACGCCATCACTAGCCACAGTGACATTGAGACCTTTATCCTTAAGGAGGTCGGAAATCATTTTTTGTTGGGTGAGGCTATCTTCCACCAGCAGAACTGTATTCATAACACCATCCCGATTTATGCCTAGCCTGTTGCTCACTTGAACCCTAGTAGGGGCAGGTTCGCAGGTCATCCCCGCTGCCAACCAAAACGCCGGTTAACCTGCCCTCAGACTAGCTGAATGCTACCCGGGGGACTAGGACGCTTTGATTGAGTACAGTCCCCCTCGATGCACCGGGATATCCCCGCTTTCCATGATGGGCTTGGGGTCTCCACCAACGGAATCAGCCGCTGGTTTCCCGCCGGTGGTCCTCGGTTCGGCGCTTTTGGCGCTAAGTGGTGGAGACTATACTTTTATTTTACCCACTGTTCTTCATAATCTTATCCATATCTTTAAAATAAACCCGCAAAATTGTGGTTGACATAAAATAGATTTTGTGGTATGTGATTGCCCACCGGCAGCCGTAGGCAAAAGTACGGTAGGAGGTGAGGTCAGGGGGATAAACCCTCAAGGGGCAAGGCCAAATGTCACAAATTGCACAATTTGGCATCTCCTAGGGCGATAATTGAAACCTAACACACCAACTGCCAACCAAATAGAGGGCTGTGGCCCCACTCACAACCGAAACAAGAACCGAAACAGGACAAAAGAGGGCGCGGGTAACAGAGCCAGAGACTTGACCCAGGGGAATGATGAGATTTCTTAATTCTCATATCTATGGGAGCGGAAATAAACAAGGGAGCCTATTGCTATCACATCAAAGTTGCTAAATCCGGGGCTGATTTTGATGAACACAATGTAATTTATGGGTAAAAATTTATGTTTACCAGCCTGAAAAATCGCAAAATTGGCACATACATTTGGTTAATCTCCATCCCATCTCTAGCAGGATTTTTTTTGCTGTTAGGATTGGTATATTATCATTTTCAGTCGCAAAATCAATTAATCAAGAACTTAACCAATCAAATAGAATCTCAAGCCAAATTAAACCCATCCCAGTCCGGTTTACTCACTGATGTCACCACAGAACAAACCAAATCGCTGGAAAACATATATTTCATGTTGAAGGTGTTAACCTTGATAGAAATAGGCTGCATCTTTTGGTCAGTCTCAGCGATGATATCAGGAGTGACCAAACGAGTGGAGCAAATGGCTGGGGAAATGGCTGCCTCGGCGGCGAATATCACCCAAAATATCCAGGCGCAAGAAGGGATGGCAATGGAGCAGGCATCTTCGGTGAATGAAACCACGGCCACGATTGATGAGTTGGGCGCATCGGCTCGGCAAACGGCTCAGCAAACCGAAGGGGTAGCGGCGGCGGCTCGCCGAGCTTTGGACTTAGCGGAAATTGGGATGAAGGCGGTGGATAAAACCCTGGCGGAGATGTCAACTTTAAACACAACGGTGAGCGCGATCGCCGAAAAAACCGCTCGCCTCAGCCAGCAAATATCCCAAATTCGGAACATTTCCAGCCTAGTGGGAGACTTGGCCAGCCAAACCAATATGCTCGCTCTCAACGCGGCGGTGGAAGCAGTACGAGCGGGGGAACATGGCAAGGGTTTTGCCGTGGTTGCCAGTGAAATTCGCAAACTGGCAGACCAGAGTCAAAAATCCACAGAAAGAATCAGCATTTTGGTGGCGGACATTCAAACGGCGATTAATTCCACGGTGTTGGTGACCGAGAAGGGAACGAATACCGTAGCAACCACGGTAAAAATCGCTGAAGATACGGCGGGAGCCTTCCAAGGTGTGACCAGCGCGATCGACAACATCACAGTGAGTACCGAGCAAATCTCCCTGAGTGCGAACCAACAGGCGATCGCCATCGGCCAAGTGGCCAATGCCATGAACGACCTCAACGGCCTTGCGTTGCAAACCGCCAAGGCGATCGTCGAAGTCAAAGCCAGCACCGAACAACTCAACTCCCTGGCCCAATACATGAAAACGATCGCTTAATTAACCCCCAGAAACCGGATGTGAGCTGACCAAATCACTACCCGGTTTCCGCTTCCCACCATCAGCCACCACTGATTTTCGCTTTGTAACCCTCTTTTACCAAAATCTCCACCACTTTCTGACGGTGGTCGCCCTGAATTTCAATTTCACCATCCTTCACCGTCCCACCTGCACCACACTGAGTTTTCAACACCTTAAGCAACGCCGCCAGAGTTTCCGGTTTCGCCTGAAAACCCGTCACCACCGTTACCGTTTTTCCCTTGCGTCCCTTCCGAGAAGCCTGCACCCGCAAATCCTGTTGGGATGGCGGTAGCTCCGATACCCCCCGCTCCACAGCCAGGGGATTAACATTGCCGAATTCTTGATAAGCCACACGCTCCTGAGAAGCGCCAGAAGAATTATTGCCCTTATTAGCAGCCATAAATATCATTCCATATCCATCCCAGAAAGGGATTTTGATCATATTTTAAACTCAGAAACAGAGTTAGGCGCCACAAATTCCCTCCGGGTGCTGCTGACGGCGACGCCCACAATCCCGGTCTAGTGGCGCCTCAAACAGAAACCGGGTGGCGGCGATCGCTTGTGCATCATCACCGAGGTTTGGTGTTTGTGGGTTGCTCCTCTAGGTATGATAATCTTGATTCACAATGCCTGAAGCTCACCGAATCCCGATTCGGGATGGAAATCAAATTAAAAGGAAATCATACAGGAATTGACACCGTGACTGCTACCCCCTTACACCCCAGCACCACCGCCCCCACCCAGCAACCAGACAGCCAGGGTAGATTTGGCAATTTCGGCGGCAAATACGTCCCGGAAACCCTCATGCCCGCTCTGTCGGAACTGGAAACGGCATACTATAGCTACAGCCAAACCCCAGATTTCCAACAAGAACTATCCTCACTGCTGCGAGATTACGTGGGACGCCCCAGCCCGCTGTACTTTGCCGATCGCCTCACCGAATATTACCGACGCCCCGACGGCAGCGGCCCCCAAATCTACCTCAAACGGGAAGACCTCAACCACACCGGCGCCCACAAAATCAACAACGCCTTGGGGCAAGTCCTCCTCGCCAAACGCATGGGCAAAAAACGCATCATCGCCGAAACCGGAGCCGGTCAACATGGCGTTGCCACCGCCACCGTCTGCGCTCGCTTTGGGCTCGAGTGCATTATCTATATGGGCGTGCGGGATATGGAACGCCAAGCCCTCAACGTCTTTAGAATGCGCCTTATGGGCGCCAAAGTCTCCCCAGTAGCAGCGGGAACCGGCACCCTCAAAGATGCCACATCGGAAGCCATTCGCGATTGGGTGACAAACGTCGAAACCACCCATTACATCCTCGGTTCCGTAGCTGGCCCCCACCCCTACCCCATGATGGTGCGGGATTTTCAAGCCATTATCGGCCAAGAAACTCGCACTCAATGCCAAGAAAAATGGGGCGGTTTGCCTGATATTCTCTTAGCTTGCGTCGGCGGTGGCTCTAATGCAATGGGATTATTTCACGAATTCGTCCGCGATACCCAAATCCGGATGATTGGCGTAGAAGCCGCCGGGGAAGGCGTCAACACTGACAAACACGCCGCCACCCTCACCCAAGGACGGGTGGGAGTCCTGCACGGCGCCATGAGCTATTTACTGCAAGATGATGATGGCCAGGTAGTGGAGGCCCACTCCATCAGCGCTGGTTTAGATTATCCTGGAGTTGGCCCAGAACACAGCTATTTAAAAGACGCAGGGCGAGCCGAGTATTACAGCATCACTGATGAAGAGGCTCTGGCCGGGTTCCAGCGGTTATCTCAATTAGAGGGAATTATCCCCGCATTGGAGACCGCCCACGCGATCGCTTATTTAGAAAAACTTTGTCCCCAGTTGAGCGGCAGTCCTCGCATTGTCATTAACTGCTCTGGACGGGGTGATAAAGACGTGCAAACTGTGGCCAAATTCCTCAAATTTACTGAGTAATTTACTTCGTGATGAAACCCCAGTTAAACCCCAAAATTACCCTACCGGTATTGGCGGCACTAGCAGCCGCCTCCTGTACTGGTGCCATTTCCTCAAATATCCCTGTAAAAGTGGCGCCAGTAGCGTTACCTGTAGCCGTGGCACAAGGTAGCATTGCCGATATGGAACAAGCCGTTCACCAACAGGTAAATCAATACCGCGCTCAGAAGGGTTTACCCCCCTTAAGTTTGAATCAAACTATCAGCCAGCAATGCCGAGAACATAGCCAGAATATGGCTAACGGTAGCGTTCCTTTCAGTCACGATGGTTTTGAGGCGCGGGTGGATGCCATAGCCGAGGAAATTACCTATGGGTCAGCCGCAGAAAATGTGGCTTATAATTATGGCCACGCTGACCCAGTGCGGCAAGCGGTGACAGGTTGGATTGGCAGTGACGGACACCGCAAGAATATGGAAGGAGATTTTGATTTAACTGGGGTTGGTATTGCCAAAAATGCCAAAGGGGAATATTATTTCACCCAGATTTTTATTAAACGCCGCTGATAGGCAGGTGAGGAGTAGTGGAAGATTTTCAGGTCAGAGATGGCGACCTTGACGAGGCGGAACTAGCAGCCTATGCTAGCTCAGAAGTCGTGGCGGTGGATACAGAGACGATGGGACTGCTGCCTCGGCGCGATCGTCTCTGTTTGATTCAACTATGCAACCAAGAGCGCGTTACCGTCATTCGCATCACCAAAGGTCAAACCGCCGCCCCCAATTTACAACAACTCCTAGAAGCCGAAAACGTCCTCAAAGTTTTTCACTTTGCCCGGTTTGACATGACCGCCTTACAATACCACCTAGGCATCCGGGTCAAACCAGTTTTCTGCACTAAAATTGCCAGCAAACTCGCCCGCACCTACAGCCCTCGTCATGGGCTCAAAGATGTAGTGCAAGAATTGCTGCAAATAGAACTAGACAAAACCGCCCAAAGCTCCGACTGGGGTAACGCCGCCTCCCTATCACCAGACCAGCTCAAATACGCCGCCAACGATGTACTACATTTACTAGCTGTGCAGCAAAAACTCGCCGCCATGCTACAGCGAGAAGACCGCTGGCAGTTAGCGCAAGATAGTTTTAACTGCTTGCCCATATTTGTCGAGTTGGACTTGCTGGGCTACGAGAACCTTTTTGACCATCATTAGGGGAGACTTTAACCCCACGATCGATTCCGCCGGGGAGACGGGGAGGCAAGCATCCCCCCAGCTCCCCCGCCCTCCTGGCTCCATTATTTATTCACCAACCAAGCTACAGCCTTTTCTGAAAAATTGTGCGGGTAATTGTAGGGGCAGGCCCCCCGGTTTCCCCTGAGCCTGTCGAAGGGTGGCTGCCCCTAGACGCTCCGGGGCAACCACGGGGGGATTGCCCCTACAAAAATATTAAGATTGAAATAGGACTGCTATATAAAAATAGTATGATGTTAGTGGGTTAAATCTCCTGCACTTGCTCTAACTCACCATTGATACTGCTGCTCAGGGTGCCCCAACTAAATCAATACTCGCACCGAAAAAAAATCACTCATGTCTCGCCTAAATTTTCCCCTAATATTTGCGGGATGGCTCCTATTGCCTTGCCCTACCATAGCGCAAATCATTCCTGACAGCACTCTCGGCGGTTCCAACTCCCAAGTTCTACCAGAAACTATCAACGGTATCCCCTCCGATCGCCTCTCCGGTGGGGCAGTACGCGGTAGCAACTTATTCCACAGTTTCCAAGAATTTAATGTCAATTCAGGTCGGGGAGCCTATTTTGATAATCCCGATGGCATTGCTAACATTTTTAGCCGCGTCACCGGGAATAATCCCAGCAACATTTTGGGGACCTTGGGAGTATTGGGTAATGCCAATTTATTTTTCATCAACCCAAAAGGCATTGTGTTTGGACCGGAAGCGCGGTTAGACTTGCGCGGGTCGTTTTTCGCCACTACTGCTGATAGTGTGGTATTTGATAGCGGGTTTGAATTCAGCGCCAGTAATCCCCAAGCCCCGATTTTAACCGTGAATATTCCCATCGGGTTGCAATTCCGAGAAAATCCCGGAACAATAGTCAATCAGTCTCAGGTAGCGGCGCCGTCAAATCAGCTAGGACTAAACCTGGTGTTGCCGATTTTCAGCAATCCAGGATTAGCGGTAGAACCGGGGCAAACTTTAGGGTTAATTGGCGGGGATATTCAACTGAATGGGGGGAATTTAGCGGCCAGTAGCGGTCAAATTATTTTGGGGAGTGTGGCGAGTCCGGGGTTAGTGAGTTTCGCCCCCACGCCATTTGGGTTAAGTTTGAATTATGAGAATATTCAGAGGTTTGGCCAGATTCAGCAGCAGAATTCTCTGGTGAATACTAGCGGACCGGGTGGGGGTAAGGTGGATATCAGGGGTGGCGATGTCACTCTCAGCGGTGGCGGAATTTATGCGCTGACCTTGGCGAATATAGATGGTCGAGGGATTGATATTAATGCCAATTCATTGCAGATAAGAGAGGAGGCGAAAATTGGGACTTTGACGTTAGGCGCAGCGGTGGGGGGGGATATAAACATCCGGGCTACTGACGCGGTAGAATTTATAGGGTTTGGATTGGATAACTATATCAGGTTGACTGAAAATTATCTGGTTTCGGGAAACATTGATCCATTTAGCCCCCAACTGATGTTATTGACTGGTACTTCTGGCATTGGAGATGCGGGAAATATTACGATCGAGAGCGGAAGAGTGCGGTTTGAGAATGGGGTAATATCAGGGAGCGCTACATTTGCTGATGGCAATGGGGGCAGGATAACTATCCGCGCCAGCACGGTTGAGATCGTGGGTTCTGCCATTAACTCCGGGACGTTGGAGGGGAGTACGGGGAAAGGGGGAGACCTCATCGTGGAGGCGGAGCGGTTAACGGTGAGTGATGGCGGGGTGTTAGTTAGCGTTAATCGCAGCGAAGGAGCCGCAGGGAATATTACGATTAAGACCACAGAATCGGTAGAACTTTTGCGTAATCTCTCGGGAGCAGCGTCGCCAACCACGATCGCCACCAATGCCATCACTGGCAGTGGCGCGGCGGGAGACATTAATATCGATACTAAGCGGTTAATTGTTTCGGAGGGCGCTGGGATTAGTTCTTCGAGCGGTGTTATTTTCGGCAACAACTTTTTTCAAGAAGGAGGACCAGGAGGCAATTTAAACATTCAGGCTAGTGAGTCAGTGGAATTAGCAGGTATTTCCCCTGTGGAGGTGGGGGGTGTTCAAATTCCCAGTTATCTTACCGCTCAAACCACTACCTCCAATCCCGGTGGTGATATCTACATTTCCGCACCAGTGGTGACAGTGCGGGATGGGGGGGTGATTTCGGCTGCTTCTTTCCAAGTCGGAGATGCGGGCAATATCACCATCGATGCTGGGACTGTAGAAATCACTGGCACTGCCAACAATGGTGAATTGAGCAGTAAAATCGAGGCTTCGGTTGGTATTGTGGAGCAATTGTCCAATCCCAACGCCACGGGAAATGCGGGGTCAGTGAATATCAATACCGATCGCTTAATTGTGCGAGATGGAGCCACCGTGACAGTGCAAGCGGTGGGAACCGGAAGCGCAGGCAACGTGAATATCGCCGCTGATTCCATCAACTTGGAAAATCGAGCCCTTCTTGATGGCACCACTGCATCCGGTGCAGGAGCCAGCATCAACCTACAAGCCAAAGATATCCTGTTGCGCCGTCAAAGTCGCATTACCAGCGATGCGGGTAACTCTGACGGGGGCAACATCACCCTCAATGGTCAGATTTTATTAGCTTTTCCCGGCGAAAACAGCGATATTACCGCCAATGCGCGCACCGCTCAAGGGGGTCGCGTTACCCTGAATGTACCGAATATCTTTGGTATGGCGGCGGTGAGTCGGGAGGAATTGAGAACCAGACTGGGATTGAACGATGAAGAATTTGCGGTTTTGCCAGTCAATCCCACCACTTTATTGCCCACCAGCGATATTGCCGCCATCTCTCAAGCTGCTGGTCCCCAGTTCCAAGGCACGGTGACATTTAGCGCCTCTGGGGTGAATCCCGCCCAGGGTTTGGTGGAACTATCGGCCAATGTGGTGGATCCTGCAGTGCTGATAGGGGCAAATCCTTGCACGGCGGGAGAGGGGAGCGCGTTTACAATTACCGGAAAAGGCGGGGTGCCTCGTTCTGCTGATGATGTCCTGACGGATGAACCGGGTGAGTTTATCTGGGTGGAACCGACGGTGACACCTGTAGGGGCAATTGGAGAGCCCAGCTCGCCAAAAATGCCTGATTCCGGTTCTGAGATTGTCCTAGCTCGCGGGTGGGTGCGCAATGCCAAAGGAGAAGTGATGCTGGTGGGATACAATCCAGAGCAGAGATTTGGGGAGCGCCGTCCTCAGCCGTCAGGGATTTGTCTGCCTCGTTAATTGGTCATTGGTCATTGGTTATTGGTTCTTGTATCCCCCCAATCTCCCCTTTGAAAGGGGGGGAAGAAAAATCAAGCCAAAACCACAACCGGATTGGGCTAAAGCCCAACTACGAACCAAGAGGAGCCATCATAATTACTAATCATTATTTGGGATTTTGCCCTGCCTAAAACACTCACACGGGAAAACAATTCACCATGTCTCGCCTACATTCCGCTTTAATATGTGTGGGATGGTTACTATTGCCTTGTCCCGCCATAGCGCAAATTATTCCTGACAGCACTCTCGGCGGTTCCAACTCCCAAGTGCTACCGGAAACTATCAATGGTATCCCATCAGAGCGCCTCTCTGGCGGGGCAGTCCGGGGCAATAACTTATTCCACAGTTTCCAAGAATTTAATGTCAATTCAGGGCGGGGAGCCTATTTTGATAATCCCGATGGCATCGCTAACATTTTTAGCCGCGTCACCGGGAATAATCCCAGCAACATTTTGGGGACATTGGGAGTATTGGGTAATGCCAATTTATTTTTCATCAACCCAAAAGGCATTGTGTTTGGACCGGAAGCGCGGTTAGACTTGCGCGGGTCGTTTTTCGCCACTACTGCTGATAGTGTGGTATTTGATAGCGGGTGGGAATTCAGCGCCAGTAATCCAGAAGCTCCGCTGTTGACGGTAAATCTGCCCATAGGGTTGCAATTTCGAGAAAATCCGGGAACCATAGTCAATCAGTCGCGGGTAGCGGCGCCAGCCAACCCCCTAGCAGGTATCTTACCCTTGCCGATTTTCGACAATCCAGGATTAGCGGTAGAACCGGGGCAAACTTTAGGGTTAATTGGTGGGGATATTCAACTGAATGGGGGTAATTTAGCGGCTAGTAGCGGTCAAATTATTTTGGGAAGTGTGGCGAGTCCGGGGTTAGTGAGTTTCGCCCCCACGCCATTTGGGTTAAGTTTCAATTATGAGAATATTCAGAGGTTTGGCCAGATTCAGCAGAATAATTCCCTGGTGAATACGAGCGGGGCTGGTGGTGGCAAAGTGGATATCAGGGGTGGCAATGTCTCCATCAGCGGTGGGGGAATTTATGGGCTGACATTGGCGAATCTAGATGGTCGAGGGATTAATATGAATGCCGAAAATTTTCGGGCTGAGGGGGGGGCGCAAATTTCTACATTGGCACTGGGATCTGGTGCGGGGGGGGATGTGAACATCCGGGCTACTGACTCTGTGCTAATCAGGGGGCAGGGAGTGGAAAATTTTCAGCGGACTTTAGCGGAGTTTGCCACATCGGGAACCTTCAACCCATTTAACCCACTTTTGGTGCTGTTATCGGGCACTTCTGGGACGGGAAATGCGGGAAATATCACGATCAAGACCGGGCGGATATTTTTGTCAAATGGGGTGGGAGTAGGTAGCGCCACACTTGGTGTGGGCAATGCAGGAAATATCGCGATCGGCGCCAACACGGTTGAGTTTTTCAGTGCTGCAATCTACAGCGGGACAGTGGTGGAGAGTACCGGGAAAGGTGGAGACATTATGGTGGAGGCCGATCGTTTCACCATGAGGGATGGTGGTGGTTTGGCCACTGCCACCCGCAGTGAAGCAGCATCGGGGAATATTACGATTACAGCCAAAGAATCGGTAGAAGTTTTGCGCAGTCTCGCGGGAAATGCTGCGCAAACATTCATCACCACCAACGCCGTCGGTTCTAATGGTCCGGCGGGAGACATTAATATCGATACTAAGCGGTTAATTGTCTCGGAGGGAGCTGGGATTAGTTCCTCTAGTGGCCTAATTCTTGGCGCGAAGTTATTAAATACCACCGGGGGAGCGGGAGGCAATTTAACCATTAGAGCTAGCGAGTCTGTGGAAGTCTCTGGGGTCTCTGGGCTGTTGGCAAATGGCACTCAAATTCCCAGTTTTCTCTCGGCAGAAACCACCACCCCCAATCCCGGAGGCGACATCTACATTTCTACACCGGTGCTGAAAGTGTACTCTGGCGGGGCAATTTCTACTGCATCTGTGAGAACGGGAGATGCAGGGAGCATTACTCTAGATGTGGGGATTGTGGAAGTCACGGGTATGGCGAGTGATGGTAATTTTCTCAGCAAAATTGAGGCAGCAGCGGGTCAGTTGTTCGCCCTGGACAATGCCACTGCCACAGGAAATGCCGGGTCAGTAAATATCAATGCCAATAGCTTAATTGTCCGAGATGGTGCCACGGTTACGGTGCAAGCGTTGGGAACCGGAGGCGCGGGCAATCTGAATATCACCGCTAATTCTATCAACTTGGAAAATCAAGCCCGCCTTGATGGCACCACTGCATCCGGTTCGGGAGCCAACATCAACCTGCAAGCTAAAGATATCCTGTTGCGCCGTCAAAGTCGCATTACCAGCGATGCGGGTAGCTCTGACGGGGGCAACATCACCCTCAATGGTCAGATTTTAGTAGCTTTTCCCAGCGAAAACAGCGATATTACCGCCAATGCGCGCACCGCTCAAGGGGGTCGTGTCACCCTGAATGTGGCCAATATCTTTGGGATGGCGGCGGTGAGTCGGGAGGAATTGAGAACCAGACTGGGATTGAAAGATGAAGAATTTGCGGTTTTGCAGGTCAATCCCACGACTTTATTGCCCACCAGCGATATTGCCGCCATCTCTCAAGCCGCTGGTCCCCAGTTCCAAGGCACAGTGACATTTAGCGCCTCTGGGGTAAACCCAGCGCAGGGTTTGGTGGAACTAGCCGCCAATGTGGTGGACCCTGGGGTGCTGATTGGGGCCAATCCTTGCACGGCGGGAGAGGGGAGCGCGTTTACGATTACGGGAAAAGGTGGGGTGCCTCGTTCTGCGAATGACGTTCTCAGTGATGAACCCACCGAGTTGATCTGGGTGGAACCGACGGTGACATCTATAGGGGCAATTGGAGAGCCCAGCTTGCCAAAAATGCCTGATTCCGGTTCTGAGATTGTCCTAGCTCGCGGGTGGGTGCGCAATGCCAAAGGAGAGGTGATGCTGGTGGGATACAATCCAGAGCAGAGGTTTGGGGAGCGCCGTCCTCAGCCGTCAGGGATTTGTCTGCCTCGTTAATTGGTCGGAAGATTATTTATCATTGGATGGGAGCAAGATGCCTACTGACTCACAATTGAGGTGTCTGTATCGAATTTGTGATCACTTGACTTATGTAATGTTCCAACCAATTCACCTTGTTTGCCTTGACGCTAGAACCAAAAACCTGTTCATTTTAGCGGGATTTACAGCTTGTTCACGAGTGGTTTAACACATTGCCCTCACCCTAAATCCCTCTCCCAGGGAGGGAGAGGGACTTTGAAAGCCGTTCAGATTATTTCTGAACAGGCTGTAATGAAGAAATTGAGTTGAAAATTACGCCTAAAGAGGAGGTGCCTTGATGAGCCAAATTGATTACTCAATTATGTCCGACGGAGAGTTAAAGCAATATTTTCTGGAACATCGAACGGATGAAGCGGCTCTGACAGCTTATCTGGAAAGACGCAAAAATCGCTCATCTCCAGCGATGACCACGTTATCCTGATTTTGATGCCAAAATTCTCTCATCAATTCGCCAGCAAATGAGCAATTTCAGGCTAGATAGACAGTCTCACAATTGAGGGAGGGGCTAAAGCCCTACTACGAACTTAGAGGGCTGAAGCCCTACTACAAACCAAGAGGTTCTGTAGGGTGGGCAGTGCCAGCCCTACTACTTAGAGGGCTAAAGCCCTACTACGAGCCAAGAGGGCTGAAGCCCTACTACAAACCAAGAGGGCTGAAGCCCTACTACGAACATATTGGCGTTTTGCTTAAACTATGAAATTACTTAAGTCGGTCTCGAAACCAATTTTCTTATTTTGTCTGTCACTGCTGCTGACTGTGGTGATACCGATCGCGACAGTTGCGGTGACGCCACCAGGGTCAAGGGTGGTGGCGCCAACGGCGAATTTACCATTAGTGGCACAAGCGAAACAATTATATGATGCGGGCAGGTTTCTGGAAGCGGTGCCTTTACTGCAACAAGCGGCTTCGGAGTTTGAGGCGCGGGGGGATTATCTCAATCAAGCAATGGCATTAAGTAATCTGGCCGCTGCGGTGGGACAACTGCAACAGTGGGATGCGGCAGAAGTTGCGGTTAATAATAGCATATCTTTATTAGTAAGTCAACCCTCCAGCGGGGAAAAATCGAGAATTCTGGCTCAAACTAGAGATATCCAAGGTAAGTTACAAATGGAAAGAGGTAGGCTGCCAGAAGCCTTGGCTGCTTGGCAGGAGGCGGCGAAACTTTACGGGGAACTGGATGCTAAAGACCAGTGGATGCAAGCCCAAATTCATCAAAGTCGGGCTTTACAGGGGCTGGGTTTGTATCCCAGAGCCTGCGAAACGCTTTTAGGGGCTTTAACTGGGGAATCTCTAACCTGTGATGTGGATGCGGGAGATGTTTCGGCGCTACAGCAAAGGTTACAAAATCAGGCTCTGAGATTGCCTATGGTGCGGGCGATTAATGATTTGGGGAATGTGTTGCGGGTTTTGGGACAGTTGGAGGCTTCGGAGCAGGTTTTATCCCTGGGGTTAGAGGCAGTGCAAAAGTTAAATATGCCGGAAGAAGAGGCGAAATTGTATCTCAATTTGGGCAATACAACGCGGGCAGTGGCGAACCAACCGACGGTAGAAGCGGTAGAACGTCTGGAACTGGGACAAAAGGCTGTAGGATTATACCAGAAAGCTGCTCAAATGGCGGGTAATTCGCCGATACAGATGCAGGCGCAATTAAACCAATTGAGTTGGCTGGTGGATTTGGGCAAATGGTCAGAAGCCGAGACTTTATGGCGGAGTCTTCCACCGGTAGGGAAGGATTTTCCGTCTGGCGGTTCGGGTCTGTACGCCCAGGTTAATCTGGCGCAAACTTTGATTAAAATGGCGCAGTCACCCCTGGGAAAGCCTTCGCTACCAGAGATAATTGAGGGGCTCGATCGGGTCTTGCCACCAGCGAGAATTTTGGGGAATCAGCCGATTATTGCTCATATTTTGGAGACGCAGGGGCGGTTATGGGAACTACAGGGGCAGTTAGATAAAGCGGCGGCGTTGACAAATGAGGCTTTGACTGTGGTGCCACAGTTGGAACACCCGGAGATTGCTTATCAATTGCTGTGGCAGTTGGGACGAATTCGCCAAGCGCAGGGAGACAGGGAGGGGGCGATCGGCCACTACAACCAAGCTGTGGAGATTATCGCTTCTCTCCGGGGGGATTTGGTGGCGGTCAACCCGGATGTGCAATTTTCCTTCCGTTCTAGTGTAGAACCTATCTATCGGGAATTGGTGAGTTTGCTCCTGAAAGAAAAATCTCCCAGTCAAGATAAGCTCAAACAAGCGCGGCAGACCATTGAGGCTTTACAATTGGCGGAACTGGATAACTTTTTCCGGGATGCTTGCGCTGATGCGGAAGTGAAGCCGATCGATGAAATCGACCCCCAGGCGGCGGTGATTTATCCGATTATTTTAGCCGATCGTCTGGAAGTGGTCTTATCTATCCCCGGTCAATCTTTACGCCACTATTCCACGCCAAAATCCCAAGCGGAATTAGAAACCATCTTCAACCGGGCCCGCAGTTCTCTAAGACGGACTGCCTTTGAGCAAGAACGCTTGCCATTAGCCCAGGAAATCTATGATTGGCTGATTCGCCCAGCCGAGGCAGATTTAACTGCGAATGGGATTAAAACTCTGGTTTTTGTGTTGGATGGCAGCCTGAGAAATCTGCCTATGGCGGCTCTGCACGACGGCGAGCAATATTTGATTCAAAAATATAGTATTTCCCTCACTCCTGGTTTGCAACTTTTAGACCCTCGCCCTCTCAATCAGGTACAGTTAAAAGCGATAACTGCGGCGCTCTCGGAAGCGCGCCAGGGGTTTCCGGCTTTACCCGGGGTGGCAAATGAAGTGGCGGATATTGCCGCCGAGATTCCCACGCAGAAACTGCTCAATCAGGAGTTTGTCACTGATAACCTGCAAAAGCAAATTGAAAAACTGTCTTTCCCTATTCTGCATTTGGCAACTCACGGTCAGTTTAGCTCTAATGCAGCGGACACATTTATTTTGACTTGGGATGGGCGGGTGAACGTGAAGGAGTTCGATCGCCTGTTGCGGGGGGGGCAGCAAACTAGCCGGAACGCCGGTAGGCGTCGCGCTAGCATCGAGCTGCTAGTCCTCAGTGCCTGCGAAACTGCTGCTGGAGACAGCAGAGCCGCTTTGGGGTTGGCGGGTATCGCCATTCGCTCCGGAGCCCGCAGTACCTTAGCCACCCTCTGGCAAGTCAACGATGAATCTACAGCCGCTTTTATGTCAGAATTTTATCGGCAACTGTCTCAGGCAGGAATGAGCAAGGCGGAAGCTCTACGCAATGCTCAAATTACGCTCTTGCAAAACCCGAAATATCAAAATCCTTACTTTTGGGCGCCCTTCGTCCTGTTGGGGAATTGGGAATAGTTAACTTTTCCCGTTATTTTAGATGTAGGGGCAATTGTGAAAAAGCCCCTACCGGGAGTTTTTCAGCTCAAGTGCAACGGATCGCCGACGTGTTTGGCCAAATTGTGATAATATAGTTAAAAAATGGGATGCCGGAGCAACCCGGTTTCTCTAAGTAGGGGTTTTTCGGTACATATTGTGGAAGCTATCTCAGTGGGGCTTCGGATTCAGATTAGATTTCCCTGGTAGTAAAATTATGGTGATGCAAAAATTCTCCGGCTCTCTCAAATCCGTTTTAGCATTCTCTTTATTTGCGCTACTGGCAGTGCCGCCACTAGCCACCGCCCAAAGCGTCAGCTTTAAACCCAAGGGCAGACCCGAGCAAACTGCTGGGGGTGCGGCGCGGGGAAACTGCTTGCAAGTAGCAGGGAGTCAAGGGGCCGATGGGAATGTGTCAGCTCCTGTTGCGGCTTTGATTCCTGCCACTGATGGGGAATTTACCACCGCCCCACATCCCACAGTGATGGTGAATATTTCTAAGTCAGGAGTCCGCCAAGCTGAGTTAAGTTTGTGGGATGAAAATTCTCAGGGGATTTACCAAACCACGATCGCATTAGCTGGGACGGCAGGGATTGTGGGTTTGCAACTGCCACAAGATGCCCCCCAATTAGAAGTAGGTCAGCGGTATAAGTGGACGGTGGCGGTAGTTTGTGATGTGGCCAACCGCCAACGGGATGCTGTAGTGGAAGGATGGGTGCAAAGGGGGGAAATGAGCGCTTCTCTAACCCAAGAACTAAACGCCGCTGATGCTCTGAAACAAGCCCAATTGTATGCCGCCAATGGATTTTGGTATGATACAGTGGCAACCTTAGCCGCACTGAGGCAGTCACGTCCTGAAGATACCACTATTGCCGCCCAATGGCAGGAACTACTCGATTCCGTGGGGTTAACAGAACTGGCTCAGGAGCCGGTAGTTAGTTCCCCTGAATCGGAAAATTAATCATCGAGGTTCGTAGGGGCGAAGCAACCGGGCTTGATGTCTCTCACCCCCTCAGCGATAACCCATTACCCGGTTGCTTCGCCCTCTTTAAGGGTTCTTAGTAGGGCTTTAGCCCTCTTGGTTTGTAGTAGAGCTTTAGCCCTTTTTGCTGGGTGGGAGAGATTATGGAGGCGGTGCAACTGAAACAGATCCTGAAAAACTCAATTAAGTGGCTCCCGTTGCTGGTGACTGCGCCATCAATAGCGGGAGCCATCATTACCCTGCGCATGGTGGGGATGTTTCAGATTTTAGAATGGGCCGCTCTGGATCAATTTTTCCGCCACCGTCCCCCAGAACCTCCCGAAGAAAGGATTACGGTAGTAGCACTGGATGAAGCCACTATTAGAGCCGTGGGACAATGGCCGATTCCTGATGCTGTCTTGGCCCAAGTTATCGAAAAAATCCGGGACGCAAAACCCCGCGCCATTGGCATGGATTTATATCGAGATTTACCGGTACAACCAGGCCATGACAAGCTGGTTCAGGTGATGAAATCAACACCTAACCTGATTGGGGTGAAAAAGGTGGTAAAAGATAATTTTGGCGCCACGGTTAATGCGCCGCCAGTGTTACAGAAACAGGGTCAAGTAGCAGCGGCTGACTTGGTATTAGATGGAGATGGCAAAGTGCGGCGCGGTCTGCTGTCTTTGGAAACTGAATCAGGGGCAGAGATGGTGGGTTTGGGTGCCACAATGGCGCTGATGTATTTAGCCCCAGAAGGCATCGAGTTACAAGAGGTGCCGGGAAAAGAGCGGCATTATCAGTTAGGAAAAGCTACATTTATTCCCTTTGCTCAGAATGACGGTGGTTATGTGGATGCTGATGATAAAGGATACCAAATAATGCTGAATTTTCGCGGCCAGGAAGATCGGTTTCAAATTGTCTCGATGCTCGAAGTTTTAACGGGAAATTTGCCAGAGGATTGGGCACAGGATAAGCTGGTTTTTATTGGTGCCACGGCTGCCAGCCTTAATGATAGTTTCTTCACCTCGTATAGCAGCTCCCTATCGGCTTTTCCCAAACGTTTGCCGGGGGTCCTGATTCATGCCAATATCACCAGCCAAATTTTGAATGCTGCTCTCGAAGGTCGTCCCATGATGCGGGTTTGGGCAAAACCTTTAGAGTGGGGGTGGATTTTGGCCTGGTCTAGCATCGGCGCCATTTTTGGTTGGTCGGTACGCTCTCGCTCCATACTGCATCGATTTCTCCAGAAAAGCGTCTTCTCCTTTGGAGGCTTAATTCTGTTTTGCTTCTTTCTGGTGGGTGGCAGTTTGATTTTGATCTCCTATTCAGCTTTCGTCCTGGGTTGGTGGATTCCGCTACTACCGTCCCTATCTTCTCTCTTTCTATCTGCCAGTACCATGATGGGCTATGCAGCCATATTAGAGCGGCAAGATAACGCCAGATTAGCTGATTTTAACAAAAAAATTGCCGCTCAAAATCAGTTATTAGAAGCCGAAAATATTAGAATGTCCGCCGAGCTAGAAATAACGCGGCGAATTCAAAAAATGTTGCTACCAAATCAATGGGAATTAGAGCAATTCCTAGAATTAGATATTGCGGCTTTTATGGAGCCTGCTGATGAAGTGGGCGGGGACTACTACGATGTTTTTAAAGCCGGTAATACCATCATCGCTGCGATTGGAGATGTGACTGGTCATGGTTTAGAAAGCGGCGTAGTAATGATTATGATTCAAACCATAGTCAGGACGATTATGGCATTAAATTGTACGGATGCACAAACAATTTTAATAGTTTTAAATCAAGTTATTTATGAAAATCTAGCGCGCATGAATTGCGACAAAAATGCGACCTTTTTAATGCTGCAATATGAAAACAGTCTCAACATTAGAATTACCGGTCAGCATGAGGGGGTGATTGTCCTTAGAAATAATGGAACTGTGGAGCAAATTGATACAATTGATTTAGGATTTCCCTTGGCATTGGTGGATAGCATGATCGAATTTGTGGGAGAGACACAATTACAGTTAAATCCGGGAGATGTGGTGGTACTATACACCGATGGGGTGACGGAGGCTTGGAATAAACATAAGGAGCCATATGGGTTAGACAGGATGGTGGCATTAATTCAAAAAAATCACCAAAAAACAGCAAAAGAAATTAAAGATGCTGTAATTGCCGATTTACGCGATTATATTGGCGGGCGAAAAATTGATGATGACATTACCTTGGTGGTGATTAAACAAAAATAATAGGAAAATGCAGAGTTTATCTGAGTGATTATATTGTTGTTTTTATGGATTACCGCCTTCGCGGGAATGACATATGAGGGCGCGGGCATGACAGATGAGGGCGCGGGAATGACAATTAATTAACTGGCTCGTTGGCCTAGCGGAAGAAATACAAAAAGTTTAGTTGCTCGTCTAATTGTTTGATGCGCTGTTTGGCGGCGTAGAATTCCTGGAGGTATTGCCCTGCTCGATCGCGTTCCCCAGTGCGATCGCTTTCTGACCACAGCTTCAGGAAATAGCGCGATCGCTTTTCACACATCACCTGCTCAATGGCAGCAACAGCAGCCACAATCAATTCCCCAGCTCGCAGGATATCCCTCTCCGTGCGTTCGTCCAGATGAAAGAGGTACTGCAAACTCGCCATTTGCTCGGGAAAATGTAACAATCGCTCTTGCAGTTTATCCAGCAGAGGATTAGAAATATCCGAGGTTGCAGATACTTGCCCCAACTCCATAATTTGCTGCCACAAAAACCGGTGATGCGATAAACTAAAATCCAAATCACCCGCCGCCAAAGCATCTTCCCCCAATTGCCGACATTCGGGACAATGCAGATAAAGGCGGAGAAATAAAGCCTCGGCTTGTGTCAAACGAGTTCGCTCTCCCGATCCAGGTAATGACATCCCAGAGGTTTGTTGTTTCTTCTGGTGGGGGCGGGTGATTTGCTTGAGCAAATCCTTTGCCACCAGGGGAATAGTCCGAGCCTCACCCATTGCCAAAAATTCCGCACAACGGTTCACGTAATAAGTGCGGGTATCACTATGCTGAATATCCTTCAACAACGCCACCATCGCTCGCGCCACTTGCTGATATTGGTCTGCCTGTTTGAGGTTTTTTCCGAGTAAAATTTGCTCGATTTGCCAGTCTAACCACAGGGGTGCTGCTTCTAAAAGTTGACGATAAGATGCCGCCGCGCCAGGGGTTTTCAGGTATTCATCCGCATCTTTACCTTCAGGAATGCCCAAAATGCGGAGGTTTACTTCTCCTTTGTAGGCTAAATCAGCAATTTCGCCAATAGCGCGGTTGGCGGCTTTGGTTCCCGCAGCATCGGCGTCAAAATTGAGGACAATTTGCTTAGATTCACTGTAGCGGAGTAACTGGCGCACTTGGGTGATGCTGATAGCTGTTCCGAGGGTAGCAACGGCGTTCTGGATACCATGAGCGTGGAGAGCGATCGCGTCAAAATACCCCTCCACCACCACCGCTCGGTCTTCCTTGGTAATGGCAGCTTTTGCCTTATCCAAAGCAAACAGAGTTTTCCCCTTATCAAACAATTGGGTTTCCGGCGAATTCAAATATTTTGCCTCTTTTATCGCCGAGCTATCTGCCTCCTGCACCTCCCCCAAACCCAGATGGTGAGGCGGCTGCAACCTCCCCCCAAAACCAATAATCCGTCCGCGATCGTCATGGATAGGAATGATAATCCGATTGCGGAATATATCATAATAACCCCCCCCAGAAGCCCGAGGCTTAATTAAACCCGCCTGCATCACTAATTCCACCGGATATTTTGGCACCAAATACCGGCTAAGAGTTTCCCAACCAGGAGGAGCGTAACCCAATTGAAACTGCTGGATTGTCTCTTCTGATAACCCTCTTTCTTCGCGCAAATATGCCAGCGCCTGACTACCCAGAGGTTGCCGCAAAGCGTGCTGGTAAAAACTCCCCGCCACTGCTAAAATCTCATAAAGCTGCTCCCGTACCGATAGCTGACGCTGCAACTCTTGGCTCTCTTCCGGTATCAGAGTTTGGACGGAAACTTGATAGCGTCTAGCCAAGTCTAGCACCACATCCTGAAACGATCGCTTATTCAATTCCATCAGGAATTTAATCGCATTGCCCCCAGCGCCACAACCAAAGCAGTAGTACATCTGCTTAGAAGGACTAACGCTGAAACTAGGGCTTTTTTCCTCATGGAACGGACATAAACCGAGGAAATCCTTGCCCCGCTTCTTCAGGACTACATATTGGGAGACCACATCCACAATGTCACTGCGGCTTTTCACTTCGGCGATCGTATCTGGATGCAGGGTCGTCATAAGGAACTGGCAAATAAAACCTCTCCTTATTTGTATCCTATTTACCCCCAAATTGCACATAGCCCCCAAAATTCCCAGTTCTCACCCCCCCAGGGACCCTAATTTGGGCTCATGCCAAAAACCCGGTTTTTCCCAAAAACCGGGTTTCTCCCATAAAACTAAAGCAATTCAAGTATAGCTATTGAGAATTCATCGTGGTTAAAACCAAAGTCATCAAGTACATAATCGCTAAAATTCCCAAGAATGGTTCCACTGTCTTATCCCTCTAAGTGAGCAATTACCAACTAGCATCGCGATTTATTGGGATGGTCAATAAATCTAACCAATTAAATTTTCACCAACCACCTAAGCCGTCCGGAAATATAGCCCAGACAATATCGCCATGTTTACCCCTGTTCACAAGATAAAAAATATCTAAAATCACCGTAATTCTAGTTACCAAGAGGATTAAGATTCTCTCCTAGACTGGAGAATCTCTTCATAAGCGTTAATCGTTTCCCTGGCTATAGCTGGCCAGCTATAATGTTTCCGCGCATATTCCTGCCCCCGTAAACCCCGCTGACGACAAACATCAGGATTTGCCACAGCCTCCGCAAGTACCCGGATTAAATCTGCTAAATCTTGATGGCAAACCCAACCAGCATCAGCATTTTCCACATCCTCCCAAATATACACCCCCCGCGAAATACATACAGCCGTACCCGCCGCCATCGCCTCCGCCACCGCAATCCCAAAATTCTCATAATATGACGGCAACACAAATAAATCCGCCTGTTTTAACAACGCCGATTTTAAAGGTTCCCGCACAAATCCCGGCATAGTTGTCCGCGTCGCCAAAGGTGATGCCTCTATTTCGGCGCGAATCTTCGCTTCATACTCTGGAGCTTGCGGATTGCTGCCTGCCAAAACCAAGTGAAAATCCAGACCTTGTGGTAATAAACTAGCTAATGCTGGCAGGAGCAAATCTAGTCCTTTTTTCGGTTCAATGCGGGATAAAAATAGTACCATAAACTTGTCTTGAGGAATCCCCAGTTGGGCACGGGCATCGATTTTGGGAGGATTTTCTATGAGATTAACCCCCAAGGGAATAATCAAATCCTTAGTGTTTAAGCCGAATCTGTCAGACACCCGCGCCTCTTCTTGGGAGGTAAAGTGAATGGCCGCCGCTTTAGCGATATTTTCGCGTTCCCACAGGGCAGTATAAACCTGTTTTAGCTGCTTTTTTTTCTGCAAATCTGCCGGATCTAAAGTGCCCAAAGGACGCAGAATATAGGGTAAATTCCGGGAGCGTGCCACCATTGCTGCCCCAGAAATTATCGGCGAAAATAAAGCATGCAGATGCGCGAGGTCAAATTCAGAGGCATGGCGATATAGCCACTGGAGCAAATCGAGAGAAAATTTATAGCGGCGGAAAGGAGCGCAGGGAAAATAGCGAATTTGATAACCATTTTCTGTCACCGGTTCAATCAGCGGGACATCTAAGGGGAGTTGCCCTGTATCACCGTTAGAGTTAGTAGTCAGGATGGTAACATCTATATTTTGGCCAGCGAGAGCGGTGGCGAGACCCCGCACCATTTGGCTTGGTCCGCCATAAACTAGGGAGATAGAGGGGATGATTTGGAGGATGCGCATAGTTGACAATAAGGTAAGGGTTATCTTAAAATAAACATACAACCTTTTCTGAAAAAACGTAGTACACCTTCAAATCCCGGAGCCACTCTGGTCGAGGGATTTAGGGTGAGGGCGGGATAATCAATGTTTTGAGTAGGGGCGAGAAAGCGAATCGCCCCTACTTCTGAACAAGCTGTAACTTTAGCTTAGCGTTTCCACGGATGTTTCGCAGAAGCAGTCGTGGGATTGGTTGTCACCAGGAAGTTTTTCTGGGGCAATGGTTATCGCACCAAAAAGGTGAGATAATATATTTGTTTCACTTAGTCGCCGATCGGGCTGACACGGTGTTGCACCAGGATTTACCAAAATAATCAGCGGCAAAAAATATGTTAGAAATCAAATCTGAGGAAAATCAATTGGGTTTTGCATCTCCGACTCAAAATGACGGAGTTCGGTCAAATCAAGAGCTGCATTTGGAGAATCTGCAAATCACTCAAAAGCGGATAGAGGAACTTTTAGAAGAAGAGGAAGAAGATGATGATGGGATGTTAAGACCTACCATCGCAGCTTTTGAGCAAGCAGTGTTTTTGGTCAATGAAGCGGCTAAAATTATGCCATCTGGTTTTGGCAAAGCCTGGGTAGTTTCAGATGACAAAGGAGGAATTACATTGACTTGGAGTCGCGAAACACCAGCAGCGGAAGTTAGATTAATTTGTCATCACAGTAACCCTGAAAAAACTTATATCTACCACGAATATGGGGATGATTACGCCGTGGTTGATCCGGTTGATAGCGGAACGTTAGCGGATTGGCTCAATTGGTTAAATCGGGTGTAAAGTAATGCCGGGAAAATTGCGGGCTAATGATTTCGATATCAAACCTTTGGAATGCGGCTCTATTGTGTATAGAGTTTTGCTGAAAAAGCGGTGGCTGAATGAAGATACAGGATTGGTGGATGCAAGAGCTTATTTGCTGCGCGAGAAGGAAAAGGACAGCGGACTTTCTGTGTTCATTGCTACAGCAGTTTCGCCGCCGGAATGCGCGGCTAAGTTTGATAGATGTTTTGGCGTGGCGAGTCTTCATGTAGGACGAATTCGAGATATTGGTTTGGATGTGGTGCCAGATAAAGTAAATCATGCTTGTATTATAGGTCTGCCATATCGGGAAGATAATGCAGCCGCAGCTCAACGGCTGGCGGGTTTGTTGGGGAAGCAATCTCGAATTGTGTGGCTGCCATGAAATCCCTGGGGTTGGCGATCGTCTGGATGGGAGCGATACTAAAACAATTATAAGCAGGGATTACATTTTTTCTAAATGTTCGATGCCATTCCAGTCGGCTGGTGGGGGGAAGGCTTGGTAATCTTGACACCGCTGGCGGTAAAGAGCAGCGGCTTGGTCTTGGGGATTGATTTGCACAATCTGAGCAAAGATGGCGGCGGCGGCGGCGAATTGACGCTGGTGATACAGGTCGATCGCTTGACCAAAATCTGAGACAGTTTCCCATTTGAGAGAGCGTTGGGGTTCGGGGTCGGCGGCGAAGATTTCAAACACAGAAACCGAGATATTTTTGCCTTTAACAAAGACACGACCGAGGAAGCGGTAGCAGTCGCATCCCACCACTGTAGCGATTTGGCTGAGAGTCTCTTCACTGGTAAGAATCCGAGCCCCATAGAGCTTGGTTAAGCCTTCCAAACGGGAGGCTAAATTAACGGCATCAGCAATCACGGTACTTTCCATCCGCTTTTCTTCGCCGATCGTCCCTAAAATCAAGCTGCCTACGTGCAACCCAATCCCCACCGATATCGCATTTTTCCCCTCTGTGGCGCGTAATTCATTATAAGCCAAAACTTCTGCCTGTAAAGCAATAGCTGCCTGAACCGCATCCCCTGGCTCTCGAGGAAACAACGCCATCACCCCATCACCAATATACTTATCAATAAACCCATGATGATTGCGGACAATTGGCCCGATGCGGCTCAAATAAGAATTGAGAAAGTTAAAAGTCTCCTGAGCCGTCATGGCCTCAGACAAAGTAGTGAAAGAACGAATATCCGCAAACATCACCGTCATTTCCTTAAGTACGTGGTCTCCGATCCGCAATTCCACAATGCTTTTTCTGTCTAAAAACTCTAAAAACTCGTGGGGGACGAAGTGACCATAAGCAGCGTTAATTGCTGCCAACTGCATAAATGATGCCTTTAACTGCTGCGCCATCGCATTAAACGACTTGGCTAACTCGGCTAATTCCGAGGAACTGGTTTCGGGTAAATGCCGCTCCCATTCGCCGCGAGATAGGTGGCGAGCCGCAGAATTCAGCCGCATAATCGGCTCCACAATCAATCGAGATGTGACGAAACCTAACAGTGTCGCAGCCAGCAAGGAAGCCGCACAGAGGAGAATTGTGGAGCGGGTATTGGCATCAATTCTGGCCATAAAATCTGATTCGGGAATTACCACCACAATCAGTAAATCCAGATGCCGATCGCCCCTCGGCGTCCCCCTCGCATCATCCCGCAAAGGCATCACCTGAACGAGGAGGCGTTTGCCTAGATCGTCCACCACCGTCAACTGTTGCCTGGTCTTAATATTCTCGAAACCAGCCATTTTTTGCCCTAATGCCTTGGCGGTGGTTTTAATTAAAGCATCGCTGCTGTCTGTGGCTAATAATTGTTTTTGTTCAGTTGCGGTAGCGAATAAAGGAGAATCAGGAGCAGAACTAGCCACCATTTCCCCATTGCGCTCCATGATGAAAGCCTGACCAGAATGGCTAATTTTGAGTTGCCGCAGGAAATCGCTGATTTGGTCAAGGGTGATATCAATTGCCAAAACTCCTCGGAGTTGTTTTGTGTTATCTTGAAACACAGGCAGAGCCGCAGTAATCAAGAGTGTGCCTTGAGAAGCCGATGGATAGATAGGACTCCAGATCGCAGCCCGATCGCGCCATGCCTGCTGATACCAGGGACGACTGCGGGGGTCGAAATCAATTGTTTGGTTTAAATTAGCTGGTTCACCGTTAGCATTCAGGCGATACAATTGTAACTTGTTTCCCGTGGTGTTGTCTCGCAATAACAGAGTTTTTAAACCATCTTTTTCCCGCCTGACACCGATAAATTGCCCATTTTCATTGCCGAACAAGTAAGCAGTACCCGGTTGTGCCGTTTGCACCAAATACCAAAAATAGCGTCTGAGGCGGTCGAAGTCATCTAAATTCAAAATTCCAGTTTTAATTTCCGCTTGCTGCACTTCCTGGATGCGCTCGAAGGAATGCAAGTAAGTCCACAAGTGCTGCTCAATGCGATCGGCTACTTCCCCGCTCAACTGGGTAGCCAGTTCGTTCACCGCTTGCTGTCCATTCCGAAACGATAGCCATCCCGTCAAACCTACCGCCCCCAAAATTTGCACAAAAAAGGGCAAAACAATAATAGCGCGGAGGGGCACCTTTCTAGAGGCGCGGGTAATCAAGCTGTTGAGAGTTGCGATCCACATGAGTCAGATCCGCCATAGCGGCTTACATTTAAATTAAATATTCTGGGAGTCTGTAAATATTCCCAGAGCGGCATTTGCTTAGCAATTATTGATATTCGATCGCCCTGAATTAATGCCAATCAGGTCAATTCATCCCCACTGAGTTTTTGAGGTAGGAAGGTCGGGAAGCAGGATACTGATAATCATACCATCGATCACCCCAGTTTTTTCAGCAGAATCCCGCTCGCTAAGTCACCAGCGCGGGTTCGCTGCAATTAGCTCCCCTGCAGTGTGGGCATCCACAGGTTTAGAAAACAGATACCCTTGCCCAAAACGGCAATTTAGGTCTCGCAGGTGCCCTAGTTGCTCGTCAGTTTCGATACCTTCCGCCACTACCGTCATCCCCATCGTGCGAGCAATATTGATAATTGCCACCACCAAGCCGAAATTTTCCTTGTTACCCGGCAAACCATTCACAAACGATCGGTCAACTTTCAGCATATCCACCGGGAAAGAGTGGAGATAGCTTAAAGAAGAATAACCCGTACCAAAATCATCAATCGCGAGCTGAATTTCCCGCGCCCGCAGTTCCAGCAGAATTTGGGCAGCCTTGCGAGGATTATCCATAATCGCCGTTTCCGTAATTTCCAGCTTTAAATGCTGAGGAGTGAGGTAATTTTCCTGCAAAACGCGATCAATTTCCCCAATTAAATTCGGCTGAGAAAACTGGCGCACCGAAAGATTTACCCCCATGCTAAAAT
This sequence comes from Oscillatoriaceae cyanobacterium M33_DOE_052, assembly GCA_015296065.1. Classification (GTDB taxonomy): domain Bacteria; phylum Cyanobacteriota; class Cyanobacteriia; order Cyanobacteriales; family Laspinemataceae; genus Koinonema. Next base: position 82,162 of record DVDU01000100.1, on the reverse strand, counting down.
CAACTGGAGCCAGTTTTTGCTCCTGCCAAAGGCGCAACTGATGGCAGGCTTGACGCATTACCCAATTGCCGATCGGCACAATTAACCCAGTTTCTTCAGCCACCGGAATAAAACTGGCAGGAGACACCATACCCCGTTCTGGATGGCGCCAGCGTATCAACGCTTCACAACCAGTAATTTTCCCCAATGCCAAATCAACAATCGGCTGGTAATGGAGAATAAACTCCTCCCGCTCCACGGCGCGGCGCAGGTCGTTTTCTAGCTCTAACAGCGCCACCGCCGCATCGTGCATCGCCGGGTCAAAAATATGATAGCAAGCTCGGCCAGAATTTTTGGCGCGGTACATAGCCGTGTCCGCATCCCGGAGCAGATGTTCTGGTTTGTAATAATCTGGACGACTAGGGGCGATGCCGATGCTAGCATTGATAAATACTTCGTGGCGTTCCAGTTTAAAAGGATAGCACAAAGCATCAATCATATTCTGGGCAACTCTAGTAGCGAAGTGGATATTTTCCACATCCGGGAGCAGGATGGCAAATTCATCGCCGCCAAGACGCGCCAAAGTATCTTTTGGGTCTAGGTGTTCTTGCAGACGGCGCGCAATCGCTACCAGCAATTGATCTCCCACAATATGGCCGAGAGAATCATTGATGACCTTAAAGCGATCGCAATCCAAAAACATCACCACAAACTGATATTCCCGGTTCTGGTGACTCCGCGCAATCTCCGCCTGGATGCGCTCCATAAATAAAGCCCGATTCGGCAATCCCGTGAGCGGGTCATGTAGCGCCATCTCCAATAGTTTAGCATTGGCAATTTCTAACTGCCGAGTCCGCTCCGTTACTCGTTGCTCCAGTTGCGCATTCAGTAACATAATTTTTCGTTCTGCCGCCTTCAGAGACAGGTGATTTTCCACCCGCAGCAAAACCTCTTCCACGTGAAATGGCTTCGTAATATAATCAATACCTCCCGACTTAAAAGCCGTGACTTTATCAATAATATCATCCAAAGCACTCAAAAAAATTACCGGAATTGTCGCCGTCGTCGCATCTTTTTTCAGTAATTCGCATACCTGATAGCCATCTAATCCCGGCATCATAATATCCAGCAAAATCAAATCAGGCTGAGCCGCCCGTGCTGCCATTAGTGCCATTTCACCGCTTAAGGCTTGACGCACTTTATACCCTTGCTCTTTCAACAGAGAAGATAAAATTCTAATGTTATCTGGTTTGTCATCAACGATCAGGATGTCTGATTCACTGGGATTGATTCTATTTTCCTTCATAAGGAATGCCTAAATTAAAGTATGTACAGGATGCCGTGGTGGGGATGGTTTATGATTTAGCTCCGATGACCAGGAAATACCTATGATGCTGGAGCGATGAGGCAATTTAGCCCCTATGCTTCCAGCCGCGCCAACTCCATAATTTTATCAAACCGGAAGTTATCGGATAATTCGTTAATCACATCAGCGAGAACCTGATTTTCTGGAGGAATTTGCTCCACGAGCTGGCTCACCAAAGAGCCACTGCATTGGGATGCAGCATTATACAACTGTTCCAACCACTCACCAGGCATGGTCGCCACCTCTCGGGCAGCTTGGTTCTCGGCTTCGGGTACTTCTGAAGCTGCTGGTAGCGGGGTTTCTGCTGGGGGCAGATCTTCTTTATATAGATATCGGACGCCCAAATAATCGCTCATCTTGGTAAAAATCTCCTCAGCGCGAAACGGCTTGCGCACAAAGTCATCGCAACCGGAGGATAAAATCACCTGCCTTTGCTCTTCAAAAGCACTAGCTGTAAGCGCGATAATCACTGTCGCCTGACCTTTCAAATGGGATTTAATCTCCTTAGTCGCTTCAAAGCCATTCATCACCGGCATCTGCATATCCATCCAAATTAGGTGTGGTTCCCAACTATCCCACATCGTGATCCCTTCTTGACCGTTGACGGCGGCACGCACCTGGAAACCAACAGACTCCAGTAGCTCCATCAGTAGCAGGCGGTTGGTCGGCTGATCTTCCACCACAAGAATGCGGTAAGATGGTTGATCGGGAGCGAGTCCGATAATTTTTTTCCCCGCCGCGACGGGTTTTTGAAGATTGGGCTCTTTTACGGTTTCATATTGGATCTCAAAGGTGAATTTACTTCCTTTGCCTAACCGGGTTTCTACGGAGATTTCTCCCCCCATGAGCTGCACAAACTTTTGACTAATGGTCAAACCCAAACCCGTGCCTTCCCCAGACTGCAAACCCGTAGCGGTTTGGCCAAAGGTTTTAAATAGCTGCTCGATTTCTTCCGGGGCAATGCCTGGGCCAGTATCTTCGATTTCAAAGTGGAGCTTTTTACTCACGCTACGATGTTTTTTCTCGGCCTGTCGGACGCGAAGGGTCACGCTGCCTTTTTGGGTAAATTTGATGGCGTTACCTAATAAGTTAATTAAAATTTGCCGTAATTTACCTTCGTCAGTTTTGATGTATTGAGGCACGTCGGGGGCTCGATCGCACATCAGCTCCAAACCCTTAGATTTGGCTTTGACTTGCAGCATATCCCCCAGAGAATCGAGCAAATCGTGGAAATTGAAAATATTTTCTTTAATTGTCACCCGCCCTGCCTCAATTTTAGACATATTCAGGATATCATTGATCAATCCGAGCAAGTGTTCCCCGGAGCTGCCGATGATATCGAGATATTGCTGTTGTTTTGGGGAGATAGTCTTGTCCCGGTGCAGCAGTTGCGTCATGCCGAGGATAGCATTTAAAGGGGTTCGCAGTTCGTGGCTCATATTGGCCAAAAATTCGCTTTTGGCACGATTTGCGGCATCGGCTTGCTCTTTGGCAATTTGCAATTCGGCAGCAGCCGATCGGGTTTGACTGAGCAATTGGGCTTGCTGCACCGCAATTCCTAACTGGGTGCCGATTTGCACCACACTGCGGATTTCTCCTTCTTCCCATTGGCGCGGTCCAGAGTTTTGGTATGTGGCGAGTAATCCCCACAGTTGATTACCGCAGAAGATGGGGACGATGATGTAAGACCGAGCTTGAAATTGCTCTAATAGTCGCAGATAACAGGGGTCAAACCCCGCAGTGTAGATGTCGGGAATACAGCGGTAGCTGGCGCTGATGCGGTAAATGCCGCCTTCGTTTTCTTGCAAGTATGTATCTTGAATAGTGCTGGTGGTAATATTCAAGTTTTTGACCACACAACCGTCTTTATTCACAGCGATTTCTGTTAAATTAGGGTCTGAGGTTTGCGCCTGCACTAGCAGTTTCCAGCCTGTGGCCACAGATTCGCAGACAAAGGAGCCGCTCCAGTCCGGGTGGAAGCGGTACACCGCCACCCGATCGCAGTTGATGGCGGCTCGCAGTTCTTCGGTAGTGGCGGCAAAAATCTGGTCCATATCCAAAGTTTCCCGCATCCGCTGCACCACCCGCGCGATCGTCTGTTCCCGGAGCAAACTTTGGCGCAGCGCTAATTCGGCACGTTTGCGATCGCTGATATCCGTATGAGAACCCGTCATCCGCACCGGATCCCCCGCTTCATCCCACATCGCCTGGGCTCGCGCTAAAATCCATTTGTAGGTGCCATTTTTACACTGGAGGCGATACTCCACCGAGTAATAGGGGGTTTTTTTGTGCAAGTGGTCTTCCATTGCCTGCATGACTTTGGCCAAATCATCTGGATGAATGTGCTTGTAAAACTCATCCGGTTCATTGGGTAACTCTTCCTCTTCATAACCCAAAATTTGTTTCCACCCCGCCGAGAAAAACACTTGATTAGTTTTGATATGCCAATCCCAAATGCCATCATTACTCCCCCGCGCCGCTAGCTGCCACCGTTCCTCACTTTCTTTCAGCGCTTGCTCGGCGATGCCACGCTCCCTGGCTTCCAAAGCCAGAGAAATCGTATAGGCCAAATAGCTAACAAAGTTTTCCTCCTCAATCCCCCACTGCCTTTTCTTCCCCACATGTTCTAAACAAATTACCCCCACAGTTTTGCCTTTAAAATTGATGGGTACATCTAGCATTGATGTAATCCCCAGAGGTTTGAGATAACCTTCCCGAAACTCTGCTGTGCGCGGGTCATAGTGAGCATCATGGGCGGCAATTACTTTATCGTCAGCTAAAGCGTGAAAATAACTGGGATATTCAGATACCCCTAGGCTGAACGATAGATCTGCATACTGTTGGCTGCTCAATTCATACAAGCAAGCTAACTGGATTTTAGATTTATCCTCATTATAAAACCACACGCTGGCTCTGGCTACTTTTATGGTTTGGCCAGAAATGCGGCAAATTACTTTGAGTGCTTCCGGAATATTGCCTTCATAAAAATTTTTATGCTTGGCCAGCTCCAACATCGCCGCTTGCTGGAGACGCAGGCGTTTTTCGCTAGTTCGCAGTGCCGATTCTACCACATTCCTTTCTTTAATTTCCTTTTCTAATGCCGCATTAGCAGCCACTAATTCTGCCGTGCGCTGCTGTAGTCCTAATGTGGCTTCACTGACCCTGATTTCCAATTCTTCGTAGGCGCGGCGCAGGGCATTTTCGGCTTTGTGTCGCTGGAGTTCAGCAGTGGCTCTAGCGGCAAATATTTGGACGATCGCTTGGGCATTGTCCGGGTCTGCCATCAGACTATCAGCGGCGACACAGATCAGCCCGATCGTCTCCCCCTCCCCATCCACCAGGGGCATCCCCAAGCAAAACTCCGTCCTCCTGGTCTGAAATATCTCTATTCCAGGGAAGTTCTCCTCAATATCCTCACTGTAAAACTGCCCTTTCCCCTCTCTGAGGACTACCTCCCAATCAGTACCAGTCAAATCTAATTCCCAATTTGCCGCCAATTTTCCCTCAAACCACACTGCCAGAGTGCGGATTGTATTCTCATCAACTTTTTCTGCCACCAAAGCACAGTTCATATCCAAAGCCGTTGCCAAGTGTCGCACCAAGGCGGGAAAAAATTCCTCCCCAGTGGCCGAAGTTCCTGCCACCAAATTTTTCAGCGTTATCTCCGTTTCTACCCGGCTATCCACTTCTACCTCCATATCTAGGTTTACTGTTTCTCGCTGCACCAGACTCCACTGTAGAGGTTTAGTCCCCAAACCTCCACCACAGGTCATTATCTCACTAAAATGAGAATACCAGAAAAAAATCGATAAAATACTTCTTTTAAGTGAGAAGTTTGATAACGGCTCTCACGCCTGACGGCGTGCGATGCCCCAAATTACACAAATAGTGATTTAAACCCCTAGGGACTGTTATTGCTGGATCCTGACACTGCCATCAATTGACTAGGGCAGAAAATACAGCACTTTTGCAAATGATCTTGGACTAATCATTGCCCCTCTCCCTTTCTGGGAGATGGGTTTGGGGTGAGGGTGAGGCAGAGGGGTTTGGGGTGAGGGCATATGCCAGATAGACTTGCTGGGATGCTGTATTTTTCATATGATATGGCTTCATAATTATTGAATTTCAGATTGTAACAAACTTTTCCCTCCCTTTGTCGAGACCAGTTGATGATTATCCACTCCGCCCCTGATTCACTCGCCACCCCTGCCAACCCCTACCTCTGCCGCTATTTCTCACTTTAATTTTATTTTTTAAGTGAGAAATGGCGGTGGGACTGTTCTTGCCCTGTGGCAGGCAGGGAAACAGCCACGGTTTTCGGCCAGAAAGTCACGACAAAGAGAGGTTTGTTTGGTAAATTGACTAAAGTTCTGCCATTGTCCGCCCCGATCATCGGGGGGGCAGGGGGGATGAACCTCCAGCCACCTTTCTGTTTCCTTGGGCTCCAGCCCAACTACAAACCTCCATGAAGATTGTTGCCACAGAAATCCCAGAAGTATTGATTATCGAACCCAAGGTGTTTGGGGACGATCGGGGCTTTTTCTTTGAAAGCTATAACCAACGCCTCTTTACCGAGCTTACCGGATTAAACCTCAATTTCGTCCAAGACAATCACTCCCGCTCCGCCCAAAACGTCCTGCGCGGACTCCACTACCAAATCCAACAACCCCAAGGCAAACTGGTTCGCGCCGCTGTCGGCACCATCTTTGACGTAGCCGTTGACATCCGCAAAAATTCCCCTCATTTTGGCCAATGGGTCGGCTGCCTCCTCAGCGCCGAAAACCATCGCCAGCTTTGGGTCCCTGCCGGTTTCGCTCACGGCTTTTTCGTCGTTTCCCCATTCGCCGAAGTCCTCTACAAAACGACAGATTACTACGCTCCCCAATCGGAACGATCGATTTTGTGGAACGACCCGGACCTAGGCATAGACTGGCCCCTGAATGGTGCCACTCCCATCCTGTCGGGGAAAGATCAAGCCGGTCAACCCTTCGCCACAGCGGAGGTGTTTCAGTGAAAATCCTGCTCATTGGCACTCAAGGTCAACTAGGAACAGAACTAATCCCCCTCCTCACACCCCTGGGAAATCTCACTGCAGTCGATCGCGATACCCTGAATCTAGCAGACTCCGACTCCGTGCGGCAGGTAGTGCAACAAGTAAAACCCGATATCATCGTCAACGCCGCCGCATACACCGCCGTAGATAAAGCCGAGTCAGAACCAGAACTGGCAATGGCAGTCAATGGCACCGGCGTCGGCGTGTTAGCAGAAGAAACTCTCACTCTCGGTGCCAGATTAATTCACATTTCCACCGATTACGTCTTCGATGGCACCCAAAGTCAACCCTACCAAGACACCGACCCCACCAATCCCCTAGGAATCTACGGTAAATCTAAATTACTAGGAGAACAGAACATCACCGCCACTGGCGCCAATGCCATCATCATTCGCACCGCCTGGGTTTACGGCATCGGCGGCCCCGGCAATTTCGTCAAAACCATGATCCGTTTAGGCGGACAACGCGAAGAAATCCGAGTTGTCACCGACCAAATCGGCAGTCCCACTTGGACGCGAGATTTAGCCGGAGCCATAGTTCACCTAGTGGGAAATCCCGCCGCACCAGGAATTTACCACTACACCAACAGCGGCGTTTGTAGTTGGTATGATTTCGCCGTCGCTATCTTTGAAGAAGCCGCCATCTTAGGATATCCCCTACAAGTGCAGCGAGTCATCCCCATCACCACCGCCGAATACCCCACCCCCGCCAAACGCCCCGGTTATTCCGTCTTATCCTCTGCCAAAATAAACGCAGTGTTGGGAACCCATCCCCCCCACTGGCGTCAGTCCTTGCGCCAAATGCTCTCAGAACAATTGACAATTGACAATTGATAATTGACAATTACAGCAGTAGGGTCGGCTTTCAGCAGTAGGGTGGACTGTGAAAACCCACCCTACTATCTGGTAAATTGCCCTCACCCCCAGGAGCCCAAAGCGGGAGAGGGGTTTTGAAGATGCACCACAAATAATTATCAATTATCAATTATCAATTATCAATTATCAATTATCAATTTACAAATTATGAAAGCACTGATTCTCTCTGGCGGTAAAGGCACTCGCCTGCGTCCCCTGACCTATTCTGGTGCCAAACAATTGGTGCCCGTGGCCAATAAACCCATCCTTTGGTATGGTATCGAGGGCATTGTTGCTGCTGGTATCACCGATATTGGCATTATCATCAGTCCAGAAACCGGCAATGAAGTTAGAGATTTGACGGGCGATGGCTTGCTCTTCGATGCCAAGATTACCTATATCCTCCAAGAAGAACCCGCCGGACTGGCGCATGCGGTGAAAGTCGCTCAGCCTTTTTTGGGGGATTCTCCTTTTATTATGTATTTGGGGGATAATATTATCGAGGCGAATTTGGGCGAGTTTTTAACCACTTTCCAAAGTAATCAGCTAGATTCGCTCATCCTCCTGCGCCGCGTCTCTAATCCCAGTGCGTTTGGGGTGGCGAAAGTTGATGATTTTGGCCGGGTGGAGTTTTTGGTAGAAAAACCGAAACATCCTCCTTCTAATTTGGCATTAGTGGGGGTGTACTTTTTTTCGCCCGCAATTCATCAGGCGATATCGCAAATTCAACCCTCCGCTCGCGGTGAGTTAGAAATTACTGATGCCATTCAGTGGCTGATTGACCAACGCTATCCGGTGGAATCTCGGATTTTAGACGGTTGGTGGCTGGATACGGGGAAAAAAGATGATTTGTTAGAAGCGAATCGGATTGTGTTGGATACTCAGATTACGCCGGAGATTATGGGAGAATTGGATAGCCGCAGTCAGGCGATCGGGCGCGTCAGAATTGGCGCCGGGACTCAACTGGTGAACAGTTCCATTCGCGGTCCGGCGATCGTTGGTGCTAACTGCTATCTAGAAAACTGCTTTATCGGTCCCTACACCAGCATCGCCAATGGCGTCACCCTCATCGACGCCGACATCGAACATAGCGTGATTCTGCAAGGAGCGAAAATCGATCGCATCCAACAGCGCATCGTGGATAGCGTCATCGGACGCCGCGCCCATCTCACTTTAGCCGATCGACGCCCCAAAGCCCTCCGCTTTATGATTGGCGATGACTCCCAAATCGAACTAGCCTAGAATTGATAATTGATAATTGATAATTGATAATTGATAATTGATAATTGATACAGCGGGTTCAGAAGTAATGTAGTACGCCATCAAAGTCCCTCTCCCCTTCTGGTCGCACCGCAGGTTTGGGGGCATGGGATTTAGGGTGAGGGCAATGTGTTGGGCGACTGGTGAACAAGCTGTAATTATCAATTATCAATTATCAATTATCAATTATCAATTGTCAATTGTCAATTATCAATTGTCAATTGATTAATGACCAACTATGATTTACCTTATCACCGTTAACTACCACTCCCACCAACTCATCGCCCAACTCCTCGCCTCCCTCCCCCCACCCACCGAGATTCTCTATCAATTTATCATCGTCAACAACTCCCCAGAAGATATCAACATCCACCAATTCCACAATCACCACATTACCATCATCGAATCCGGTAAAAATCTCGGTTTTGGTGGCGGTTGCAACCTCGGTATCGATTGGGTTTACCAGCAAAATCCCCAAGCCATCATCTGGTTAATCAATCCCGATACCCAACTACCCCCAGTAACTCTCCCCACAGCCGCCAATTTCTTCTCCAACCATCCCGAAATCTCCATTTTAGGAACCCTAGTGCAAGAACCAAACGGCAAAATTTGGTTTGCAGGCGGCCAATTCCTCCCCAATAGTGGGGCAATCATTGAGCAAAAAACCTGGAATTATCCCGAAAATGCCGATTATGTCATCTGTGATTGGGTAACGGGGTGCAGTTTGCTGCTTAATTTAGCCAAATTTACCACCTGTCCCCGCTTCGATGAGGCATATTTCCTCTATTATGAAGATTTCGACTTTTGCCAGCGCTATGGGATACAGGGTCATATTATCGCTATGACCAATAAGCTGGCAGTAATTCATCAACCTTCGGCAATTAATGACCAAAACTTATATTTTAAATACAAACATAGCACCTATAGTTATTTATTGAGCATCGACAGATATGCTAGCTCAAAAATTGTGGTATTATTGCGGTGGTTAAGACTAGCAATAAATGCCCTATTATTACTAGGCATAAAAACAGCCGTGGCACGGGGAAAAATTGCCGGAATGTGGGCTTATAAAAACCGGGTTAGTTCGGGATAAAAACCCGGTTGATGGACTAACCGAGATAATGACCTGACGACCAATGAATAATGAATAATTGGGCTAAAGCCCAACTACTAACCTATGCCAGAACTATTAATCAATTTATCATTTCTCATTCCCAAAGCCACGGGAATATCCAATTATGCCAGTAACTTACTACCTTATTTACAAGAGCTAAATCCTACCTTGCTCGTAGGAGAGGAAATTTCTGATTTTAACTGCTATCCAGTGCCAGAAAATCTGACCCCAGATTTCGGGACGCGGGGACATTTAGCGCGGCTTATGTGGACTCAGTTAGAATTACCAAAAATTTACCGCCAGTTGGGGGCAAAATTGCTGTTTTCGCCAGTGACGGAAGCACCCTTATGGCGAGGTTGTCGCTGTGTGGTGATGGTTCACGATTTTATTCCCTTGCGGTTTCCCAATTGGAAATCCCCCCTCACCTACTATCATCGCCACTACATCCCCCTAGTATTGCACCAAGCTGCCCACATCGTCTGCAACTCCCACGCCACCGCCACCGATATTATCAACTTTTGCCAGATTCCCGCTGCCAAAATCACCCCCATCCCCCTCGGATACAATGTATCTCACTTTAAACCGCTCAACTTGCCTGTAGGCAATTACTTTCTCTATGTAGGGCGTCACGACCCCTATAAAAACCTGCACCGCTTAATCGCCGCTTTTGCCCAAATGGCAAAGCATACAGAGCGGGAATTGTGGCTAGCGGGAACCCCAGACCCCCGTTATACTCCCGCATTAAAAGCACAAACCAAGGAACTGGGAGTATCTCACTTAGTGAGATGGTTGGACTATGTGCCCAAAGAACAATTACCTGTGTTGATGAATCAGGCTCTAGCGCTGGTTTTCCCCAGTTTGTGGGAGGGATTTGGTTTACCCGTATTGGAGGCCCTCGCCTGTGGCACCCCTGTCATCGCCGCCAATACCTCCTCCCTCCCGGAAGTCACCGGGGATGCGGCTTTGCTGGTGGACCCATACAAGATTGAGGCAATTTCGGCGGCGATGCAAACTATTGCTACTGATACCCAAGTCCGCTCCCAACTGGGGGAACTGGGACTGGCCAGGGCGAGTCAATTTGGCTGGGCAGAAACGGCCCGCGCCACTGGCCAAGTTTTGCAGCAATATCTTTAAACTTAAACATTTCCCTCGTTTTCAGGTTCCCACTGGAAACGAGAAATGCTATTTTTGGAGATTATATTGCGAAAAATTAGGGAAAATTCGAGATTTTAAGGGCACCGCCTTAACTGTAACTGACACTGGGCGTCAGTCCAGAGACAAAAGCCAGAATTCCAGGATGCCGATTCTGTGAGTCGAATAGTTTTAAAAGATGCTATTTTCTACCGTGAGTGTGCGGAGTGAAATTTTATGGTACAAACACCAACTCGGAATGGATTCGTTAACGGTCAAGATGCAGTGGTGCCAATTTTACAAAGCAGCCGTTTGCCGAAAACTGCTTTGTTTGGTACGGATGGCATTCGGGGCCGGGTGGGAGATTTTCTCAATGCCGAATTGGCTCTGCAAGCGGGTTTTTGGGCTGGTGAGGCGTTGAAAGGTTTGGCGGGGGCTCCGGGTCCTGTGGTTTTGGGACGGGATTCGCGCAATTCTAGCGATATGCTGGCGATCGCCCTCTCGGCGGGGTTGATGGCGGCGGGTTTGGAGGTGTGGGATTTAGGTTTATGTCCCACGCCTTGCGTGGCGTCTCTGACTAATGCTACCGATGCAGTGGGTGGGGTGATGATTTCCGCCAGTCACAACCCCCCAGGAGATAATGGGATTAAGTTTTTTGGCGCCGATGGGACGAAACTGCCTTCGTCAGTGCAAGCACAAATTGAAGCGGGAATTCGGGGCCACCTGGAAGCAACGGCGGTGATGAAGTGGGGAAGGCAATATCAGCGTCCGGAGTTGGTGGGGGATTATACGGCGTCGCTGCAACAGCAGGTAGAGGAAGAAGTCGGTACAAATGAGCCCCTGTCGGGGATGCGCATTGTCCTAGATTTGGCTTGGGGAGCGGCTTGTAGTGTAGCACCGGATGTGTTTCGCCGTCTGGGAGCAGAGGTGATTTGTTTGCACGATCGCCCGGACGGCGATCGCATCAACGTTAACTGCGGTTCCACCCACCTGCACTCCCTCCAAACCGCCGTCCAAGAATTAAAAGCCGATATGGGTTTTGCTTTTGATGGCGACGCCGATCGGACTCTGGCGGTAGATAATCAAGGGCGTCCCGTGGATGGAGATTACATCCTTTACCTCTGGGGTAAAGCCTTGATGCAGGCGCAAAAGCTCCCCGGTAATACCCTCATCGCCACAGTTATGTCTAATTTGGGTTTTGAGCGCGCCTGGACCGGTATCGGGGGCACCTTCGTGCGCACGTCCGTGGGAGACCAATATGTGCATGCCGAAATGCTCCGCCGGGGCGCCATGCTGGGCGGCGAACAGTCCGGTCACGTCATCTGTCGTCACTATGGTATTTCTGGTGATGGCACTATGACCGCATTACACCTAGCCGCCGCTGTGCTAAATGGTGGGACAACTCTCGCCGAACTGCGCGATCGTAGTTTCCAGACATATCCGCAACTGTTGCGCAATGTGCGGGTGGAAGACCGCGATCGGCGTCTCAACTGGTCTAACAGCGAGCCGTTGCAAGCCGCTATCTCCCGCGCCGAAGCCGAAATGGGCGATCGGGGTCGCATCCTCGTGCGCGCCAGTGGCACCGAACCCCTAATCCGCGTTATGGTAGAAGCCGCCACCGACGAACTCGCCCAATACTGGACAGAAAATTTAGTCCTCGCCGTCCAGCAGCATTTGTAATTTAGTTAATTGATAATTGATAATTGATAATTGATAATTATCAATTGTCAATTATTAATTATCAATTATCATGTTCAAAACTAAGCGCAAAGCCAGTAAATCTAAAAAGAATCAAAAAACGGTGGCGCCTAGTCCCCCCCCACCGGATAAAAAAGAGCTGCTGGCGCAAAAGCGCAAGGTGGAGCGGGTACGGAAAGAAGCCATAACCGCGATCGCCACCTACGGCGGTATCGGCGCCGCCATTTCTCTAGTAATGTTAGCCATCGTTGAGCCCAAACTGGCGATCGTCTCCGGCGTTGGCGTCGCCGTCCTCGCGCTCTCCGCCAAATACCCCCGTCAAGCCCTGTGGATTTTTCTGATTTACCTACCCTTCGCGGGTACGATTACATACACGATCGGCGGACTCAACCCCAGCCCCATATTCCAACTCGCCAAAGACGGATTTTACGTCCCCTCCCTCATCGTCCTCATCCTCCAGTTACAACGCCAGCGCCTCCCCATCCTCCTCCCCGCCCAACTGCGCACTCCCATCTACCTCCTCCTCACCACCTGCATCCTCACCCTCCTATTTGTCAACCTTAACCTGCAATTCAGCGGCGCCGTCCCCAAAGAAAAACCCATTCCGATGGGCATTCTAGGCTTAAAAGTATTCATGGGATACATCCCCCTGATTACCTGCGCATACCACCTCATCCGCAACAAAAAAGAATTCCTCTTCCTCACCCGCCTCCACGTCATTCTCGCCATCATCTGTTGCGGTTTAGGCGTCGTGCAATATTTAATGTTATCAATGGGCATTTGCCGCACCACAGATAATTTATCTGGCGCCGACCTCTTCCGCGCCAGCATCGAATACAAATGCCTCGTAGGCGGTTCCCTCGTCTTCAGCCCCTCGCAAAACATGATTCGCCTTCCTGGCACATTCGTCGCCCCCTGGCAATGGGCATGGTTTCTCATTTCCAACTGCTTTTTTACCTTCGCTTCTGCCTTCGGCGAGCATTCCCTCCGGTGGCAAATAGCTAGTTTTGTCGGCATGGCCTTAGTATTTGTCAACGCCGTTATTTCCGGTCAAAGAATTGCCCTCGCCCTTGTGCCGCTATTCACCATTATCCTCTTAATCCTCACCGGGCAAGTTACCAACCTCAAGCGGTTTCTCCCCATAGTCGCCGGTTTAGGCATTCTCATCTTAGTAGCAATGGCCGCATTTCCCGACGTAGTGCAGGGACGGATTGATAGCTTTGTTTCCCGCTGGAACGCCTCACCCCCAACCGATTTCATCCAGCATCAAGTGGAGTTTACCTCCAAAGAAAATCGCGGCCCGTTTGGCAACGGTTTAGGCAGAGCCACCAACTCCGCCCGCGCCTTTGGCGAAACAAAGTTAATCGAAACTTACTATCCCAAAATATTTTATGAATTAGGAATCGTAGGCGTTGCCGCTTTTCTCTTGGTCGTGACCGTCCTCACTGCCGTCACCTTCAAAACCTACCGCAAACTCACCGACAAAAGTTTACGGGCATACGGTGCCTCCTTTTGGGTTTTTGTCCTATTTATCAGTTATAATACATACTATTATCCCCTAGATGTTGACCCAGTAGCAGTTTATTATTGGTTCTTTGCAGGCGTCATCCTCAAACTACCTGTTATAGAACAGCAGGAAGAAGAAGAAAAACGCAAATTAGCTGAATTATTAGGTGAATCGCCCCCATCACTCCCTAGTCGGAGCAAGTAGAGGCCAATCTACCTGATTGTGGGAAGATGGGGAGATGGGGGGCTGATTGCCAGTGATTTATCCCCATCAGATGCCGATTGTCTGTGGCATGGATTATGTTGTGGGATTGAGTGTAGTTATCGCCACATCAAAAGTGATGGTTGACACCCGTCCCCCCGTCCCCCGCCGCCTGATAACATAGCGGGAGAGCGTGAGGCAATTTGAAGAAGATGAGCGAGGCTGGGCTGACTGTCAGGCGGATAATTTTAACCGTGTTAACGGTGTTGGCGGCAGTGTTGGTGGGGGTTTCCCTGGTAGATAGCTGGAACCAGCCGCAAATTCAGGGACGTTTGGAACTGTATCAAACGAATTTGCTGCTACAGGCGGCGGAATACCAAGGGGAAAATTCGGTTCTCTACCCTCGTTTGCTGGGGGCGGACCCCTTGGCGGCGGCGATGACGCAGTATGAAGCCGCTAGGACGAGGGTGGCGGAGAATTTGCAAAGGTTGGAGACTCGCCTGGAAACGCTGAAATTTCAGGAAGATGCGGTGGTACAGTTGCAAGGGGCAATAGAGCAGATCAGGTCTTGGCGGGATGAGTTAATCGTCAAAACCGGCATTTTGCAGGCGGAAACTGGGAAACTGGAGACGGCCCTGGTGACTTGGCAGGAGTTGCAGGCTCCCGGCGAGCCGATCGTCCGTGACTCCCTCGCCGATACTGGAGAAATATTATCCCGGCTGTGGGATGAGGGGCAGGTGATGCCTGATGCCGAGGGGCTGGTGTGGGAAAATTTAGATGGGTGGTTCCGCGATCGTACCTTAGCCAAAATTTACCAAATCCAAGACCGCCAGGAATCTCTCGCCGAAGTCGCAGCAGAACAACAACAAGCAGCGACAAAGGCGATCGGCTCCCTTGCCATCATCATCGGTATTCCCGGTTTTGGCATGATTATCGGTTCAGGAATACTGATTTTTCTATTAGTTCAGCGTCTCATCAAAGGTAAAGACGCGATCGTGAGCCTCAAGACTCCCGCCACATCTGGGCAAACCCCCTGGGACTGGGAAACCGTGTGGCAAGTTCTCATTCTCGGGTTTTTCTTCGTGGGCCAAGTAGCCGTCCCATTAGTCTTTCAACTCCTCCCCCTCCCCCGACCCGACACCAGCAGCAGCATCCGAGCCGCCTATATCCTAATTAGCTATTTACTCTTAGCATTTGGCGGTTTATCCGTCCTGTACCTCTCCATCAAGCCATTTTTCCCCCTACCCGAAGGATGGTTTCGCATCCAGTTACAGCTCAAAACCCTATGGTGGGGTTTGGGCGGTTACTTGGTAGCGCTTCCCCTAGTCGTAGTAGTATCTTTATTTAACCAGCAACTCTGGCAGGGAAGGGGTGGCAGTAACCCCATCCTCCCGATCGCCTTAGAAGATAGAAACGGGTTAGCCGTGGGGGTGTTTTTCTTCACCGCATCTGTCGCCGCCCCCATTTTTGAAGAAATCATGTTTCGGGGGTTTTTGCTCCCCTCCCTCACCCGTTACCTATCACCCTGGGGTGCCATATTGCTCAGTAGTTTTCTGTTTGCCGTGGCACACCTGCAGCTATCGGAACTCCTGCCCCTCGCCACTCTGGGGATGGTGCTAGGATTTGTATATACCCGATCGGGCAACCTCCTGGCTCCTATGCTCCTGCATTGCCTATGGAACAGCGGCACCCTCGTCAGCTTATTTGTCCTTGGCAGCAGCATTTGAGTAGAATTGGAGGGTGGGCAATACCTCAGATATAAAACCCTGGGGTTCTCTGATGGCATCATTGCCCACCCTACTACCTTGCCGCCCACCAAATCAAACACCCTTTAAATCTAAAATAGAATAACTATGGCTGACACCCACACCGGCAAACTAGAAAAAAACCGGCTCAATTGGCGGCTGCTCCCCTTCGCCGCCGTCGGTATCATCGCCTTTTATCTCACCTCCACCAGCGACCTCAATTATTTCTGGCGAGGTTATTTAACCCTGATCATCGCCCAAGGCGGGATCTTGCTCGTGTATTTTCTCAGGAGCCAACTAGCCAAACCCAAGAAAAGCTAGTTTAAATGACCATCCCTATCCCTAATTTCCACGGGAGCGATTTTAACCCAACATATCTTACCATCAATCCCAACCCCACATGAAATATAAATCCACAGCCCTATTGCTAGCATTTCTTTTGGGAGGTTTCGGCGGCCATAAGTTTTATCTGGGCGAATACTTGGCCGGGATACTATATGCCTTATTTAGCTGGACATTAATCCCGTCATTATTAGCCTTCTTTGAATTTCTGGGATTACTATTCATGCCAGACCACGTATTTGATGCCAAATACAATCCCATGCTAACACCTAGCCGAGACCAAAAATACATCGGCAACAAACGGGACATCACTAGCGCTTTATTCGACCTCAAAGAACTGTACAGTGCTGGCATTATCACCGCCGAAGAATACGAAGAAAAACGCCAAAATTTGCTAAAAGAGCTATAGTTTCACATCAATTATTAAAATCACAACTCGCCGAGATACCAGAAACTCAGCGAGTTTGCCATTATAATGATGAATCACATCATATGTATGGAGATGATTTACCAAAATCTCATCAGATAAATAAATCAGAGGAAAAGTCAAGTGTCACAAACGCCTAAAACTTGGTTTGAGCAAATCCCGAACTGGCTGATGTTATCATTAATTCCCGTAGTGGGGGGATTGGCGATCGTCTATGCTGGCCAAAAGACCAAAACCAAATCCTGGCTCATCTTGGGGGGTAGCATCACCACCGCCGCCACCATCTTAGCATTTGCCCCCACCAGCCTCAACCTCTTACCCATGTGGATAGTCCAAGTGAGCATCGCCTTTTCTATCAAAAAATCCTACCTCATCAAAACCTATCCCAAAAACCTCCCCCTCCCTGGAGAAAACAGCTTAGCCACCTCCATTGCCCAAAACCGAGGCAAAATTGACATCAATCTCTGTTCCAAACATGAAATGGTTTATAGTCTCGGTTTGCCCCTCCCCTACGCCAACGACATCGAAGAACTGCGCAACTCCGGCTATATCTTCACCGATGCAGAAGAACTCGCAGAAATTGTAGGCATTCCCGAAATCACTCTAGCTCGCATTGCCCCCCTCATTACCTTCAGCTACGACTACAATAAAGAAGCCAATAGCTCCTGGCGGCGAGTCAACTCCCAAACTGTCGCCCAATTAACCGCCGCCGGTTTGTCTGCCAAAGATGCGACAAAAATCGTCACAGAAAGGGAGCGAAACGGTGATTATAAATCAATTATCGACCTGCGGCGACGCACCGGCATCCCCTTGAGTGCTTACCGCCACCTCATCTAGGCAAGAGTATTAAAAAAAAGTTGGGATTTGCGGCCACTGGGGTAAATATCGTTTAATCTCAAACCAGATAGCACATCTCGGGATGCTTCGTCCATACAACTTTAAAACCAGCAATTAAAAACCGTGACCACATCAGAATTAATCATTAAAACTGATTCAGAAGCAACAGAAACCATCACCATTGATGTAGGAGGCATGAAATGCGCGGGCTGCGTGATGGCAGTAGAGCGCCAGTTACAGCAACATCCGGGTGTGATTTCTGCTTGTGTCAACCTCGCCACAGAAGTAGCGGCGGTCACTTGCCGGGAGGGCACTGTTGACGCGGCAACTCTCGCCGGGAAACTGACAGCAAATGGGTTTCCTTCGCAACCACGAGATGCTACGGGCAACCCTTTGGCGGCAAGTGCGGCTAGACATCGGCAGGAAATTCGCGCTGGAATTGTCAATTTAATTATTGCGGCTGTTTTAATTATTCTCTCGGGCATGAGCCATATTGTGGGTGAGGGTTGGCTCATCAATATCTGGTTTCACTGGGGACTAGCTACGGCGGCGCTATTATTGCCCGGTCGTCCGATTCTATTAGATGGCTGGCAAAGTTTATGGCGTGGCACTCCCAATATGAATGCTTTGGTAGGTTTGGGTGCTACCAGTGCTTATTTAGCCAGTTCGGCGGCGTTGCTATTTCCGCAACTGGGTTGGGAGTGTTTTTTTGATGAACCGGTGATGATGCTGGGGTTCATTTTGTTGGGGCGGACTTTGGAGGGGTTGGCGAGACGGCGGGCCGCTGCTTCTTTAGAAGCTCTGATGGCTTTAAAACCGGCGACGGCGCGTTTGGTGGGGAAACCAAATGGGGGTGATGTAGCTGTCACTTTGGCCAGTTCTTGGGTGGAAATTCCCGCTGGTTCGGTACGGGTGGGGGAGTATTTGCAGGTGTTACCGGGGGATAAAATCCCGGTGGATGGGGATGTGGTGACGGGAAATAGTGCGGTGGATGAGTCGATGCTCACTGGGGAGGCGGTTTTGGTGCCGAAACAGCCGGGGGATGGCGTGATTGGCGGCACGATTAATCAGTTGGGACCGTTGTTAATTCGCACGACTCGCACGGGTGGGGATACGACTTTAGCCCAAATTGTGGCTTTGGTGGAGGAGGCGCAAACGAGAAAAGCGCCAGTACAGCGGTTTGCGGATGCGGTGGCGGGTTATTTCACTTATGGGGTGATGGCGGCGGCGGCGGTGACTTTCTTGTTTTGGTGTTTTCTGGGGACTCACATTTGGCCGGTGTTGGCGGCGGCGGAGCAGGGGATACACCATCATTTGGCGGCTAGTTCGGGGAATGGTTCGCCGGTGTTGCTGAGTTTGAAACTGGGGATTGCGGTTTTGGTGATTGCTTGTCCCTGTGCGTTGGGTTTGGCGACGCCGACGGCGATTTTAGTGGGGACGGGGATGGGGGCTGGTCGGGGTTTGCTGGTGAAGGGGGGGGATGCGCTGGAAAGTGTCTGTCATACGGATGTGGTGGTGTTTGATAAAACGGGGACTCTGACCACTGGATGTCCTCGGGTGACGGATGGGGTGGTGTTTGGGGATGTGGGCAATTTGGATGGGTTGCTGCAACTGGCGGCGGCGGTGGAATGTGGGGCAAATCATCCGATCGCCTCTGCGATTCGGCGTGCGGTACAGGACCGGGGTTTACCGCTGCTGACGGGGGAGGATTTTCACTCTGGCTCCCAAGGCGTGGCGGCGGTAGTGAATGGTTTCGGGAGTGTGTTGGTGGGTACTGGGGAATGGTTACGCCACCAGGGAGTAACGGTGGCGGAACTTTCGGGAGACCGCTGGCGGGGAAAAACTCTGGTTTATGTGGCGGTAGCGGGGGTTTGTGCGGGGGCGATCGCTCTGGAAGATGAACTGCGCCCCGATGCTAAGGCAACGGTGAAATGTTTACAGGATATGGGTTTGCGGGTGATGTTGCTCACCGGAGACAGGCAGGATGTGGCTCAAACTATTGCCGCTCAATTGAATTTAGGGGCTGAGGATGTGTTGGCGGGGGTGCCTCCGGCGGGTAAAGCGGCGGCGATCGCTCGCCTGCAAGCCGAAGGACTGCGAGTGGCAATGGTGGGCGATGGCATTAATGACGCCCCAGCTCTCGCCCAAGCTGATGTGGGAATTAGCCTACACGGCAGCACAGATGTGGCGGTGCAAACCGCTGGTATAATCCTGATGCGGGGCGTGTTGGGGGATGTGGTGGAGGCAGTGGCTCTCAGTCGCGCCACTTTCAACAAAATTCGGCAAAACTTATTCTGGGCTTTTGGCTACAATCTCGCCGCCATTCCCGTTGCTGCTGGTGTCCTGCTCCCAGGGTGGGGGTTCGCCCTCTCACCAGCCGCTGCTGGGGGGTTGATGGCGTTCAGTTCGGTGAGTGTGGTAACAAACTCCCTGCTACTTTACCGGTTCCGTCGGTAATGATGAGAAACCCGGTTTCTCCGAGAAACCCTACTTGTAGGGTGGGCAGTGTCTATGGCGTGGTGACATCAGTCAAGGCATTTGGGGAGGTACTGCCCACCCTACGTTGAAGCTAATAACGAGAAAACAAGTTTCTCTTGGCGGGAAACCGGGTTTTGAGAGCCGGAGGCACCAAGCCATAGCATTTTTCCCCTAGCTAGCGGCGGTTTCCAAGAGCTGCCAGTGTCGGTTGCTGGCCACTGTTTCGCACAGCCAGTCAAAAGTTTGGCGACAGTGAT
Organism: Oscillatoriaceae cyanobacterium M33_DOE_052; assembly: GCA_015296065.1. Classification (GTDB taxonomy): domain Bacteria; phylum Cyanobacteriota; class Cyanobacteriia; order Cyanobacteriales; family Laspinemataceae; genus Koinonema. The sequence goes on along the minus strand of DVDU01000100.1, from coordinate 61,913 downwards.
TATCCCTGTGCAGGGGTAATTCTTCGTTTTTAATCACGAAGTTTAAGCGGGCTTCATCTTCTCTGCTGTTGCTTCTGTCCACCAAAACCTCCACTGTCACCAACTTGGTGAAAGGCACCGCTCCCGGCACTTCCCGCGCCATGATGTAGTCCCCGGTATCGTATATAATATCGAGATTGCACGCTTGAAGCGTTTCAAGCAGCAACATCCGGAGACGATCGATATTGACGGCAACAACAAATAAGCCAGTGTAGCGGGCCATAGGTAACTCCGGGCATGGGACATGATTACCCTCCATCATACCCAACCATAAACCAGGATTCTGGAAGATAGAAGGGTATTGCAGGAAAAAAACGGGCGGACGCTGACAAAGCGTCGGACTTGCCCCGGACGGGGCACAGGCGTATTTTACCATCCAGGTAGCAAATATACCAGTCCGGATGGAACAGATTACGCAGATTTTCCCTGATTCCTCCCATCAACCCGATCGCGCAAAAAAAATTCCTGCCGTTCAGGCCAGGAAAATCAAAATATCCAATTTAGGTTGGGTTCCCCGCAACGCCGTCTTACCTCAGTTTTCGACCTGGAATATCCAGGTGGGCATCATGGCTCCTGCTTAAAGTTTCCGAGTACAAGCTCGGTTTACTGCCGCTAGAGCATCTTTGACTCCCTTATAAACTTAGACATAGATCGTAAAACTATGTTGGTAGTCACCAACGCCGCAGTAGAACCTGTATCTATTATATTCAGTTTTTCCAAAAGCGCAAGGGTTAAGGAAAAATTTTAGCTCTCAGGGGCTGGATACCAGATATATTCAACCTTGCGGGCAATATCCCCTGCCAATTCCGGCGCTGCTAATTGGACCGTGACATGGCCGAGCTTCCTGCCTGGTCGAGATTCGGCTTTTCCATACCAATGTACATGGGCACCGGGGATGGCGGCAATCTGCTCGCGTTTGGTCCGGTAGTCGGAGCGGCTATGTTCATAACCGAGGAGGTTCACCATCACCGCTCCAGGAGATTTGAGGGTGGTTTGCCCCAAGGGTAGGTCACACACGGCTCGCAACTGCATTTGAAATTGGGAAATTTCACAAGCATCGATGGTGAAATGGCCGGAATTATGGGTACGGGGGGCGATTTCGTTTACCAGTAACTGACCTTGGGCGGTTAAAAATAGCTCAATGCCAAAGATTCCCACCACTGCGGGGCCGGACTGGGGTTGGAGGATGCGGCGGGCGATCGTCTCACATTGCGCCGCCACCTTGGGGTCGATCGCTGCAGGTACTAACACCCGCCGACATACCTGATTTTCCTGCTGCGTTTCCACCACTGGATAAATGGCGATTTCTCCTCCCCGACGGCGAGCCGCCATTACCGCCAGTTCCCGCTCAAAGGGGATAAATTCTTCTAGGAGGACCGGAACTCGTCCCCACCGTTGCCACACGGCCATCAGTTCTGCCATATTGTGGACAACTTCCGTCCCCTGGCCATCATAGCCGTGGCGTCGCGCTTTCACCACCAGGGGCCATTTCCCCAAAAATGCGGCATCTTCGTCCCCTTCCCAAGAGATAAACTCCGGTACTGGCAAACCAATATCCCGCAGGTAACATCGCTGGTGATATTTATCCAGCAAAGGCGCCAACACCGACAAACTGGGGGCAAATACTACCCCCTGCTTTTCCAGCTCCCCCAACGCCTCTAAATCTACAAACTCATTTTCAAAGGTAATGGCATCGCAGCGATCGGCTAGCTCCGCCGTGGCTTTCGCATCCCGCAAGGGAGCCAATACCGTCTCCGCTACCGCCGCCGCCGGGTCCTCCATGCTGGGGGTTTGCACCAGTAAGGAAATCCCCAATTTGGCCGCCTCTGGCGCCATCATCCAAGCCAGTTGTCCCCCGCCGATAACTCCTACCCGCATTATCTACACCCTAAAGAATCTCTGGTGGCGACGCCGGTGGTGGGATTCACTCCCGCCGCTACGGCGCATAATTGTTTAATTTGGGCGCCGTCTAGGATGGCGTCGCTGAAATCTGCTCCCTCAACCTTTACCCCATCAAACACGGAACCGAGCAAAATCGTTTCTGTCAGTACCGCATTGGTTAAATCGGCTCCTGTCAAGTCTCCCAGGTCCAGCATAGAATTAGTTAAATCGGCGCCGTGGAAGTTGGTTTCTACCATTGATGAGGCGCTGAAGATGGACCCTTGCAGTTGACAGTCGGAGAAGTTGGCAAATCGCAGGTTGGCGTTGGCAAATTCCGCCCCCTGTAGCATTTGTCCGGCAAAATCCCGCTTTTCTAGGTTGCCGTGACTGTAGGTCATGGGGGGTGGGTAGTTGGCATTGACTTGGGCGAGGGCGCTCGCGGGTCCCAGGCACAGGAGGCACAGGATGAGAAATACAGCTAGTTGCTGAAAGCGCATGGGCTCAGGGTTGAGATTGCAGGTTTTAAATTATAGATTTTTCTGGGACTTTTGGCTAGGGGTCTCCCCATCTCCTCGTCCCACAATACGGTTTTCCCGGCTCGCCGGATGGGGGATGGATTGGTTAAAATGGCGCTAACGAGAAAAAAAACCTGATTTTTAAGTGCAATTATGCTCAGCTTTTTCTTAACTTGGCTGTTGGCGGCGGTTTCTCTGGTGGTGACGGCCAAACTGGTCCCTGGTCTGGCTTTGGACAGCTTCTCGGCGGCGATCGTGGCGGCGGCGGTGATGGGTTTGGTGAATGCGATCGTCCGTCCCCTCATCATCTTGATGACGCTCCCCCTTACCATTGTGACTCTGGGTTTATTCCTGTTGGTGGTGAACGCCATTTCGATCGGCTTAGTCGCCTACCTCACCCCCGGTTTCCACGTCGCCGGTTTCTTCCCCGCGATTTTCGGCTCCATAGTCTTATCTATAGTTTCCGGTTTGTTGGGCAAGTTCGTCAAACAAAACGCCAGCGAAGCTCTATGATAGGCTGGCTTTAATGAGGATGAGTTTTTGATAACTTGTCCTCATTATTTTTGTTCATTATTTCGCCAATACAAGGTGATATCAAGTACGAGGGCATCGTTTGTGAATATTTGGGGGGGATGAGACGGGGAGACGGGGAGGTACGGCTGGCTTATAAGGTAGCTAGATGCGTCAGGTCAAAATATAACCATTGGGTGCAAGATTTTATCCCCCAGACTGACTCGACAAAAGAAAAACCCGTAGGTAAATCACTTTTCATTGCAGCACTTTATTCACCATTTGCCTGAAATCCTTCATGGAAAGTGACATGGCCTTGGGGAAATCGCCCGTCAAAGGAAAGGGCGAAAAATACCTCTTGGGGAATGCCCTCGTGGACAAGTTCGGGAACATTCTCAAATCCCAATTTTCTGTAGTATTCTGGATGCCCCACAAGACAGCAGCCTTGAGCATTTAGGTCTTTCAACCGTGATAGCCCTTCCTGTATCAATGCTTTGCCAATACCCCGACGCTGGTATTCTGGTAGGACGGAAACCGGACCGAGACCGTACCAATTCTGGGTGCCATCAGAAATGCTCACCGGTGAAAACGCGATATGCCCCACAACACGGCCATCTACTTCTGCTACCAATGATAAGGTCAGAGCTTTTGCGGAACGTAGTGCCTCGATAATGAACTGCTCTGTGTGGTTGCTGATCTCCATAGTTTTGAAAGCGGCGATAGTCACCTCGGTGATGACAGAGGCATCGGCTATTGTCTCGTTTCTGATTGTGATTTCTTGTCTCGTTATAGTCATCTCATTTTCCTGTGTTTTTTGAGTTATAGTCATTTCAGATAAGAATGAGACAACCCTTGCAGTTGCCCTCTATCCCCCAACCCCTTTCTCCCAAAAGGGGAGAAAGGGGAGTAAGACCAGGATGTCCCCGAGACCCCTGTAGCACTTTCAACATCGTATCTGCAGCCTCATCCGCACCATAGGGCGACCACAGGGGGTAAGATTGCTCAGACTTAATCAGATCGGTTTCCTGCTGGGCTAATTCTGAGAGCAGAATCTGCATGATATAGAACTGATCCGAACGACTCAGGGCCTTCAAGGTCGAGATTAATTCCGATGATACCATCTCCAACACTCCGGTTAAGCCAGGTTTGCTCTTCTATTGTAATGGTTTCAGTTGTAATAATTTTAGTCTAGCGGTGAGTTTTTGGGTTTCGCTGTCGCTTCGCTACACAAATCGCGCCCAAGTTGATGACCCTTCACTAAAATAGGTGTATTGGTGGAGCTACAGGGTCTGGATGCGAAGCGGTGGCTATGCTGACGGTGGCCGCTGGTGGACCTGCTGACAAAAATTATTCAGCTTCGTATATAAATCTCGAAATAAAGGACATTTTTTCTGAACGATAGATGGGTCAATCTCAAGTAATAGCAATGGCGAATGTGTTGATTTAGAAAATCTCGGCTTATTGCGGTTACTTTCATCAAGCATCTCGCTCGCCTCCACTATTGCATCCGATAACTTTTCTCGGCAACTGTCTTTTTTCGCATCATATTCACTAAATGATTCGGGATGCTCAAAGTCAACATTTCTTTGGCTACTTAACCACCAGCGCATTTGCTGCCATCTGTTGCCCCTAAAATTCGTAATTTTTGCCATTTTCTCCCAATCAGCAATAATCCAAGCCTCTAGCTCTGGAGCTGCAAAACCCACAAATCTATCGATATTGGCAGCTGCAGATACCGTATCTATAGCGGCTAAAAACTTTTGTTTTTGCTCGTCAGGATTCCGGCAGTCTAAATCGTCAATCACTAAAATTAAATCGCAGTGACCGCCGCGTAAGGCAATCGGTAGCTCTTTTTTTATCTGGTCAATTAAACTTTGACCAGTTTTGCCATAGGCAAGATTTTTATTTGGTTTTGGCCCCGGTTTTTGGCGAACCGGAGTTTTTCTTTCAAATGTACAACCAGGAAAATGTTGGCGCAAAAATGGAATCAATCCTCGCACTTCCGCTTCACCCCCGCCAGCAAAAAGCCAAACTACCACGGCCAACCTCCGATGCTTGGATCGCCAACTCGATACAGGTCTCCCAATTCCCAGCCCTCATTAAGTTTTGGCTCCAGCATTTCTCTAGAGAGACGTTTGATAGCAAAAAAATTTGGCTTTTCTGAGACAAAGCACAACACATTTTCCAGAGAATCGGTAAAATGGTCTAATAGGTCGGGACTATGGGTGGTAATTATCACTTGAGTTTTGCGTGCGGCTTTTTTAATCCACTCAGCTAAAATCGGCATCCAAGCCACGTGCAAACCCATTTCCGGTTCGTCAATGACCAACAGAGCTGGCAATCGGGGAGAATGCAATATAGTTGCCCAACAGAGCATCCTTACGGTTCCGTCGGACATCTCTGGCAGATAAAAAGGTTCTTTTAGTCCTTCAATATACCATTCTACCGTCAAAGACATCACCCCAGACCGGGTTGGTCGTAACCGGCGAGTCTTGGGGATAATTAATTTCATCGCTTCGTTAATGCTATCTTCAAAATCGATATCTTGTTGACTGAGATTATCTAAAACCAGGGCTAAATTATCTCCAGAAGCGGACAAATAAATATCGCTGCCACCGATTTTTGGTGTAGCCTCTCTAATGGCGTTTAAATCCATATGGTTGGCATTGTAAAATTGCCAGGTAGAGACCGATGCTAAAATCTCGCGCCTGATTTTATAAATCGGGGTATTTTCGGGAGGATATTTACTGGTTTCTAGCAGGCTAGGAATAGACGCTAAACCTAAGCTGTTGGTGGGGATATTGTCCAACGGTTCAAAATGGGTCGGTCCTTTATCGCCCTCGTTATAAACCGATACAGCCCCCCTCCCAGGTTCGCGATCGTGAAATTGGTAGTAATAAAAAGGATTTAGATCTAGTTCTTGTCGTAAAACTTTTCCACTATACAAATACTCCGCCGCCACGTTGACTCGATTTCTCTGTCTGTCAGCATACAAATTTAACTCGAGAATCGCCCTAATATCTCCAGAGATGCTAAAACAGTAAGCTAAATTGACTAGAGCGGGACTTTCTACGTGAAAATCTAAAATTCTGCCCCCACCAATTTTCGCCGCCGCATCTTCTAAGCTGCCAATCCCCCTGCTTTCGTCTGGGCGATTAATCAGGCTGGTTTTAAAAAAACTCAAACAGCTAATCCAGTTGCTTTTGCCAAAATTGTTTGCACCGATGAGGATATTCAGGCTATTTAAATCAACTGGTTGGCTAATTTCCAGATTTTTATAATTTTGTGCTGTGATAAAGAGGAGTCTCTGTTCGGGCATATTTAAATTTTTATTTTATTTGTTCTTTAACATACTAATGTTTAGTATAACACGACTATCCCCCCCAAATCATTAATTTTTGTGACAAATCATTGATTTTATCAAAAATAGCTAGCTAGCAAAATACTGGCTTTACTTGTCGGGTGGGCAGTGCCAATAATGCGGTAACATCAGTTAAGGCATTTGGGGGAGGCACTGCCTACCGGAAGTTTAAGCAAATCCTAAATAACCGCGAGGGGTAATCATCCAATTACCATAAATTACCGTGCTTTGATTACCGATGATGACAATGGATAACATATCAATGGGAATATCCAGCATATTATCCAAGTTAGTCAGGGTGATTTGTTCATCTTCGCGATAGGCATCCCGAACTATGGCCACGGGGGTATTACCAGAGCGATATTTGAGAAAGATATCCCTGGCTTTAACAATTTGCTCGGTGCGAGTTTGGGAGCGGGGATTGTAAATCCCGGTGATAAAATCGGCCATTGCGGCGGCTTCTAGGCGCTTTTCAATCACTGGCCAAGGGGTGAGTAAGTCGCTTAAACTAATGGCACAGAAATCGTGCATTAATGGCGCGCCTACGCGGGCGGCTGCTGCCTGAATGGCACTGATACCGGGCAATACTTCCACGGCGGGTGTCTCACCGTCCCAATTTTGGGCGCGCAGTTGTTCTAATACTAATCCGGCCATGCCATAAATGCCTGCATCGCCGGAGGAAATGACGGCGACGGTTAATCCCCATTTGGCTAATTCTATGGCTCTTTCTGCTCTTTGTTTTTCTTGGGTGATGGGCAGGGATTCGACGATTTGGCCGGGATGCAATAGGGGGGAAATGAGGTTAGTATATAATGTGTAGCCAATGATGGCATCGGCGGAGACGATCGCCCCTTGCGCTGCTCCCGTTATCTGCGCCACATCCCCCGGACCTGTGCCTACGAGCAATAATTTACCACGGCGTCCGGTATATTCTCGCTCCGCTACCGCTACGGCGACTGTCACCGCTCCCGGTTCCCCTTCTTCCCGGTAGATTTTTTTCGCTACTAATAAAGATGGTGCATTGGCGGCGAGTTTGGCTGCTGCTTCGGCGACACTGGGGGTGCCTACTTCGGTTTCTACCACGGTGGAGGGTGTGGGGACGGCGACTTGGCGGAGGTTTTCCGAGGGAAATGTGTGCAAGGGCCAATGGCGATCGCGGCAAAGTTCCACTAACCCATCTTCCGAGGCTTTAATATCAATCGTAGCGATACCGGCGACAGCTTCTAAAGCCAGATGATATGCTTGAAATACCCGCATAATCGCCGTTTCTATCAATTGTGCGCTGACACCCCGCTCGCAACCGATACCCACCCACAAAACGCGGGGATGCCATTGCACTTTCGGGAGTTCAGAATTGGGGGCAAAACGTCGAGCCTGATAACTAATCCAAATTCTGCCTTTGACGGAAGCTACATCGTCTATATCGGTGTCTGTGTATTCAGAAAAACCAATATTAAAAGGATGATTGGGGGGGAGATGTTGTTGCCAAAGAGTCGTCCCCACTTCTTGCAGGACTTGCACGGGTTCACCTCTGGCTATGGCTCCACTTACTCCCGTCCAATCTCCCGGACCGCGCTGCCAACCGAAGGGAACGCCTAAAACATCGATACCGGGCAATTGTAGAGCATTGGCGGCGCCAGTGAGGATGGGGGTGGCTCCGGTTTGAGTGGCGATTAATCTGGCTAATTGGTCGGCGCCGCCGATGTGACCGCTGCATAAACTGATAACATATTGGGCAGCTTCATCGAGGACGACTACGGCGGGGTCGCGGGATTTATCGGCTAATAAAGGTGCGATGAGGCGCACGGTGGCCCCGGTGGCGAGACAAAAGATAAAGGCGCGGTGCGATCGCCAGATTTCCGCGAGCAGTTCTTTGAGAGAACCGCTGTAAAATTGGATTCTGGGTTGGCTTACCGAAACGTTTCCCTGCAGTGCTTCCCTACAAGATGCGCTCACCCAGAGAGTCACCCCTGGGGTTTGACACAGGGGTAAAAGACGTTTGGCGGCGGTGGGGGTGGTGGCGATCGCGGCTAGGGGGGTAAATTCCGCACCCAAAAAATTATCATTCATCTTTCTTTATTAATCCCGGAGCGGGATTCATCACTAGACCGCCCCACAAACACCGCTCCGATAATACCACGATTTACCACTCACGATTTACCAGTGAGGATGGCGCAACCAGTCCCGGACTTTTGCTGGCCAGTGGCGCGGGTGTTCCTCCGCACGATAGTTGACATTCACCATCGACTGCCACAGGGCCAAACCCCCCGCCTTGGCACTCATCAGCAAATGTAACCCCAGAGAAAGAGCCAATATCAGCCACGCCAACAGGTGCGCCAAGTACGCCGGATGATTTAACTCCCCTTTTGGCAACCAATGCTCATTTTGCAACTTGCCTGAAACTACCGACAAGGTGAGGGCAACCAGCATCAGGGTATTAGCTAGCTGGTGCAGCGTCCACCACCAGATAGGTTTGCCCACTTGTTGGAGTTTTCTGGCAGTATCAGCGGGAGCCAAACGTTTTCTCCCGATGCGGATGCTGTAGATGGCAAAGGCGATAAACGCGAATAACAGGAAAAAGCCAAAAGTGCCGTGAATATCAATCAATTCTCGGTTTTTTGTGAACAGTCCTAAACCGCCAAACCGACCATCCCAGCTATCATACACCAAAAATCCGCTGATGAGGGCACCGATGACTAAGAAGGCATTTACACTATGCAGCAGGCGTAGTAATAGAGGCTGATAGGGTGGGGAGGGTTTGATTTTCATAGGGATGATGACCAACTACATCCCCAGTGTACCCGTAGGGACAGGGCATTGCCGTGTCCTTGGTCATTTGTCATTTGTCATTTGTCATTTGACAACGAACAAGGGACAAGGGACAAGGGACTAAGGACAACCAATAATGAATCAAAAATGACAAGATTTTTAATCAAAAATGAAAGCAAAAAAATTTTCAAAAATCTTGTGCAAAAGCCAAATTAGTGGTATAGTGATATCACCGGAAGGGGAGTAGCTGCTGGCCAACGCAATTGAGCCAGTCCACCCAAATCAACATACTGGCGATGAGCCTGGTTTGGGTGACAGTGAAGCTGCAAAACAGCTAATTGGGAGCGAGACCTTCACTGAGTTCGTCTGTGGCGAGCTTGGTGGAGATATTTTGCTCTCATCAAGCTCGCCGAAATCACATCATCATCGGGAGCTAATCAAAATGCTGGCAGCTTTTACGGCAAGTTTGTTGCTAATTACAATTTCTGAGTTAGGGGATAAAACTTTTTTTATTGCCGTAATTCTAGCAATGCGCCACTCGCAACGGTTGGTATTTGCTGGGGTGACGGCGGCTTTGGCAACGATGACCGTTTTATCGGTTCTAGTGGGTCAGGCGGTATCTATATTACCACAAGTTTATATAGATTGGGGGGAAATTGCCCTATTTTTGGGTTTTGGGGTTAAGTTATTGTTGGAAGCTCGCCAAATGCCAAATGCTCCCAATACAGAAGAAGAACAAGAGGCGTTAGAAGCGGTGGAAGGAGCGGGTTTGCAGTCACGGCGGCCAAGTATTTGGGGGGTTTTAATTAAGGCATTTACTCTCACGTTTGTGGCGGAGTGGGGAGACCGAACCCAAATTGCTACTATTGCTTTGGCGGCGGCTAATCATCCCGTGGGGGTGATTATTGGTGGTACTTTGGGACATAGTATTTGTGCAGCGATCGCGGTTATGGGAGGACGGGCGATCGCGGGGCGCATTTCCGAACGCACTATTACCATTCTTGGGGGCAGTTTATTTATCATATTTGGTGCCGTTGCCTTCTGGGAAAAATTCGGTCATTAAGACTATTTCAGAAACCGGGTTTCTAGCATAATCTCTGCCTCCTCACCGAAATCTAGTGCAGAAACCCGGTTTCTCGCCCTTCACCCTCAAATAGGGCTGTTGGAATCACTAAAAGCATCAAGCCAATTCAAGTGTTTTCGGTTCAGGAATCGCCTCACCTTCCGCTTGCCAAGCCTCTAGATACATTTCAATCACTTCCTCCCCATTGCGGATAGCTTCTTCACGAGTTTTTCCGTGAGTACAAGGCATCACAACTAAATCAGAAAACTCTGGAATTGTGACTAAGAAAAGCCGATCCTCCTCAGACCATTGAACAATCATGCTGTATTGATTCATAAATCTTCCTCCTTTTTCAACTGCTATAGTAGGGTGGGCATTGCGGAACCAAATCATCTCTTCATAGGTAACTTTTGGCACTGCCCACCCTAAGAAATCGGATGTCCGGTTTCTCGCCCTTCACAGACCGTCATCTTGCACCAAAAGCCGAACTACAATATTCGTATCAACGCTAATCATGCCATTGCTCCTGAATACCTTGGCGAATGGCAGCTTCCATATCTTCTAGGGTTTTGGGGGAACCTTGATACTTCAAACACCCCGCAACTTCATTTAAAGTAGTGGGAGTAAAACGTAGCTTTGGCTGAATCAGAATTCCTTTACCCGTATCAGTCAAGATGATTTCTGTCCCCACGTCTAAGCTATAAGTTTCCCGCATTTCTGGGGGGATAATAACCTGTCCTGTTTCCGAGATTTTGGCAATTTTCATAAGTGAATGAGTGAAGATTTGGGTAATCATCTACATTATATCATAACTCGGGTTTCTACCATAATCTCTGCCTCCTCACCGAAATCTAGTGCAGAAACCCGGTTTCTCGCCCTCAACCACCATTTTAGAGTTAGAGGGGGAATTCATCGCTTTGCTTCCCACGGATTAACCAAACCAATTCCACAATCCAAAAAGTCACGTATATTGCGGGTGGCTAATGTTGCCTGGTGAACTCGGCAAATGGCTGCAATTTGGGCATCAAATTGCGAGATGGGGCGACCTAGTTGTTTGCGGTAAGCTGCTATTTGGGAATAAAGTTCAGCGGCTTTTTGCTCGAATGCTAAAATTCGCTCTGACAAGTAATGCTCAAAGACGATTGATGCTCCGTCCAGCAATTTTTGCCGTCGCTGTCCTTCTGGGAGAATTTGAATACCGTACAGAATTTCGGCTTGGGTAATGCTGGTTGTGTACAGTGATGCACCGTTTTGGCTGGCTAACCATTCGCGGATCATGCTCGAACCCATCGGCTGAATGAGTTCCGAAATCACGTTGGTATCGAGAATGATTTTCATGGTTCACCAAACAGGGTTTCGTCAACTCGGATGGGTTCCCGTGGTTCGATGGGAATTTCGTTGGGTTCGATCGCCCCGAAGTGTCGCTCAAAGACGGCGATGAGCCATTGTCCCTCATTTGGAAAGTTTTCGGGTTGGAGTTCTGGGACTGGTGTGTGGGGGGTTGGGTGCAGTTCGCGATCGAGAAGCTCAAATAATTTTTGCTTGTCGGTAGGGTTGAGTTGATGAATGGCTGGCAAAAGTTCGTTGAGTGTCATATCTGACTCCCGTTGTGCTTTATCTACTATTTTACCTTCTGGGAACGCCAGGGACAATCTCCGAGCATCAGATTGAGGTTTTTATCAAATCGTCCCAGCAACCTAGAGCCCAGAAACCGGGTTTCTGCCATAACCTTTGCCTCTTCACCGAAATCTCATTAAGAAACCCGGTTTCTCGCCCTTCACCGAGGTTTATTGCAGGTCATCCTCTGTAATCCCAGCATCCTTGAGAATACCTCTTAAGGTTCCAGCCGGTAAATCTCGATTGCTATGAACTGGAATCGACAGAATAACTGCCACGCCCTCTTTGCCATAGATATGATGGCTACCCGTGATTCTTTTTAGCTGCCAACCATGTTGTTCCACAATTTTGCAGAGTGCTTTACCAGAAATCGATTTCATAAAGACAACTCAATTAACTGTTTTTCCGAGGTAAGTTCCGGGGTTTCACTAGCCACTTCCAGCCAACCCTGAACCGCATCTGCAAGCATCTCTAACAACTCTTCATAACTTGATGCCCAGGTGTGACAACCGGGAAGAGCAGGAACTGAGGCACACCAAACATCATCTTCTTGCCAAATAATTGCTTTAATCTTCATAGTTTATCTTGAAATTTTCTAGGTTTGTCGCCAATTCTCAGTTTGAAGACCTGATTCTGCTTTGAGTACCGATTTCACCTTTGATGAAGTCGCTGATGACACAAGTATCGAGCAGGTATTTCATTAAAATAGTTCTTGTTCAGATGGGGGTAGCAATTCATCCCTATAAGACTCGAAAGCGGGGAAATCAGGGACTCCTTGATAAGACAAAATCGCCTCCGACCATTGGTCAACTGAAATCGGTGGGGTTTGCACCGTGCGGCGTAACGCTTGCAGAATCAAAGTGGGCAGAGGAATGTTAGATTGTGTGGCTTGACGGATGAGGTCTTGTTCGATGTCTGGCGGTAGGTCGATTTTAATTTGCATCGGTGATTTTCCTCAACTTATCCCTCTGAGAGATTTTATCACACCCCCCACCCACCGACAACCCCGGAAACCGGGTTTCTGCCATAACCTTTGCCTCCTCACCCAAATCTGATGAAGAAACCCGGTTTCTCACCCTTCACAGACCTATCTACATGACCCGGACTGGGTAAGCACGAACGGCTGCATCTACTGTGGCAATGATTAAATTGTTGTGTAAGGCTTGGCAAATTAGCATCCTATCAAATGGGTCGCGATGTAAAGGTGGCAGTTTAGCCAATTCGACCACGCTATTTTCATCCAGCCCCCGGCTGGCAATTTGATGAATGTCCCGTTGTTTGGGTAAATAGGTTTCGGGATGTTCGGGTAAGGGTAACTTGCCTAACTGGTATTTAACAATGGCTTCCCAAACTGAAACCACACTTAAATAAACTTCGTTATTTGAATCGCGAATAGCATCACGAACATTTGCCGATAAACGAATATCGCCACTAATAAACCATAAAAAAATATGGGTATCGAGCAAAATTTTCATTTGCCCTCAAAGCCATTGATGATATCTTCGGGCAAAGGAGCATCAAAATCATCGGGGACGACAAATTCTCCGGCACATAATCCATAAGGTCGCAATTGCTGACGAGGGGGAATGGGTCTAATTTCCGCGATCGCTTCATCCAATCTCACAATAACCAAGGTTTCGCCCGCTTCGACTTGGCGCAAATAGTGAAGGAGATTCCCTTGCATTTCCTCAACCGTTACTTTGACCATAAAAACACACCTCATATTGCATCAATTTGGGCTTGAACTGCCCAGAAACCGGGTTTCTGCCATAATCTTTGCCTCCTCACCAAAATCTGATTAAGAAACCCGGTTTCTCGCCCCCACCGGTTTCAGATATTCAATGATTCTAAGTCTCGATACCCATTAATGATGCGAGCAATATCTATCCCGTCAGGTCGGGGAAAGTAAAATATGATGTAATTTTCCACAATAAAACCTCGGAGATTTGCTTTAATTTAACTGTAAGTTTTGCCCATATTGGGAAATTGAGCAAACTGACGGCACTTATCCCGGACTTTTTCAAAAAATCGTATCGCCAAGCCTGGGTTAATTTCCGACATAGATGCACAAATTTCGTCTAAGTCCGCTAGGGCAGCATCAGAAAATGAATAAGTCCCCATTAGAAATCCTCAGTCTGTTGCTGTAAACGGTTCAGCAGACGATTAAATACCAGTTCTCCATCTGTCACCTTTCCTTGTTGAATTTGGCTTTCTCCGATTTCGATTTGCTGGCGGAGTTCGGCTAAATATTGTTCTCTTTTATCTAATAGTTCCAAAGCGGCTAATATCACTTCATCCGCCGACTGGTAGCGTCCCTGATTTAATTGCTGGGCAATCCGTTGTTCAATTTCTGGCGTAAGGGATAAACTCATGGCGGCTCACTCCAATACAGATTAACTTGATTATCGTGCGATGTTCGGGGGGTTTCTCGGACAATCTTTGCCTCCTCACCCAAATTTAGCGCATAAACCCGCCTCCTCACACCCTCACACCCCAGCCCCCCTGCACCCCTGCACCCCTGCTCCCTACACCCCCTCCAACCGCAGAAAATGCACCCGCCCCGACGCATCCCCCGCCACCACCGTCACCCCATCCGGGGCAATAGCACAACCATAAAACCCAGAGTCGCCGCTAAATGTCGCGAACTCATTTCCAGTCAATAAGTCCCACAGTTTCAGGGTGTTATCCAATGAACCAGAAACGGCGATTTTGCCATCGGCGGTGATGGCTACTGCTTCTACCGAGCGATTATGCCCTCTGAGACTTTGCAATACCTGTCCCCGTGCCAAATTCCACACTTTCAGGGTCTTATCCCCTGAACCAGAAACGGCGATTTTACCATCGGGGGTGATGGCGACTGCATTTGCCTCGCGATTATGCCCGGTGAGGGTGTGCAATACCTTTGCTTGTGCCAAGTCCCACACTTTTAGAGTCTTATCCCTTGAACCAGAAACAGCGAATTGACCATCGGGGGTGATGGCGACCGCTAATACCCCGCTATTATGCCCTCTGAGGGTATGCAATACCTTTGCTTGTGCCAAGTCCCACAGTTTCAGGGTCATATCCGATGAACCAGAAACGGCGATTTTACCATCGGCGGTGATGGCTACTACATTTACCTCGCTATTATGCCTTCTGAGGGTGTGCAATAACTGTCCCCCTGCCAAGTCCCACACTTTCAGGGTCTTATAAGAATCGGAAAGGACTTTTTTGCCATCGGGGGTGATGGCTACTGCTGTTACCTCACGATTATGCCCGGTAAGGGTGTGCAATACCTTTGCTTGTGCCAAGTCCCACACTTTTAGGGTCTTATCCTTTGAAGCGGAAACGGCGATTTTGCCATCGGTAGTGAGGGCGACTGCATTTACCGAGCGATTATGCCCGGTAAGGGTGTGCAATACCTGTCCCCCTGCCAAGTCCCACAGTTTCAGGGTGTTATCCGATGAACCAGAAACGGCGAACTTGCCATCGGTAGTGAGGGCGACTGCATTTACCTCACGATTATGCTCAGTGAGACTGTGCAATACCTGTCCCCCTGCCAAGTCCCACACTTTCACCGTCTTATCCTTTGAAGCGGAAACGACTTTTTTGCCATCGGCGGTGATGGCGACTGCATTTACCCGGCTACTATGACCGGTGAGGGTGTGTAATACCTGTCCCCGTGCCAAGTCCCACACTTTCAGGGTTTTATCCTCTGAACCGACTAAACTGCCTGAACCGGAAACGGCGAATTTGCCATCGGGGGTGATGGCGACTGCTGTTACCGAGTCATTATGCCCGGTGAGAGTGTGCAATAGCTCTCCCTTGGCTAAGTCCCACAGTTTCAGTGTCTTATCCGATGAACCGGAAACGGCGAATTTGCCATCGGCGATGATGGCGACTGCATTTACCGAGTCATTATGCCCGGTGAGGGTGCGCAATTCGTGTCCCCCTGCCAAGTCCCACAGTTTCAGGGTGTTATCCGATGAACCAGAAACGGCGAATTTGCCATCGGGGGTGATGGCGACTGCTGTTACCGAGTCATTATGCCCGGTTAGGGTGTGCAAATTCTTTCCCTGTAGCAAGTCCCACAGTTTCAGGGTGTTATCCGATGAACCAGAAACGGCGAATTTGCCATCGGCGCTGATGGCGACTGCATTTACCGAGCGATTATGCCCTCTGAGGGTGCGCAATACTTGTCCCCGTGCCAAGTCCCACACTTTCAGGGTCTTATCCGCTGAACCAGAAACAGCAAATTTGCCATCGGGGGTGATGGCGACAGCATTTACCGACCAATTATGCCCGGTTAGGGTGCGAATCAGTGACCCGCCGGGAGGGGTAAGGTTGGGGGTGAGGGGACGAAACCAGATGTTTCCGCGCCATTGTTGGGCTTGTTCTAGTAACGCGACAATTTCAGGCTGAGAAAACGACAACAACCGCCCCAGCATTTGCCCCGCTAGTTGGGTCTTATCCCGGTCTAAAATATGTGCCGATAGCCGCAACGCCCCTTGAATCAGCTTTAAAGTCTGTTGTTCCGTTTCCGACACCAACGGTAACGCCAAATCATAATCATCAATTAACGGGGTTATCCCCACCTGCGCTAACTTTTGCTCCAAAAAGCCAAAATCCATCAACCAAGCTACCAACCGCTGCACCTGTCCCCCCTTGGCAAAATAACTGGGTTGATGTCGGAGGAGGTGCAGGCGGTCTTCCGGTAACTGTTGCTGAATCCAATCTCCTAATTTTGTGGTCATAGGGGCGCTCCCTCCGCGAGATTATCCCCCATCCGGTGGTTAATCTCTTCTAGGTCAACCCCTGAATCTTTGGCTTGCTCATTGAGAAAGTCGCTAAATGAGGCATGATAGACGCTGTAGCGAGGTTCTTTGTCAATGGTTTGTAACCGCAAAAACTGCTCCCATTCCTTCAACACTGGGGGCAGCTTATGTTCTGCCAACCCGGTGAACTTCGCCAGCAACCGCCGGGAAATGGGTTCTCGCGCTTCCGAGAGGACATAAATAATGAAGATTTTCTCAACGGGCAGCGGGTCAGCATTCATACCCATAATCAGCCAATGTTTTTGGTAATATTGCCGCAGACCCCGGGGCAAACTATCGATGGTTTCGCCCTGATACAGCCCATCACGAATATCATTTAACACATAGCGCAAATACATAAAGTTATTTTGACTTTTGGCCACCAGTTCAGTCAAAAACTCCTCTGGGGTGGATGTTCGCGATACCCACTCCTGAATCTGGGGACTGTCTTGCCAGCGTTTCTGGGCATAGTGATCAGCATCCTGGGCACTTTCTGCCGGATACTGCATCAAATCAAAAGTGATGTGATGGTCATTCAGGGGCAAAGGCAATTGTTTGGGGCGTTTAGACAAGATAAAATAGACATTATCCGGCAAAGCATCGGGCAAATACAGCACGTTACTACCCTGGTTTTGCTTAGATAAGTCCACTTCATCCAAGGCATCCACCACTATCACTAATTTTTGACCTGGTGGCAGGGTTTTGCTGGCTTCTCCCAACAACTGGGCGAATACATTGCCATCTTGGTTGGTATTCGGTGGCAAACTGGGATAGTTATCTTTCAGATAGCCCTGAATCAGTTGGGTGCAGATACTTTCCAGAAATTGGCCAGCGCTGACAATGCCTGAACCTTGACTGTTAAAATGGGTGAGACAATGCCCTTGGGATATCTCGACTAATTTGGCCAGAATCGCACTTTTGCCCACACCGGGGTCAGCTTCTAGGATAAAATAGCCTTTCGGCTTGCCCTGTAAAAACTCGCGAATTGCCTCAAACACATAACGCCGCCCCACAAAGTCTTGAATTTTCTCAGCAATAATCGTTTCACAATTTTGGGGAATAGGCAAGCGGGGTTTATTCAGGTCCAAATACTGCTGCAAGGTTTTCCGAATTTCCCCCAGTTCGTCTCGGATACCTGTATCTAACTGCTGCAACAGCCGACAAATATCCTCACGAGTCGCAATTTGGGGTAAATATTGTTGAATTTCGGCAATTTGCGCCAAGGTCGCCCCATGCAGATCCAGCAACATCCCCGCAAAAGCTTCTCCCCCTTTGGCGGCATCATCTTTGAGGACCTCCCGCAGGTTTTTATTAAAATTCTTGGCTAATTCCTGAGCTAAAGCGGTAATGACATTTTGATGGTTTTTATCAACCGTTCCCATTAACACCCGGTTCTGGCAACCCTGCTCAAACAGCCATGTCACCACTTCTCGCCATTCTGCTTCGGGCAAAACCTGATACTGGGTGAACTGGTCCGGTTGGTTAGAGAAAATTTTCACCAACTGGTCTTCTTGCAGAGATTCAAACAGGTTGAGGGTTTTGGCTTGTTCCGCCCATTGCACCCAATAGCCCTCGATTTTATCGGCAAAATCGTCTAACGACCCTTTAATCTCTGGAAACTGGGGGCTAATTTTTTCTAAAGTTAGACCCACGGCACGTCCGGCGGCTTTAGCGATGTCTTCGTTGCGTAAAACATCGCTACTATTGCGGAATTTTTCTATTAATGCGCCTAAATTATTAGCTCCTATTCCGGTTAGGATGCTGGCAATGGTATTGAAAACGGGGCCACCCAATGCCCCAGCAGCAATGGAACATAAGCCGAGGAGGGCGGTTCCGTTTAGCAGTGGTTGATTGAGTTTTACCAGTCGGAGATGGTCCATAGTGTGTCACCCCAGGGAGTCGGGTTATGGCGGGATATGGGTCATTTTGGTGATTATACCATCCCAGGGGTTTGCCTCCTCACCAAAATCTGGATAAGAAGGTTTCTCGCCCCTGCCCCTAATTGTCAAAACATTGGCTTTTCGCTTGCCATGTTCCATAATCCTTTAACCATGCTATAATTAGCTTAAATTCCTAAACAAAACTATGAATACAGCTCAATTACGCCAAAAAGTCGCCAGCCAACTGAACAACCTCTCACCGGAAAGACTTGCCCTCTTGAGTGAGTTTCTCGACTCCCTAGAAGCCGCCGAACCCACTCAAGCATCTTCCTTGCGAAAATTGCCCCCGATCAAAAGAGGGAAAACCGCCAAAAATTTACTAAAATTTGCCGGTACTTGGCAGGGAGATGACCTAGAAAAATGCCTTGATTCTGTTTATGAAACTCGCTCAAAAACCCAGTTTTAATATTATGCTCTATTTACTGGACACAAACCATTGTAGTTATATTATTAATGGCAACAATCAAGTCATTAATAGGTTGAATAATCAGGCAGATGCCGTAATTGGAATTAGCATTATTACTTATGCGGAATTGCTGTATATGGCTGATAAGTCTGCAAGAAAAGAGGAAAACATCACAGCAGTGGAAGATTTTTTGGATCAAGTTGACCTTTATTTTCTTGATGAAGAAACGGCTATTTTGTATAGCCAGATTAAAACAGCAGTTTTTAATCAGTTTGCGCCAAAAGATAAAAATAAGCGGCGTCGCACCAGTATCAGCAACTTAGGATTTACTGACCATGACCTTTGGATTGTTGCCACAGCAATTCAGCACGGATTAATCCTGGTTTCTGCCGACAGTGATTTTAAGCGCATCAACCAAGTTCAGGCATTTTATTGGGAATCATGGATATGATAAGCAACTGCCAATTTGTCTGCCAATTTGTCTCTCAGAAAAAATTGCCTTGTACATACTAGGCGCCTCATCTAGCAGACTCTCTAAACTTTTCTGTTCTTGCGGTTATTGCATGGCAACCTGTACCAGTTGCGTCAAGGTTTGGGGGGCACATTTCTAATTTAGGGTTTTATCATTGTTTCATCGGTTGAGTTATCATGTTTTATCAAAACATCCCTACTATTGCATAATTTTTCGACTAAGGCCCCTAAATTATTCCCGGTCATCCCAGCGGTAAAGTTGGCAATTCCCGCTAAAACCGGGCCACCCACTGCCCCAGCGACGATGGAACCGACGGCGAGGAGGGCGGTTCCGGTTAGCAGTCCTTGATTGAGTTTTACCAGTCGGAGATGGTCCATAGTGTGTCACCCCAGGGAGTCGGGTTATGGCGGGATATGGGACATTTTGGTGATTATACCATCCCAGAAACCGGGTTTGCCTCCTCACCGAAATCTGATTAAGAAACCCGGTTTCTCGCCCCCCACAGACCATCCTAAAGCCCAGAAACCGGGTTTCTGCCATAACCTTTGCCTCCTCACCCAAATCTGATTAAGAAACCCGGTTTCTCGCCCCCACCGACCATCCCAGAAACCGGGTTTCTGCCATAACCTTTGCCTCCTCACCGAAATCTGATTAAGAAACCCGGTTTCTCGCCCCCACCGACCAGTAGATAAGTAACAACAAAGTTACTGTCTGTTATTGGATTTTCTAATTGTTTGGATTGATTATAATTATTTCCTGCCCCAGACCCAAGGGCGATATGCCTCCAGCAGGCGGGGCGTGCCGTGCAGCGGGCTGACTGCAGAAGAGCGATCGCATCTTTAGCCAAGAGTGCATAAGGTTTTCCCCATCCTGTCCATAAGTTTCCGCCATAATAAAAAAAGTTAAAGAAAAAGTAAAAAACAGAGATAATATTTTCAGAGTTCTTTCACCGGCCCATGTTTGGGCTCAACCTCCACGGCAATGCTTACTGATTCATTTCCCTGGTTAACCACCACATTTGCCTTGCCCTTCCTGGCAGCATTCCTGGTGCCCGTCATCCCCGATCGCGATGGAAAAACCCTGCGTTGGTATGCCTTGTCAGTGGCGATCGCCGACTTGGTACTAATTTGCGTACTCTTCTGGCAAAAATACGACCCACAACTGGCCACCTTTCAAATCACCGAAAAATTCACCTGGATTCCCCAAATAGGCGTCAGTTGGGCGGTTTCCGTCGATGGCATGTCCGTACCTTTGGTACTGCTGGCAGCATTTGTCACCACCCTTTCCCTGCTGTCCGCATGGCAAGTCGATCGCAAACCTAGGATGTTCTACTTCCTGATGCTGATCTTATACGCAGCGCAAATCGGCGTCTTCATCTCCCAAGACCTGCTGCTATTCTTCATCATGTGGGAACTGGAACTCGTCCCGGTTTACTTGCTGGTCTGCATTTGGGGTGGCCCGCAACGGCAATACGCCGCCACAAAGTTTTTATTCTACACTGCCGCATCTTCCATCTTCATCCTAGTAGCTGCCTTCGCCCTCGCCTTCGCCGGTCCTGGTCCAATCACCTTTGATATTGCCGAACTCGGACTCAAAAACTTTCCCCTAGCCCTGGAACTGCCCCTGTATGCTGGGTTACTCTTT
This sequence comes from Oscillatoriaceae cyanobacterium M33_DOE_052, assembly GCA_015296065.1. Classification (GTDB taxonomy): domain Bacteria; phylum Cyanobacteriota; class Cyanobacteriia; order Cyanobacteriales; family Laspinemataceae; genus Koinonema. The sequence goes on along the minus strand of DVDU01000100.1, from coordinate 40,903 downwards.
GCCTTTGGGGTCAAACTCGCCATCTTACCCTTCCATACTTGGCTACCAGATGCCCACGGGGAAGCTTCCGCCCCAGTATCCATGATTTTGGCCGGAGTTTTGCTAAAAATGGGCGCCTATGGCATCATGCGCTTAAACATGGGATTACTGCCCGATGCTCATATCTACTTTGCCCCAGTATTAGTCACCTTGGGGGTGATTAATATCGTTTACGGTGCCTTAGCTTCCTTTGCGCAAAGCAACATGAAACGGCGATTAGCCTATTCATCGGTATCCCACATGGGCTTTGTGCTAATTGGCATTGCCTCTTTCACCGATATCGGCATCAACGGCGCAATGCTGCAAATGATTTCCCACGGTTTAATCGCCTCAGTCCTCTTCTTCCTCACCGGCGTTACCTACGATCGCACCCATACCATGACCATGAAAGATATGGGGAGCATCGGGATGTTTATGCCCAAAGTTTTCGCCCTCTATACCGCTGGGGTAATGGCCTCTATTGCCCTGCCGGGAATGAGTGGCTTTGCCAGTGAAGTCACCGTATTTATTGGCATTGCTACCAGCGAATTTTATAGTGCCGCTTTCCGCTTTGTTATCGTCTTCTTAGGCGCGGTGGGAGTCATTCTCACCCCGATTTATTTATTATCAATGGTGCGGGAAGTCTTTTACGGTTCTTTTTACGGCTCAAAAGAAGTGCCAGTTTGTGACATCACCGACCCAGAACTACGAGAAGACTTTATCATCAACCAAGCAGCAGTTTGTTTTGGTACTAATTGTATCTTACCCGGAGAAGCGGCATTTATTGACGCCCGTCCTCGCGAGATAGCGATCGCCCTGAGTTTCTTGGTGTTAATTATTGGCTTGGGCTGTTATCCCAAAATTGCCATGCAAACTTATGACACCACCACGGTAGCCATTAATCAAGAAGTAATTGATGCTTATGGTCAGGTTCGACCAACTTCAACCGTCGGGATGAAGCCACTCAGTCCTCGTCCGTTCGCCAAAGCGATCCGCCTTGCGGAATCCGATATTTAACTAACCTAAAAACCTAAAAACCGGGTTTTCTTGAGATGGTTTGCCTCAGCAGCCAAACCTCATCAAGAAACCCGGTTTCTTTATTTATTCCACCTTTTTTTTGGTTAAACCCCACCCTTCCCCATCTTCCCACCCTTCCCCATCTTCCCACCCTTCCTCCTCTTCCCCATCTTCCCACCCCTCCCCCTCTTCCCCCTCTTCCCCGTCTTACTCCCCTTTCTCCCTTTTTGGGAGAAAGGGGTTGGGGGATAGAGGGTAACTATGAAGGTACTTGGTGTCTCATTTTTATTTGAAATCACTATATCATCGGCATAAAATCATTAGAAAAGCATTGACTTTTCGTTGGGTTTTCGTTATGATGTCCATAGGAGGTGGAATTATGACGATCGCCAAGAAAAAGGAAAGGGAGTTCAGCTTACGAGTGGGTCAAACCTGGAAGTCGTTTGAGCAATTTCGCCTAGAGGGGGCAAAAACCCTGAGTGCGGTCAAGGAGCGGGTAATTGCCACCCTTCATACCAAATCGGGTCAATACCGTATTATTGAAGAACATGATTTTCAGACCTTGTATGGTTTAGCCCGAGATGTCGATCGCCTGCGGGGAGGACTCCAGGTCGTAGTTCTTGCGGTACGCGCTGCCCAAAAGCATCCCGATGAAACTCACTTGAAGTTATTAGCTGAAGCGGTGGCGATGCTCGGCAATTTGCCGGAACTCCCGGTACGCGATGCCTTTGATGCTCTCGAACCGGAAACCTCAGACGGAGATGATGAGGATGAAGTCATACTCGATCTCGATCGCATTCCTCGCCCCCTGCGCTCGCCGAAATTGCCCCAACCCAATGGACAAGAAGACTAAATCATGGCGACAATGAACAATCAACCGCCTCCTAGTCTAGCGGATTTAGAAAAGCAGTTAAAAAATCTCTCCCATGATTCTCAGGCTTTAGAGATAATTCAGGAGTTCGCCCATAAACTGGGCAAAACCAAACACCGCCAGATTGTCTTTGGAGAAGAAGGCGCACTGGTATGCCAACCCATTGAGTATCAGAATGTGTTGGCAAAGGGTCTAATTGATGAGACAGAAGACCCCTTTACTCTTTTGCAGGGGGATATTATCAGTACAGATGCGGCTTATTTTCTCGGAGACCGGATCGCGGGGATTAAATTTGCCATTGCTACTTCTACCTGCGATCTTGTCCCGCTTCGCCGTAATTACGCCTTGTTGTTGCGATTACAACCCATTCGGGTCAACGATTCTAATGCCAAACAGCTTCTGAGTGAAATGCTAAAGTTCAAGTCCACCCAGAGGATGTATCTGCCACCTTTGCCCGGTGATGCAGATGATGTTGTCGCCAATGCCGTGATTTTTGATGGCTTAATCCAAATTCGACTAGATGATTTATTGGTATCAACACGCCATGCCAGTTTAAGTCTGGTGGGATGGCGCATATTTGGCTCTCTGGTACGGTCAATTTTAGTGCGTACTGGTCCTAGTGAAGTGGCAATGCGAGAAGCATTCCACATCTCAGAAACCGGAACCTAATGCCATAACCTCTGCCTCCTCACCCAAACCTCATCAAGAAACCCGGTTTCTGCCCCCTGGTTCCCAACCTGTGCCACATCAGAAACAAAAAAAATTTGACCAATGACACTATGCCCTCTTGACAAATCAAAATTTTTAAGTTATAATCAAGAAAACTCAATTATATCATTTATCGCCAAACTATTCTGGAGATAGAGATTGTCCTATGCCTATCTACGATTATTTCTGTCCCAGCAACAACAAGACCGTAGAAGTGATTCACGGCATTAATGACAAGGTGGAAACCTGGGGCGAATTGTGTGCTTTAGTGCAGCGGGAACCCGGAGATACGCCCACATCGGCGCCAGTGCGGCGTTTAATTAGCGCTCCGGCGTTGATGGTGCCTACCTCAAACAACGATTACAAGAGTATGGGTTTCAGCAAGTTGGTGAAGCGAGATGATGGGGTGTATGAAAATGTCACGGCTTCTGACAAAGAAAGTCGGGTTGTGAAAGCGGGCGATCGCTCTACCTACCCTGACTTTAAATCGAAAGTTGGCGACTGAAACCGCCACCGCTGAGCTTCAGAGAGCGTGTCTCCCTCAGAGATACGCTCCCACCAGTGGGTAATTCCACTTAGTAACTAGGGAAATTTGAAAAACCTGGATTATTTTCCTTGCAGCCGGACGCCCCGCCAGAAAAACCCAACGGAATGATGATTTGGTCAAGCAAAAATATCACATAGGATGATTGAAATCTGCTCATTTTTCTGACTACTCCCGGAATTGGTTGAGCCAGGGTTTTTCTGGTGGGTGAGGTACAGACACCAGAGCGGTCATAACTGCTTTCCCGGTCATCGAGAAAACATCTGTACCTCATAAATCTGCGAGCCGCTGTATTAATCAGAAACCGGGTTTCTTCACCCATCCCTAGAAGTTCATTGTTTATGGTGCTAACATATCTCGCAGGGGGCGGGTCATCCAGTTAAAACCGACTTTTAATTGGTGGTCTAAGGTGGGGAGGCGGTATAAATAAACGAGCCGCCGCACGATCGCCGCTAGTGAACCGTCCAGTTTTAACCCTAAACCGCTAAGAGTGGCATTTTCTGTGCCTAATGTCATCATTTCTCCTAAACTGAGATAGCGGAAACTCAGCAGGGGACGGTTAGTGAGGGAAGCCCAAATATTCCAGGCGGCATAATCAGCTTGTTGCATGGCGGCTTGAGCGGTAGCGGGGATTTTTTGTCCGCCTGCATCGCTACAGTCGGCTAAGTCTCCTAATGCAAAGATATCGGGATAGTCTGGTGTTTGCAAAGTGGGGGTGACGATAAGTTGTCCCCGCTGGTTTTGCTTGAGGGGAAGCTGACGGATCAGGGGAGAAACGCGGTTGCCCACAGTCCAGAGTACCAAGTCCACGGGGATGATGTCGGTTTGTTCTTTGTAAACTAGGGAGATGGTGTCAGCATCAATTTGGGCAACAGTGGTTTCTAAGTCAATCCAAATACCCCTTTCTGTGAGAGCTTTTCTGGCGGCTTCGCGGTTGAATTCCGCAGATGTGCCGAGGATGGTGTTTCCTTGTTCTATGATGCGCAGGCGTCCTCGGTGTTCTAGCCGATCGGCGATTTTACACGCTAGTTCGACGCCACTGTATCCACCACCCACCACGGCGACTCTAATTTTATCTTTGTCGGAGGTTTCTAAAAACCGCAGTTTTTCTTGGAGGCGATAGGCGTGGTCGATCGTGCGGAAGGGGAGGGCGTATTCCTGACAACCGGGGACGATATCCAGGGGAGTTTCGCCGCCAACTGTCAAGACGAGACGATCGCAGATTATCTCGCTGCCATCTTGTAGCTCCACCCGCTTCGAGTCTAGGTCGATCGCCTTGGCGGAGCCTTGGCGGAACCGGATGCCAGTATTAGCTAGCAGTTCCGCAAACGGGGGGGCAATTTCCCAGGTTTCTAGCTCCCCGGTGATTAATTCATAGAGCAGGGGGGAGAATAAAAAGCGATCTTGCTGATCCACGAGGATAATTTCCGGTTTTTCTGCCGCTTCCCAGGGAAACTGGCTCAACCGCAAAGCCGTGTAGAGACCGCCAAAGCCTCCACCCAAAATGCAGATCTGTCTCGGTTGTTCGCTCATCGGGGGATTACAGCCATTATATGTCCTTCCCAAGATAGCAAAAACCAGACACCTACCCCCATCCCCCCAGATGCAGCTTATAACTCAACCATGTTGCCATCCTCTTTCCAAAGCCAAGCTAATAATTGCATAGCGATTTTTTAAATTTAACTTCCGCAAAATCTTACTTACGTGGGAGCTGACGGTATTCTCGCTAATAAATAAGCTATCAGCGATTTCCTTATTGCTCAGCCCTTTAGCCACCTCCCAAAACACCCTTTCCTCGGCTGGAGTCAGGGTTAAGGGGGGCTCTGAATGGGGTAAATCCATATGGTGATGATTTTTCGCCTCAGCTTGATTGCCCAAAATGACAAACTGAAGCAACCGAGAAACCTCTTCGTGGATGAGTTGATACCGGTTTAAAAGAGCCTCAATCTTAAACAACAGCTCTTGCATCACAAAAGGCTTAACCAGATAATCATCAGCCCCCATTTGGTGCCCTTTAATCCGAGTGTCTAACTCTCTCAACCCGGAAAGAAAGATAAAAGGAACTAATTGCCCAACTCGTTTGGAACGTAAGCAGCGGCAAAATTCTAAACCATTCAAATCCGGCATAGATACATCAGAAATCACCAATGATGGGGATTCTTCCTCAAACACCTCCAAGCCTGACTGGCCAGACTCAGCCTCAACTACTGCATAGCCAACCGTTTCCAGGTATTCTTTGATGGATTGACGCAAATTGAAGTCATCATCTACCAGTAAAATTTTTTTCATAACCCGTATGTAGGACATAGCAAATACATCATAACCTCGGCGGTTTTTGGGTGACAGCCTGATGTAATTTGAGTGATTTGGTGCCGATCAAGGGGAGACCATGACGATTAAATCACCAATTCCATGCTAGCACAACTCTTGAGTAAATGTCAACCCCATTTATAACAATAGCTATCCGAGCCCCCCACCCCGGTCGATCGCCCCTTCCCACTGCCACTGGGGAGGGGCATCAGCGGCATTGGCAATCTTATGGTCGTAAATTGTGCGTAAGCATAATTAGCGATCGAACTAAAAGCCACAAAACAATAGACATCTCCAAAAAATTCCCAAGCATTTCCCCCATTGAGTTCTGGCTGTCTAGATTTCACCTGACCTGCCTTCAAAAATAAACGGTATAATCAGCATTTGACAGTGGTGCCGTCAAAATAAAACGAATTTATGAGAGATGATTATTTCATATTTTTTCCAAATATTGAGGAGTTTAGCCAAAAATTACTAGGGCACCGATTCGCCATCTAATTCATCCACATACCGTCATAATTACGCGGTTATACGTATCAAAATTTAACCAAAATATTTCGGCAGCTATCCTGAAAGTTTGTACCAATCTAATCAGATGCTATACTACCACCCTTTTTCGAGATTTTTTTTGGTTTAATCCCTTGATATTTTTCGGCATAACTTGATTTTTGGGTTGTTTCTGAGGCGGGTCAATTCGGGGTCTCCCACATAATCTTTATCTCCTTGAAATTTTTGGGGTTTACTAAATTCTGCGCAGCGAGACCGCCAAATATTGATATCGCTAGTTGTCCCTGGTTCCCCAGCTACCACATCAACTATCTCTTGGCCTGAAGGCATCACGATTAATTGGTTTTTCAAGGTGTGCCTTTTTTGCTTGCCCGAAGAGAACTTTTTTTGCTCCTCGGATGATGTCGGCATTAGCCTGGGCTGCTCATAGCTATCTACTATTAACTCAAATTATGCCAATATTTCTGATATCCATGACCAATCCGATTCATTTTTTTTGACTTGCTCTACCAGGGAAGCTGGCAGCAACTCTCGGAGAATCCCCAAACAGTAATGAAATATGTAATTGGCGGCTGATGCACTGATACCAAATTGAACTCCTAACATTTGAAAGGTCGGCAAATTATGCAAGTAAGTCAAGGTCAAGAGAATTTGGTCACGACCACTTAACTTTGGCCGTCTCCCCCCACCTGCTTTGATAATTCTAATTTTTTGATTTTCTCTGGTCTTTTTTTATCTTCGTGTAATCTTTCCGCGTGACTAATTAACTCGATTAGCTGTGAGTAATCTAGTCCAACTAGCCTTTTGGCTGAGTCGGGATGGTTGTCGATATAGTCTCCCAGTTGGCTCATGGTTTAACCCGGTAAAATTATATTATACCACAATTGACATCCCCTGTGCTTTTTATTTTGGAGATGTCTAATAAGTATTTTTTCGGGTTAAAGGAAAAAAGGGGGTCTTTGGGCAATCCACTAAAATTTAATCTCCGTATTTTCACGTTAATTTATGGTGAGAACATACGCCAAATGGCGGATGGAATGATAGGAAAATATGATTATGCTAAATATAGATGGTGGTTTTGGGTTAAACCGGATAAGCTAGATTGGCGGCACGTAGGTATTAACCGATAAAGAAATGGCTGCACAGAATGAACCAATCAAATTACCTTCTCCTGGGGAGGCGATCGATCGCCACCCCATAACGGTATGCCCTGAAATACCCCTATCAAAAGCTATTGCGCTGATGAGTCAACGAGGCTTAGGGATAGAGCCAGAGCTGACCAGCAGAAACCATAGCTATCTCATCGTCCTGGAGGGAGAGCGGATGGCTGGCATCTTCACCAGGCGGGATGCCGTGCGGATCACTGCCGAGGGGGCAAACCTCCAAGGTGTCACCGTAAGTGAAGTAATGACCACAAAAGTGATCACCTTGGCGGAGTCAGAGTTTAAGGATATTTTTGCCGCATTATCGCTGTTCCGGCAGCACCGGATTCGGCACCTGCCAATTGTGGACGAAGTGGGGCAATTAGTTGGCGTTGTCACCCACGATCGGATTTGCCAGATGTTGGATCCCTCGAGCTGGTTGAAGTGGCGGCGAGTGGCAGAAGTCATGGAGACAGAAGTAGTCATCGCTCCCCTCACCGCGTCAGCCTTAGAAGTGGTGCAATTAATGGCCGCCCATCGCGTCAGTTCCGTAGTGATTTGTGACACCGCCCACACCGGCGGGCGCCTACCCATAGGTACAATCACCGAAGCAGATATCCTCCAGGTGCCTGTGATGGCCAAGGATTTAGCCAAGATTCAGGCACAAACCATCGTGCGGGAGCTGCCCTTTTGCCTACAGCCAACGGACTCCCTGTGGACAGCTCAAACCCAGATGCAAAAGTATCACGTGGGGAGATTAGTCGTATGTGACGCTCAAGGAGAACTGGTAGGGATTGTCTCCCACACCAGCTTACTGCTATCCCTAGAATCGGTTGAGGAAATTTACCGTGTGGTGGGCAGCTTACAGACCCAATTAGCCGTGCTGGAAAGGGAAAAAACGGAACTGATTCAGCGGCAAAACACTGGTTTGACACAACTGGTAGAGGAGCGGACGGCGATGCTGCAAGAGCAGGCCAGGTACGATCGGCTCTTAGCAGAGATGCTCGGACGCATCCGCCAATCATTACACCTAGAAGAAATCCTGCAAACCGCAGTCACAGAAGTCAGACAACTTTTGGATGCAGACCGGGTAATCATCTACCGCTTTCAACCCGACTGGAATGGCATCGTAGCTGTGGAATCAGTGGTGATCCCCCAATTATCGATTTTTGGTCGATTTATTGAAGAACCCTGTATGCCGAAAATGATCGAACGCTACCAGCAGGGACACTGGTCTGAAATCGAAGATATCTACACAGCCAATCTCAGCCCCTGTTACCTGGAAATGCTCGCTGGATTGCAAGTGCGCGCTAATCTAGTAGTCCCCATATTAGTAGGTGAGCAGTTGTGGGGATTGCTCATCGCCCACCAATGCTCTGGCGTGAGACATTGGCAGCAATTAGAGAAAAATTTACTCCAGCAACTGGCAACCCAGATCGGAATTGCCATCTTTCAGTCAGAACTATATCGCCGAGCCCAAACCGAAATCGAAGAGCGCAAGCAAGTAGAGATGGCTTTGGCAGGAGCCAAACAAGAGCTGGAAACCCGAGTGGAAGATCGCACCGCCGAGCTGCGAGCAACGGTGAAACAACTAGAGTGGGAAATCACCGAGCGCAAACAGGCGGAGCAGGCATTGTGGGAAAGCCAGTCCTGTATGAAGTTGATTAACAACATCGGGCTGAGTCTCACCCCAAGTATGTCTGAGTCTGATGCTATTGCCACCACGATCGAGCTAATTGGCAAACAATTCCCGGACCTGCGGGTGGCTTACACCAAAGTTGACCACCGGGGAAAACTGGAAGTGGTGGAGGCGGTAGTGCCCCGCTGGCTACCAGTACAGCCAGAAAATGGACAGCAAACACAGACCATGATACCGGGCACAGGCTATCAACTAGACCTGCAGGACTACCCCAGCTACTTAGCCCAATTGCGCAGCCACAAGTCCATAATTATTGATAAATTGACAGAGGTGGCGGACATACCACCCCTGAAAGATTTCTTGGCCAGTCTTGGGGTGGAGGCATATCTGCAAGTGCCACTGCCACTGCCAGAATGCTGTGTCTTGTCTTTCGGGGCAAACAGTCCTTGGCGGTGGAGTCATTACGAGATGACCACTATTGTAGAAGTAGCAGACTACTTGGCGGTGCGGTTAAAGGAAATTAGAGCGCAGCAACGGCGAGCCACCGCTGAGGCTGCTTTGAAGCGACAAAATTTAAAATCCCGGCTGTTTACTGATATCACCCTAAAAATTCGTCAGTCTTTGCGCCTGGAAGAAATCCTGCAAACCACGGTGATGGAAGTGCAACATATCCTCCAGGCGGACCGAGTGCTAGTATATCAGGTATTTGCCGATGGCAGTGGCAAAGCTATTACCGAAGCGGTGATACCAGGTTTGCCCGCAATTATGGGTATGTCATTTCCCGAAGAAGTGTTTCCCATAGAATACCAGAACCTGTACGCCGCCGGACGGGTATGCGCCCTTGCGGATGTGCATACTGAAGATGCCCAGATATCAGGCTGCTTAGCCAAATTCGTCGCCACTTTCGGGGTGAGAGCCAAGCTGGTGGTGCCGATTTTGCAAGGAGATCGCCTCTGGGGGTTGCTCATCGCTCACCAATGCAGCGGACCGAGAGAATGGTCTGATTTTGAAGTTGATTTGCTGCAGCAGCTAGCTAACCAAGTAGGTATCGCTTTAGCGCAAGCGCAACTGGTGGATGCTATTCAGGAAAGCGAGCGCAAATTCCGCGCCATTTTCAACCAGACTTTTGAACTGGTGGTCCTAGTGCGTCCCGATGGCAGAGTTTTGGAAGCCAATCAAACTGCCTTGGATTTTGGCAATATTAATTGTGATGATGTAGTGGGACTGCCGTTTTGGGAAACTCACTGGTGGCAAATCTCCCCAGAGACTCAAAGCCAGTTACATGATGCGGTTGTCCGCGCTGCTGCTGGGGATTTCGTCCGCTATGAAGTGGAAGTATTTGGTGTAAATACTCAGGTGCTGACGATTGACTTTTCCATCAAGCCGGTGAAAAATGCCACGGGACAAGTGGTATTTTTGATTGCAGAAGGTCGAGATATCAGCGATGTTTTCGCAGCTCTGCGGGAACGGGAACGGGCTGAGGGGCTGCTCAAGGCATCTCTCGCCGAAAAAGAAGTGCTGCTGAAAGAGATTCACCATCGGGTGAAAAATAATTTACACGTTATTTCCAGTCTCCTTGACCTCCAGTCCCGGACTATGGATAATGAAAAAGACCGCCAATTATTTGCAGACAGTCAGACCCGGATTCAAGCGATGGCTCTGATTCACGAGCAGCTTTACAGCTCTTCTGACTTGGGGCGGATAAATTTTGGGGATTATATCAAGCGGATGGCGCTGCAATTGTTGGCGTCTTATAATGTGGGGTCTAAGGCTATTGAATATGATCTAAATCTCCAACCGCTGTTTTTGAATTTGGAAACGGCCATCCCTTGCAGTTTAATTCTGAATGAGCTGATTTCCAATGCGCTGAAACACGCTTTTAAGGAGCGGCAAAAAGGCAAGATATTTATAGAATTGCAGAAGCCAGATATGTATCACTTAACGGTGTCTGATAATGGCGGAGGTTTACCCACCAACATGGATTGGCAAAAAGCCAATTCTTTTGGGTGGCGCTTAATGAGAATTTTAACTAAGCAAATTAAAGGGGAACTGTATGTAAAAAACGATTCGGGAGCTAGGTTTGAGATTGTTTTTCGCGAGTTAAATTACAAACAGAGGTTTTAGGTATGGATAATTCGATGAAAATTTTAATTGTGGAAGATGAACTAATCGCCGCCGAAAATCTGTCAGAAACTTTGCAGGATTTGGGATATGCTGTGGCGGGGATAGTGGATTCTGGGGAGGAGGCAATAACTGCGACAGCGGCGTTAAAGCCGGATTTGGTGCTGATGGATATCATGCTCCAGGGACAAATAGATGGGGTGACAGCCGCCGCTACCCTTCGTTATTTGAATATCCCGGTAATTTTTATGACTGCCTACGGGGATAGAGATACGATCGGGCGTGCTAAAGTCACGGAACCCCTCGGCTATCTGGTGAAGCCATTTAAACCCCAAGACTTACAAGCCACGGTGGAAATTGCTTGGCAAAAGCATCTAGGGGAAATGCAGCAGCGTGAGGAACTGCAAAAACAGCAGGACGCCAATCAGTTGAAAAGCCGGTTTATCTCCCAAACCTCTCACGAACTGCGCACGCCTTTGACGGCGATTTTGAGTTCTTCGGAGTTGCTGAAGCATTATAGTGATAAGCTGTCGGAGGAGAAAAAACAAAAATCTTACCAGCGCATTGAAAGTGCGGTGCAGGCGATGACGGAAACCATCGATGAGCTGCTCTTGGTGAGTCAGGCGGATTCGGGGCAGTTGCACTTTAACCCGCAACCTCTAGATTTGACTCAGTTTTGTCTGGAGTTGGTGGACCAGTTAAGGGTGGGCGATCGCCATAAACATACCCTGAATTTCCAGGTGATGGGCACTCCTGCTCACACCTACTTGGATCAAAAACTCCTGGGGCATATCCTGCAAAATTTGCTCTCTAATGCGCTCAAGTATTCCCCAGAAGGCACAACCGTAGATTTCCTGCTCACTTACAGTGCATCGGCAATAGTTTTGATGGTTCAAGATAGGGGTATCGGTATCCCACCCAATGACTTAAAACAACTGTTTCAACCTTTCTACCGGGCGACCAATACTGGGAAAATTAAGGGCACGGGGTTGGGCTTAAATATTGTCAAGTATTGTGTGGAACTCCACGGAGGCAAGATATCTGTAGATAGTACCGAAGGGGTTGGTACTACTTTTACGGTGCGTTTGCCTGTGGCTGGTTTGTAGTTGGGCTTTAGCCCAAAGGAGGAGGTTCGTAGTAGGGCTTTAGCCCTCTTTTTCGGGTTCGTAGTAGGGCTTTAGTTTTCGGGTTTGTAGTTGGGCTTTAGCCCTCTTTTTCGGGTTCGTAGTTGGGCTTTAGCCCTCTGAGAGAGGTTCTCATTTTTTGGGCTGAAGCCCAACTACGAGCCTAGGAGAGCCTCTGAGAGAGGTTCTCATTTTTTGGGCTTCAGCCCAACTACGAGCCAAGATGGGGCTGAAGCCCAACTACGAGCCTAACAGAGCAGTCCTTGAAACAGTTTCATGCCATCGATACCGCCGGTGGCGGGGTCGGCGGCTCGTTCGGGGTGGGGCATCATCCCGAGGACGTTACCACGCTGGTTGCAGATACCGGCGATGTGATTGAGGGAACCGTTAGGGTTGCCTGCGGTGGTAATTTCGCCGCTGTTGGTGCAGTAGCGGAAGAGTATTTGCTGGTTGTCTTCTAACTGGCTGAGGGTGTCGCTGTCGGCGTAGTAGCGTCCTTCGCCGTGGGCAATGGGGAGGGTGATGATTTCGCCGGTGGTGTAGGCTTTGGTCCAGGGGATATCGGTACGAACGACTTTGAGGGGAACCCGATCGCAGATAAAGTGGAGGTCACGGTTGCGGGCTAAAGCTCCAGGCAGTAGTCCGACTTCGGTGAGAATTTGGAAACCGTTGCAAATGCCGATGACGGATTTGCCTTTTTGGGCGTGTTGGACGATTTCCGTCATCACGGGGGAGAAGCGGGCGATCGCGCCACAGCGGAGATAGTCGCCGTAGCTGAAACCTCCTGGTAGGACAATGACATCGATATCGCTAATGTCGGTTTCTTGATGCCAAATGAGGCGGGTGGGTTGGTTGAGCAGGTGTTGCGTCACCCACACCACGTCTCGATCGCAGTTTGAGCCGGGAAATACTACTACTCCAAATTTCACCGCACTGCCTCCACCGGAGAAATCTCTGTTAATTCCACCCGATAATTTTCAATTACGGGATTTGCCAGCAGTTGGTCACAGATTTTATCTAGTTGCTCTCGGGCAACGGTTTCGCTCGCCGCCGCGATCGTCAGTTCTACATACTTACCGATCCTTACGCCGGTGACGTTGGCGTATCCCATATTCTGCAATCCCGATTCTACGGCTGTGCCCGCCGGATCTAGCACGGAAGGGCGCAGAGTTACGTATATTTGAGCCCGATATTTCTTTTCCTTCACAGCAGATTCCCAGATTTCTCCTTAGCCACCCAGTTTTTGCAAAAAACCGGGTTTTTGAAAGCGGTTTAATTCGCCAGAATTTATCATACCGCTTTTTTCCCGGCGCAAATCTCAAGAAATCATAAATAATCTGACTAGATGTACTTTGCTCTCACCCCAAACCCCTCGACCGGAGAGGGAGAGGGGCTTCTGTTCACCGGAAGGGTGGGCATTGCTTGCCTTACTGAAGGGTGAGGAGTCGGGTGGGCATTGGGGAAGGGTGAGTAATATGTAGTAAGTAATATGTAGTTAGGGCAATGCCCACTGGACTGGGGTTGTAATTGAGATTTTGTTGAACTGCGTGTTTTTGTAGCAAAATTAAATTAAATTATTTCAGTGGTTGATGCAGAGAAGTAACTGGGATAGCTCCATGAAACGCACCCGCAGCCAAGACCGGATTTTAAACCTGCTCAAGAGCGGCAAGCAAGCCATCTCGGCGCAAGATATATATGTGGAGTTGCGACACCGCAATCAAGCTGTGGGGCTGGCGACGGTGTATCGGGCTTTGGATGCTTTGAAGCTGGAAGGGGTGGTACAGGTGCGGACGCTGGCTAATGGGGAATCTTTATATAGCAGTATCCAGGAAGACCGACATCACCTGACTTGCTTGCAGTGTGGCAGGTCGATTCCCATTGATGAATGTCCGGTACATGAGTTAGAAGAGCAGTTGCAAACGACGCACCAGTTTAAGGTGTTTTATCACACTCTGGAGTTTTTTGGGTTGTGCGATCGCTGCCAGTTGGCGCAGCAGTAGGGGATGGGGAGACGGGGGGACGGGGGGACGGGGAGACGGGGAGACGGGGAGACGGGGAGCCCTCTATCCCCCAACCCCTTTCTCCCAAACAGGGAGAAAGGGGCGTAAGATGGGGGGAGTCCTCTCCGGGAGCTTCAGTTAAGCAGATTTATCGCGATCGCTGACTATGGAGCGAATCCCTTCTAAGGTGGCGGGGATGGCGCGGGGGTCCATAAACATCACTTTACTGCTGTCGCTGGCGCCGATTTTACTGCCCATTTCCAAATATTGCTGAGCTAGAAGGAAATGCAGGGACTCTTTGGCGTGGGGGTTGCCTTCGAGGGTTTTAGCCACAATTTGCAAGGCTTGGGCAGTGGCTTGAGCTTTCAGGACTTGCTCTTGACGCTGAGCTTCGGCTTTGAGGATGATGGCTTTTTGCTCGGCTTCCGCCTGGAGAATGGCGGATTTTTGGCGGGCTTCGGCTTCTAAAACCTGGGCTTCGGCTTTACCTCTAGCACTATTAACGGCTGATTCCCGCTCGCCTTCAGAGTTTAAAATGGCTGCCCGCTTTTTTCGTTCGGCGGACATCTGCAATTCCATTGACTCTTGCACGGCTTTGGAGGGGACGATATCCCGCAGTTCTACGCGAGTCACTTTCACGCCCCAAGGGGCGGTAGCGATATCTAATTCGCGCAGCAGGGTTTCGTTAACTTCGCTGCGGGCGGTAAAGGTTTCGTCTAGTTCTAGTTTCCCCATTTCCGATCGGATTTGGGTGAGGACGAGGTTTTGCATGGCGAGGCGGAGATTTTCTACTTTGTAGTAGGCTTTCTCCATATCCATAATTCGCCAGTAAACTACAGCATCTACGGAGATAGAGACGTTATCTTTGGTGATGCACTGCTGGGGGGGAATGTCTAGGACTTTTTCCCGGATGGTTTCTTTGTAAACTATGTTATCTAAAAATGGCACGACAAAATTTAATCCGGGCTGGAGTTTTTTGCCGTTATATCTGCCTAGAGTCTCTACGAGGGCTTCGTTGCCTTGATTGACGATTTTCACGGTGCCAGCTAGGGCAGAACTACCGAGGGCTAGGGCAATGAGTAAAAAAAATCCTTCCATGTTCTGTTTCCTAAAAGTAATGGTTTAATTGTCACTGGTCCTTGGTTTTTGGTCACTTGTCACTTGTATAAGTATTAATGACCCCCAAGGTATTCACACAAATTAACAAGCACAAAGGACAAATGACCCAGGACAAAAAGTTGATTATAGCGAACCAGAAACAGGATTTTGATTTAGGAATGCAGGAGATTTTCTGGTACGACAATCAGGGTGTTACCTTCTCGCCCCACGATGAGGACTTTTTGGTTAGGGGCGATCGGGGTGTGGGGGTCATCGCTGCGGGCACGCCAAGAGTTACCCTCGTATAAGACCCGTCCGGCTTCCCCGGGGGGGATTTCTGTGAGGGTTTCGGCTTCTTGGGCGGCTTCAATAGTGGAGACCCGACGCTTAGGCAATAGACGGCGGGTGACAATGAGACCGCCGACGGACAAGCCGAACCAGATGGCAACTTGTAAACCGACTTGGGGGAAGATTAGGGAAATCCCCGCGACGATAAAGGCACTCAGTCCCATCGTAAATTCTACCAAGGCGGTGGGGATGAACAGTTCCATCAGGCAGAGAAGGGCGCCAGCGATTAACCAGACGATGGTAGGAGTCAGGAAAAAAGGATTTGGCATGGCTAAAGAAACCGGGTTTCGACAAAGATTTCTCGTAACAAACCGGGATTTTTCAAAGAAACCCGGTTTCTGAAACGCTAAACTTAATTTTAGATTTTCACTCCCACGGTTGATGCTATCGTGAACAGTTCCAGCCCCATTTACTGCTCCAATCCCAGTTGCACTGACCCCGGTAATGTTTTGGGGACTCGACTCTGTGCGGCTTGCCAAACTCCTTTAGTTTATCGCTACCTCTGGGCGGTGGGGGCGGTGGCGGCCCAGATTTCTCCTGGTTCGATGATGGCCGAACGTTACTCGGTGGTGGCTCCCCAAATTTGGCTGGATACGTCGCCAGCTCAGCCGCCGGAGCTACCGGAAGCACCGCCAGAAGAAATTCTGCCGTATTTGCAATTATATCCTCTGCATCTTCACGTCCCCCAGGTTTACGGGTTCTGTCCGGTGGGAGAAAATGCGGCGACTCAACTGCTGTTGCTGGAAAATGTGCCGGTGGATGCTCATAGTGGCAACCTGTATCCGGCGATGATGGATGTGTGGACGGCGACTCCGGGGATGCGTCAGGTTTATTGGCTGTGGCAGATTTTGCAGTTATGGACGCCGCTGTTACAGGTGGGGGTAGCATCCAGTTTGCTGAAGGCGGAAAATATTCGGGTACAGGGGTGGCGGGTGTGGTTGCGGGAGTTGTATGGGGATGCGGGTTTGGTGACGAAGCCGGATTTGCAGGATTTGGGATATCATTGGCTGACTTGGACGGGGAAGATGTCGCCGCCATTGGGCGATCGCCTGCAAGATTTGGGGAAGCAGATGCGTCGCCCCGGGGCGGAGGTGGAGGATATCTCGCGTCAGCTTAATGCTTTGCTGTTGGAAACGGCGGCTCGCTTACCGATCCGGCTACAGGTGGTGGGAGCTACTGACCCTGGCCCTCAACGGGACCATAATGAGGATACTTGCTATCCGACGGTTGTGGAGGAGTCAAGACCGGGGGTGAAATCTCCTAATCCTCTGGTGGGTAAGTTGGCGATCGTCTGTGATGGTGTTGGCGGTCACGAAGGTGGCGAGGTGGCTAGTCAGTTGGCGGTAAATGCGCTGAAGTTGGGGGTGGGGGCTCTGGTGACAGAAATTGCCTCGGAAAGTGATATTACTCCCCCACATCAGATGGCGGAACAGCTTGCCGCGATCGCTCGGGTGGTGAATAATACGATCGCCACTCAAAATGACGCCCAAGGGCGATCGGGTCGTGGGCGGATGGCCACTACTTTGGCAATGGCTTTGCAATTAGCCCAAAAAATTCCCACTAAAGATGGTGTCTTCCCCAACAGTCACGAACTCTACCTCCTCCATATTGGGGATAGCCGCATTTATTGGCTCACTGCCAACTATTGCCAGCAACTGACCACCGATGATGATGTAGCCGCGAACTCAGTCCGCTTGGGGCGGATGTTCTACCGCCAAGCCTTGCAGCGTCCTGATGCTGGGGCTCTCACTCAGGCTCTGGGTACTAAAGATGGTGATTTAATTCGCCCCCACGTCCAACGCCTGATTTTAGAAGAAGATGGCTTGTTGCTGCTGTGTTCTGACGGTCTCAGCGATAATGATTTAGTAGAAACATCGGCTCTGGATATCGCCGCCACTGTCCTCGCTGATGAAATGTCTTTGGAAGACGCCACCGCCGCTCTTGTCCGCTTAGCGAATGAAAAAAATGGCCACGACAATACCTCGGTGGTTCTCCTCCGCTGTCGCATTTCCCCAGAAAAACTGGCTCTATTCAGTCCGAAGCGGTTAACTAACACTACTCAAGTCGAGGATGAACTCTCGGAGGCGTCTAAGGCTCTGCTCTATGATGATTCAGAGGCAGATTTCCCCAGTATGGACACGGAGGATGACGCCCGATCGCCCCGCCAGCGTCGTCCCGCCTTTTCTCTGATGTTCTCTCTGGGTGAAGCTAAAGTTTTGGGGGTGTTGGTGGCGGTAATTCTCGGCGGTCTTCTGGGCTTTTTGGGTTTTCGGCTTTTCTCCCCAGAGAAGCTGCTTCCAGACGATCGCACTTCTCCCCCCGGGGAGGTTGGCGAGTAGGGGAGATGGGGACGGGGGGATGATGTGAGATTATATAAGGGTTGTCTGGGACAAGGAAATTTCATCCCTGGTCTTAGGTGCAAATTCTTACGAGAGGGAACGATAGGTTTAAAATATGAAAGTTGGCGATCGTGTTCACGTCAAAACATCCGTTGTTGTTTATCACCATCCGCAACATCGCAATCAAGCCTTTGACCTCCAAGGTCAGGAAGGAGAAATCGTTGCTGTCCTCGAAGAGTGGGAAGGCAAACCCATTACCGCCAACCTGCCTTTTCAAGTCCAATTTGATAAGAAGTTCAAAGCCCACTTACGCGAAGATGAGATAGAATCGATCGCATAAGCGGCGGGCGGTGACGCCCGTGGTGACGCGGGCGGGGACGCCCGCTCTACCCAAGGGCCACAAGGGCCAGGAGCGATCGGGTTTCAGCCCCCCCGGCGAAACCAACCGAAAATATTAATATCCCACCGCATTTTCTCCAGCTCCTGTCGGTGCTGCCTTGCCGCTTCATAATACCACTGGCAGTAATTATCGAAATCTTGACGGTACTGCACCTCCCGATAAAAATCTCGCGTCAGTTGGTAACTTTCTAATACATCCGCTTGCTGTGGCAGGTTGGGAATGATTTGATTAAACTCATGTGGCAGCATAATTTTTCGCCAATGGTTGATTATTCCTATCCTAGCCGGTTTTTTCTTTTCCTGCCATCCGCCCCACCACCCACCAGAGTTGCATAGTTGATGTTACCCGCCAAAATCCAGCGGGCACCTTCTTCATTTCTCCACCACAATAGCAAAATGAGAAAATCCCTCAAAACATATTGCCAAGAAATCAGCCACATCTACCAAACAGACAACACCACAAAACCTAAATCCCCGCCAATTGTCCCCCCCAGAACCCCCAAAAATCTGGCAAAACGCATGGCTGAATTAGCCCAGATAATTCGGCAAGTCATATTAACCGCCTTAACCGATGACCATCAAGACGGCATCTTACAGCAGCAATTTCAATTAACCCAAAAAATCCTCAATCGAGAGTTAACCACCGATGAATTTGCCGATATGTCCGCCCAAACCATCTGTTATGTAACATTTGTCAAATGCTTGAATCAGAATCAACCCCCAAATTTACCATTTTTCCCCAGTATATTCAGCCAAATCGCTGGCCCAGAGTTAGACGAGAGAATCACCTGGGCAGTAGATACCCTCGCGAACATTCTGCAACAGACAGATATGGCAGAAATTCTCAAAGAATTTGGCCAAAGAACCCACAAAACCGACCCCGTAGTGCATTTTTATGAAACCTTTTTAGCCGAATATGACCCCAAAATGCGAGAAGCGAGGGGAGTTTACTACACCCCAGAGCCAGTAGTAGATTATCTAGTTAAAAGTGTCGATTACATCCTGAAACAAAAATTTCATATTCCCCAAGGATTAGCCGACTCCACCAAAATTCACATCCCCCACCCCCACGGAACCATCCACACCCATAAAGTCTTGATTCTTGACCCCGCCGTAGGGACGGGAACCTTTATTCACGCCATTATTGATTATATTTCTGAGCAGTTCCAAACCAAAAAAGGGATGTGGTCAAGTTATGTCAGCCAGCATTTACTCCCCCGATTATTTGGGTTTGAACTGCTCATGGCTCCCTACACGGTCGCTCATATGAAATTAGGCTTACAGTTGCAAGAATTAGGCTATGATTTCAGCTCCGATGAACGGTTAAGGATTTATCTCACCAACACCTTACAAGAAGCCTTTCAGCTCCCGGAACAAGTGATTAACTTTGGTTCTCGCATCAAAGAAGAAGCCGAAGCCGCCAAAGAAGTGAAACAAGAACATCCCGTGATGGTGATTATTGGTAATCCTCCCTATTCGGGACATTCGGTAAATACAGGAGATTGGATTACCAACCTGTTAAAAGGTCGGGATATCATTGGCAATACCGCCACCGCCAACTATTTTGCCGTGGATGGACAACCTCTGGGAGAGAAAAACCCCAAATGGCTCAATGATGACTATGTGAAATTTATCCGGTTCAGTCAATGGCGGATTGACCAGACCGGTTATGGGGTGTTAGCCTTCATTACCAATCATGGTTATTTAGATAATCCCACATTTCGGGGAATGCGACAAAGTTTGATGCAGAGTTTTGATGAGATTTATGTATTAGACTTACATGGCAATAGCAAGAAACAGGAAATCAGCCCCGATGGTTCGCCTGACCAGAATGTGTTTGATATCCAGCAAGGGGTAGCCATTGGTATTTTTATTAAGTATCGGGATAGTCAAGGGGAATTAGCCAAGGTTTATCATGGGGAATTATGGGGAGTCAGAGAAATTTATGAGCAGTCCCAGCTCGTGGGCGGGAAATATCACTGGTTGGCGGAGCATGATATCAGTTCTACTCCTTGGACTGAATTAACTCCTAATTCCCCATTTTATCTATTTCAGCCTCAAGATGTGGCGGTGAGGGCTGAATATGAAGCCGCCGCCAAAATTTCTGAGATTATGCCCATGAATACTGTGGGCATTGTCACCGCTCGCGATGCTTTAACGATTCAATGGACAGCAGACCAAGTTTGGGAAGTTGTCAACGATTTTGCCAGTCTTTCTCCTGAAGAAGCTAGACAAAAATATGATTTAGGGAAAGATACAAGAGATTGGAAAGTGGAATTAGCCCAGAAAGACTTGAGAAATCATCCTTTGGATCACACACCAGATAAGACGGGTCCATTTCAAGAGCTACAGATTCCCATTCTTTATCGCCCTTTTGATGTGAGATATACTTATTATACCGCGCAATCAAGAGGATTTCATTGTATGCCTCGGTATGAAGTTATGAAGCATCTAATAGCTGGCGATAATTTGGGTTTAATTGCTACGAGACAAGTAACGTCATTAAAGTTTTGCCATATTAATGTATCTCGAATTATCATAGAATTAAAAGTTGGCTCACATGATAGAAGCACTCAAATTCTTCCTCTCTACCTATACCCAACCGACAAACCCACCCTATTTGACCACCAACCGACTAACGCTCCAGGAGGTCGCCGCCCGAATTTAGCCCCAGAATTTATCGCCGAGTTTTCCGGGAAGCTGGGTTTAGACTTTATCACCGATGGCAAAGGGGATAAATCCCGCACTTTTGGCCCCGAAGACATTTTTCACTATATTTATGCCATCTTCCATTCTCCCACCTACCGCCACCGTTACGCCGAATTCCTGAAAATCGACTTTCCCCGCGTTCCTTTGACTTCCAATGTGGCTCTATTTTGGTCATTAGTGGCGGCGGGAGATAAGCTGGTACAATTACATTTGATGCAAACGACTGGTCAAGAAATTGCCACTTATCCCATTCCGGGGTCTGATGTGGTGGAAAAAGTTAAGTATAATGAGCAGTTCCAGCAGGTGTGGATTAACTCCGAGCAATATTTTGCCCCAGTAACCCCAGATATTTGGAATTTTCACATTGGCGGTTATCAGGTTTGTGAAAAATGGTTGAAAGACCGGAAGGGTCGAGTTTTAAGTTTTGATGACCTCTCCCATTATCAAAATATCCTGTCTATTTTGGGGTCAACGATAGAGATGATGGGGGAAGTTGATGGGATAATTGAGAAATTCGGGGGATTTCCTTTGGGGTGAGGGAATTGCCCTCACTCCCTACCCCTCTCCCAACTTGGGAGAGGGGATTTTGAGTTAAATTGTTTCTACAAATACCGGTATTTTTAACTTCTTTTGTTTCCCAATAATGGCAGTAATTTACAATAATTATTAAATAAAAAATTTGGCCAAAATCTACATTTTTTGTGATTGCAAAACGTAATTTTTTACATAGCTTAAACCTTTACCCCTCTTGGTCAAGAGCAAATTCTCTACCAATCGCAGCGCTTCGGCAAAATTCATAAGTTCTCAGGTTTCCTCCTAATTGATGACTTTTTAATACTTTTACTGACTTTTACTGACTTTACCATAACTGGGCATAACTGAGATAGCAACCGACTTTTACATATCGCCTAAGTCTGACTCCTAAAGAGAGACTAGAGCTGTGAAAAGCGCAGTTGGCCAACTCGCTTCTCCTCTTTTGCTTTACCCACTGGAGAGAGAAACGAGCAATGAAAAGCAAAATCTATTTTTCCCAGCTCCTCATGGTGATGATACTCCTGGGGGAGTCAATGGCAGTGATATCGCCCAAATTGGGACAATTTATGCCAGAAATTGCACCGCAAAAGTCTCAGCTTGTGGTGACGGAGAATTGTGACAAAGCTGATAAGTGCGATGATGAGGAAATGTCACCACCGGTGTAATTAGCGGTGTTTTTGCTCCTGGAGGAGACGATCGCGTGTTTGCGCAATCAACCACCGATCTAATTCGGGCAGCTTGCGGCGTACCTCCCCAGGACACTTATCTAATTTGTTCAGTGTACCTGACCGATCGCCCAAGGCTTCCAAAACTGGAGCCAGAAGGCAATGAGCCTCGGGACGATCTCCGGCGAGGGCGATCGCCTTTTCCAGCGAGTAGCGAGCCTCTTGGTAAAGCTGTTGACACATCTGTGCCCTGCCCATATTCGCCAGCAAAGCATATTTTACACTATTTTTTGTCGCCAGCTCTAGACCTTTGAAAAAGAAAGGTAATGCTGCCTGACAATTTTTATCTAAAACCAGCAATCGGCCAAAATTGCTGTGAGCCGCAGCATTGCCATACTCCATCGCGATTTTATAGTGAATATCTGCTAGTTCGCGTTTTTGCTGCTGTTCATAGGCATAGCCCAGATTGTAATGAGCTTTAGCATAATCAGATTTGAATAATAAGGCACATTGATAATAAAATTCGGCTTGATTTACGCGATTATCCTTATGTAGTTCCACCCCCCGTTTATTGCAAGCTACCGCAATTTTAGGGGCAGCAAATGGCCAGCTAATGACGCCCAAGAACAGGCAAGCAGCCATAGCCATCCGCCGCCGCATTGATTGTGGTTTTTTGATATCTCGCTGGGGTGGCGCAGATTCTGCCCATGATAATTTATTGTCAATTGCCGCTAACCGCTGTAAAATAATTGTGGTACTTTGGGGACGCTCTCTGGGAAACAAACCCATCATGTCATCGAGTAAATCGGCCAAAGCGGGGGATACATTTGGTGCCTGTTCTCGCCATAGTAACTCATCAGTGGCGTCATCTTTGGGCAGTTGACTGGGAGAAATACCGGTTAACAGATGCACCATTGTCCGTCCCAAGGCAAAAAAATCTGATTGGGGGACAGATTGGCCCTTGATTTGCTCTAGGGGGGTATAATCTTGAGAGATTAAAATAGTTACTTCTTGGCGTTCCGATAATTTGCCGATGTAAGTGTTGGTGATTTCTCGGACAGCGCCAAAGTCAATCAATACCAGCTTACCATCGGGTTGCACCATGATGTTTTCTGGTTTGATATCCCGGTGGAAATAGTGGTGACGGTGAATTTCGTGTAAAATTTCGGTGATTTGTTTTAGCCAGTCGATCGCTAGGTCGCCAGAAATAGGTTGATGTTGGTTATCGTGCAGCCACTGGGCTAAATTTTTGCCGGGAATTTTTGCCATAACGAGACAGTGGAGGGTTTGCTGTTCCTGCTGCCAGGTGAAATAGCCATCCTCTGCTGGGATTTTGGGAATCCCGGGATGATTTAATTGGCTTAATAATTGGGCTTCCCGCTGCAATAGGGAGATGATTTTAGGGTGGTATTGGCGGCGGACTGGTTGTAAGTTTAGGATTTTGAGGATTTTGGTGGTGTTTTTGGCTTGGATTTCATAGATATCGCCGAAGCCGCCACTAGCGATGTGATTGAGGATTTGATATCGATGGTTAATGATAGTTCCGGGGGATAACATGGTGATGCCTCCTTTAGATATGACCAAAGTTGTTGATGACATATTTCATCACGACGGGTTGCAGAGTGAAGGTAACTTGGCTGGTGGAGCTGTTTTTTTCTATGAGCGATCGCCACGCCAAAGATTGCAGAGCCGCCATCAACTGGGAAGTGGACAAAGCGGCGGCGGCTAAACCCTCTCGCAAGCCTTCGATATCTAATGGTTCCCCGGATATAGCGAGCTGGTACAGCAGCTTGATTTCCACGTCAGAAAGCCGCTCAAACTGCTGGTCTAATACTTCGGTAATTCCGCCTAAAAATATGGTATTATGGCGGAGGAACTCTGAGGCGCGATTGTTAAAGATTTCTGCAATCGTCGCCGAGATGATGCGCAAAGCCAAAGGATTGCCTCGGTAACGCTGAATTAACTCGTCCCATGCGGGTTCTTCCACCAAACCCCGATCGCGCAGAATCTCCTGAGCGGCTTTCGTGCTTAAACCAGCCACATGCAGGCAGCGCACAGGGCTATTTTTCCCTTCTAAAACCGCAATTTCCCGCGATTTTTCGGTGCTAGTGATTATGGCGCAGCTGCGGTGGTTGAGCGAGCCGATTTTGCGGAATAACTTACCATATTCTTGATAGCTTTCGCGATATCTGCCAGCCAGTTCGTTAGCAGTCATCAGCACTTCCAAGCCATCAAAGACAATTAAGCAGCGCTGCAGGTGTAAATATTCGATAAGTCGGGATATTTTAGCATCTACGGTTTCCATTTCCGGTAGTACCTCACCGTCCCATAAGTTTAGCAGTTGGTCTAGTTGGTCTATGATGGATGGTGACTGCTGGAGACTGCGCCAAATCACCCGATCGAACTTATCTTCTAGTTGATTGGCCAGATGAATTGCCAGGGTAGTTTTCCCCATTCCTCCCATGCCTAAAATGGCAATTAAGCGACAGTTATCCTGGAGAACCCATTGGTTTAAGATAGCTAGCTCCGAGGCGCGATCGCACCCCACCATCACATCAGGCACCCCCACCAAACCGGGATCCATCTGTAGTCCCAGCAAATCTTCCCGTTCCACCACAATGCGCCAATCACATCCTAAAACCTGACAAAACGCTTTAAAAGCAGCCGTACCGACCTTTTCTCCCCTTAAAAACCGCCGCCAAGTCGCTTCAGAACAGCCATCAGCATAGGGACCGCCTATCTGCCATTCTCGGTCAGGAGCCATCAAATGACTCGCAGCGAGGAGCCATTTTTCACAGTCGATCGTCCATCCTCTTTCCTTGCGCGCCTGCTGAATTTGCTTTAATCCCACTTCAGAGGCTTTCAGCGTCGGTGCCATACCAGCCAGATGCCCTCGCTCCCGTCAAGCTCAATTTTAGCTCACTCTCGCCCCAACGCTGAAACAATACTGCACTGGTGATTTCCCACAAAATCCGCAATTGTAGAAATAAGGACAAATGTAAGGTGGTTAATCATCCGCTCCTTGTAGCAGTACATATAACAGCTACTTAGCCGTCTTAATCACTCCAGTTCCAGAATCGAATATCCAGATTGTTCAGTGCAAACTTGGGTCAAAGCCATGAATAATTCAACCACGACAGAGCGTCCCGGCAAGATGAATTTTACACGTCTGATTTACTCGGGAGCGATCGCCTCGGTAATGGCGCTTAGCAGCGCCCAAATCGCCATTGCTGGCACCATCCGGCACGATCGCTCCGACTGGGACTACAGAAACCTCGCCAATTTATTTCCCAGCGTCGGTTATTTCAGCGCCAGAAACTCCTTTAATGGCTGGGGTTGTTCCGGCACCCTCATCGGTTCCTCTTACGTCCTCACCGCCGCTCACTGCATAGAATATAACAACCAATTCCTCAACCAGGGAACTTTTTGGGTTGGTGGCAGTTCCTACTCCGTCACCGCCGCTGCCGCTCATAACGGCTGGTTTTCCAGCAATCGTAATGAATTCTCAGGCAACGACATCGCCATTTTGCGCTTGTCCAGAAACGTGAGCAACGTCACCCCATCCAGCCTGTTTTCTAGCTTCAGTGAAGATTTAAATGTCGGCACATACGTAGGTTACGGAGCCACGGGTAACGGTCTCACCGGCGCTATATATTCTGACTACACAAAACGAGCCGGACAAAACATCATCGGTCTTGGTAGTCGCCTCAGCAGTTACGGATTTTCTGACCGCCTGCTCATCTCCGACTTTGACGACCCCCGCACCGCCTACTGGTGGGACTCATTAAGTCAACCTTTAAACTTAGAATACCAACTAGGTCGAGGCGACAGCGGTGGCGGCTTATTTATTAATGGCAAAGTCGCTGGCATCAACTCTTTCATCAGTGGATTTTTAGATGGTCGCACCGACTCCAGCTATCGGGATATTTCTGCTACCACTCGCGTCTCGCTCCACAACAACTGGATTAATGGCGCTCTTTGGGCCCTGGGAAACTTCAGAACTAGCTCTGTTTCTGCCCCCAGTAATTCTGCCCCCAGCGGCAGTAATTGGTCCAACACAGCATCTACATCTGATGCCCCGCTAGCCCCGGAATTTAATTATTTTGACGATGCCTATCAAGTAGCAATCGTTAATGACTGGGGTTTTGAAAATCATGTTTCTCAGCAAGTCCCAGAACCAGCAACCGGCTTAGGACTTTTGACTTTAGCAGGAATCGCAATCCTCAGCAAACGGCGCCATCACTCTTAACCAAAAATTAATGATTTACCAACCATAAGTGGTTAGCAGAGCAGCCCCAAATGGCTGCTCAATTTATCTCATTTGTTACCAAAAACATGGAATTTCTAGAATTAATCAACCAAAAAGCTACCAAGTGCGGCTGGGAAAAGACTCTGGGGAAAGATGGGAAGTGTGGGAGAGACTAGGACGGTGGGGAAAGATGGGCAGACTGGCGGGCAGACTGGCGGGAGAAAATCTTTCCCCATTTTTCCATCTCCCAGTCTCCCCGTCCCCCAAACTCCCCATCCCCCGCCTTTCCTAGTTAAAAATGGGTATTTGCAATAGCCCACTTGACGACTACTAAATTAGCTGGCAATAATCATAAATAAGCGAGCCATAAGGTAGGATTATCCCACCATATTTGCTCGCGAGGGTGCATATCTACTTTATTAAGTAAAAATTAAATAACCGCCATCAGGCAGCAAGAAACCCGGAAAACAGGATTCTTCCATCAACCCAGTCTCTTTGGCTTTTCCGCCATAACCCTGGGTTTTCAACGGCTACAGCTACGCCCGCCAACATTAATCACCGCAAATAAATGCCAGAAACTATTTTAGTGATAGAAGATGACTACGGAACCCGCACCTGCTTGTCAGATTTTCTAGAAGACCAATTCATCGTCATCACCGCCGCTGACGGAGCTAGGGGCTTGCAACTCAGCAGAGAAGCTCTGCCAGACTTGATTATCTGCGATATTGATATGCCGTATCTCAACGGGTATCAAGTGCTGGAACAATTGCGGGCGGATATCAATACTGCCAATATTCCTTTTATCTTTCTTTCTGCCCACGCCTCTCAAGATAAAATTTCCCTAGCCGCTCAAATGGGAGCTGATGATTATCTCATTAAACCGATAAAATTGACCCAATTACTGGCAATTATCCAATCTAGATTAAAAAAAAAGCAATTGATTCTAGTTTAATCGCTGTTTCGGCTCTGGGTTGATTTTCACCACAGAGGGAGGACACAGAGGAATCTTTAATCTACCTCTGTGTTCTCTGTTTTAATTGGTTGCCTCCCGGCTGGGTTTATGTCCCGAGAAAATGCAGTTGCGTCACCAATGGCAAATGGTCAGAACCAGTGGTGGGCAAAACTTCTGTTTTGGTAGAGAACCATTCTTGAGAATGCCAGATATAGTCAACGCGCACTAGGGGATATTTTAAGATAATATTAGAATTGGGGAGGAGAAAATTAAAATCCCAACCATCGGGCCAGGTAAACCCAAAACCCCATCCTGATTCGGCAAAAGTATCTCGCATCACTCCACGCAGTTGATGGTAATCATGGCTTTGGTCGGTCATGTTCAAGTCTCCGGCTAAGATAACCGGGTTTTTTTCTCTTTGCAGTCGCTGCACTAAATCGGCAATTTCTGCAGAACGCTCTGCATATTCATAAACCGGCAATTTTAACCCCCCGTATTTGTAAAACTTTACCCAGGGAGAGGAAGTAGGAACGTTGTAAACTACTACTTGCTCCTGGGGGTTTAGTTGAATAATAACTCTTTGCTGTGATTCGCGGTGACTCTCATCCCCCAGTTTGATGTTTTCACCAGATAAAATCGGATATTTGCTCAAAACCGCCACTCCCGGACCGGCGTTGATGTAGTAGAATGGTTGCAGCTTGGGAAATGCTTCTTTACGATGTTTACCGGTAACTTCTTGCAGACAAACGATGTCTGGTTCCTGGTTTAAAATTAGATTGACCAGGTTATCGGATGGGGTTTTGTGCCAACTGTTGTTTAAAGATAAAACTTTGAAACTGAGGGTAGAAACTGTGGTGGGTGGCGGTAATGGGTAAAAGTATTTGATGTGAATCCAACTAATGAGCAGAAAGCAGGCGACACATGAGACTATCTTAAACCAATTTTTATTGATGATGAAAAATGCTGCTAAAGGGATAATGAATATAGGAAAGAATATCCAAGGGATAAAACTGCTCGTCAATTCTATTGGCCAAGAATTATTTCCCAAGATCCATCTTAGCCCTAAATATGCTAGAATCAAGGCGCTGTAAGTAAAAACAGCAATTTCTGCAATTTTTTGGCCGAACCGGAATGGGTTAATTTTCTGCATGGTCTTTTCGGGTTGGGCTGGATTTTGTCCACAGAGGTAGGAAAGACCCAGAGTGGTAGTTTTTATTTGGTTTTCTATTTATTCAAAAGTAACTCTTTGGTAAATATCGCTTAATGTGATGGAAAATTCTAGGGCGGCTAATTCCAAAACTGCCTCGGATGTTTCATGTTCGGCTATCAATAACCATTGATTTTGTTCGGTTTTGCTGAAATGCTCTACATATGTTTCATATTGGTTGATGAGGATATATTCCCGGAAACCGGGAATAGTTCGATAATATTTAAATTTATTAGTGTGGTCATATTCTTGGGTGGATTTAGATAAGACCTCAATAATTACTAAGGGATTGGTGATGGTATCTTTACGATTTTCATAATAAACCGGTTCTCCCTGAATTATCATAATATCAGGATAGGTAAAAATCCGATGCCTGGTTATCCACAAGCGCACATCACCGGTGAAGGGTTCGTAGTCGGTTCCTCGCAAAGCAAAATTTAGGTGAGAAGACAAGTTAAGCACAATTCGGTTGTGATTGACGCTGCCACCAGTCATAGGTACGATTTCTCCGTCTCGGTATTCATTTTTATAGTCTGCGGCTTCTTCTAGAGCGAGATATTCTGCTGGGGTGTAGTATCGTTTTTCGGCTTGAACCTGCATATTCGGTGCCTCCATAATTGACAATTGACAATTGATAATTGATAATTGATAATTATTAATTGTCAATTGTCAATTATCAATTATACCCGTCTCTCTAGGGATGAAAGGTCCTCACCACGGGACTGGTGAGCTGCTGGCTTTTATCGTTGATAGGTGATAATCGATAATTGATAATTATTAATTGTCAATTGTCAATTATCAATTATCAATTATCAATTATCCATTATACCCGTCTCTCTACGGATGAAAGGTCCTCACTACGCGACCGGTGAGCTGCTGGCGGAACCAGGGGGTATTGGTGGAACGACTTTTGAGGGTGGTTTCGTTGGCGGTCCAGGTTTGATTGGGGTCAAATAGGGTTAGTTCGGCGGGGTGTCCGGGGAACATGGCGGGGGGGGTTTGCTTTAAGCATAAAGCGGGTTGGGTGCTGAGTAATCGCCATAGGTGTAAGGGGGGGAGCTTTCCGGTGACTACGAGGTTTTGCCACAGGAGGGGGAGGGCGATTTCTAGTCCGATCGCCCCTGGGGGAGACTCCACGAAAGAGACTTGCTTCTCTTCGTAGGTGTAGGGGGTATGGTCGATCGCCACAGCTTCAATATAACCATCTCTAATGCCGCGAATCAAAGCCCATTGGTCGGCGGGGTTGCCCAAAGGCGGTGCGACGCGGAAACTGGTATCGTAAGGAATCATCGGCGATCGCGTCCCGCCGATATGTTCGGTGTTTAACAGCAAGTGCATCCAAGTGGTACTGGCGGTGACAGGTAAACCTCGGTCCTTGGCTTCTTGCACCAGTTCCACACTGCGAGCGGTGGAGACGCGCATAATATGAACGGGAGTGCCAATGGCGGCGACGATTTCCAGGATAGAGGCGATCGCGGCAGTTTCGGCGATCGCCGGTTCCCCCGGCAAACCCAACCGAATCGAATCAGGACCCTCTCGCACTACCCCATTACCCGCCAAATAGCGAGAACGCGGCCAAATGCCCACTGGTAGGCCCAGAGGCTGCAAATATTCCAGCATTCGCCGCAACAACCCCAGATGCTCCAGAGGTTGCCCATCCGCAAAACCCACAATTCCCGCTCTCGCCAGTTCCGCCAGTTCCGCCATTTGCTCCCCCTTCACCCCGAGAGTCAGAGCCCCCCACAGATAAACCTGGGGCACAGGAGAAGGCAACTTGGCGATAATTTCCTGCACCAAAGCCAACCCGCCGGGGTTATCCAGGGTTGGCATCGTATTGGGCAAAATCGCCAAACGAGTAAATCCCCCCGCCATCGCCGCCGCCATTAAGGATGCCAGAGACTCCCGGTCCTCAAACCCCGGTTCGCCGCTATGACTATATAAATCCACCAGTCCCGGCCCCAAAATCAAGCCGCGACCATCCACCAACTCCGTTTCTCCGCCTTCTGGCAAGGCGATTTCCGGCTCGATCGCCCTAATCTTGCCATCAGCGAGCATCACATCGGCAATCTGGTCAACACCAGAAACCGGGTCTAGCACCCTTACCTGTTGCAGCAGCACACTTGTCATTTCTTATCGGCCAAAAACAATTGCGAGGACTGGGAATAAATCTACAGCGCCCCAGCAGCAGTCTTATCCAAAACCCCACCCAAATGAGTAGTGATATTCAAAGACTGCAATACCGGCTCGCCATCCGCCCCTTTAGGATAATCAATCACCGTCACGCTACCATTACCCTGCTTGAAATTCCAGAAATGCTCTGGCGCCAAATCAAACAAATGGCAGAGAATCGCTTTATTAATGGCATCGTGACCCACCACCAAACCCGTAGTCCCCGGGGCAGCCGCAGCCACTATAGAACGCCAAGCCTCAATACTGCGCTCCCACACCTGCTGCAAATTCTCACCCTCCGGCATTTGCACCGTTTCCGGCTTTTCTTTCCACTGTTGCAGCATTCCCGGAAATTCCTGCTCGATTTCCCGTTCAAACTTCCCTTCCCACAACCCGTGGCTGATTTCCTTCATCCGATCGTCTAATTGCAACTGCACATGAGGATGGTATTGCAAAATGATTTCCCCCGTTTCCTTCGGACGCGCCAAAGGACTCGTGACAGCCCAATCAATTTGCACATCTTGGAGGAATTGCGCCGCTTGTGCAGCTTGTTTCCTGCCATGATCATTCAAAGGCACATCAATTTGGCCTTGAAACTGCTGATTGCGGTTCCAGTCAGTTTCCCCGTGACGCACCAACAGCAGGCGCGGTCCATCATGTCCGGGGCGCGGTTTGGGGAGATTTTGTCCCACATGTCCCGTCAGGTTCATCGACTCCATCTGCACCGCTTCCGGTGGTGGTAGTTCCCCATTACTGCTGTCAGGAAAATTCAGGACACTAATACCACAGTTAG
Organism: Oscillatoriaceae cyanobacterium M33_DOE_052; assembly: GCA_015296065.1. Taxonomy (GTDB): domain Bacteria; phylum Cyanobacteriota; class Cyanobacteriia; order Cyanobacteriales; family Laspinemataceae; genus Koinonema. The sequence goes on along the minus strand of DVDU01000100.1, from coordinate 9,440 downwards.
TCTGTTGGATGGAATGATAGCAACTGGGGGGGATGCCCACCGCCGCACCGAGCAAACAGCGGTTAATCCCGTTGTGCGCCACAATTAAGATAGTTTGGCCCCGATGCTGCGCCAAGGTTTCGCACCAAAACAGCCGCGCTTGCTCGTACAATGCCAACACCGGGAAATGGTCTCTGGTGCCGTTTTCCCCCGTCACTGTCATGCACAACTCATGGGGGCGTTGTTTCCAGATGCGGTATTCTTCAGAATATTTCTGCTTTACTTCCTCTCGCAGCATCCCTTCCCACAAGGGGAGGTCAATTTCTCTGAGGTTTTCCGAGACTTGGGGGGTGGGTGTTGATTGCCATCCCCCCTGCCCCCCTTGGAAAGGGGGGTTGGCATGGAAATCAGCCACAATCAATTCGGCAGTTTCCTTGGCTCGTTGCAGGGGACTGCAATAAACTGCATCCAGGTTAATGCCAGCTAGGGCAACAGCCACTTGACGGGCGGTGGTGCGCCCCAGGTCGGTTAGTACGGATTTATCGAGGCGGCCTTGGATGCGCTGCTCTATATTATAGGTGCTTTGGCCGTGACGGACGATAATGGCGCGGGTAGTCAGGGTTCTATCCTCCACAAAGTTGGGGCGGTTCCTCCCAATTGTTGCTGCGGGAGGTAGCATCCATTTTACCCTGTGGGGGGGACGGGGGGATGAGGTTCGTAGTAGGGGCGCTTCGCGAAGCGCCCCTACAGCCCTCCTGTTTTGATTCGTAGTTGGGCTTCAGCCCAAAAAAAGGTTCGTAGTAGGGCTTCAGCCCTCTTCTCTTGGCTCGTAGTAGGGCTTCAGCCCTCTTCTCTTGGCTCGTAGTAGGGCTTCAGCCCAAAATTGAGGTTCGTAGTAGGGCTTCAGCCCAAAAAAAGGTTCGTAGTTGGGCTTCAGCCCAAAACAGTCCGTTGCTCTGTTGCTCGATTTATAGGATATTTTGTACCTAATGGAGGTGAATAGAGATGAGTATTTACCAAACTTCTGTGATAATTGATGAGTCTAAACAAGTCATTTTATCTGATTTGCCGTTTCCGGTGGGGCAAAAGCTCCAGGTAATGATTATTGCCGCTGATGGAGATGTCACTGGGGATGAAAATGCCCAAATCGATGTAGTGATAGCGCAATATCGTCAGGAAGGGAAATTGCGCCCGTTTGGGTTATGTGCGGGGGAGTTTGTTGTCCCCGATGATTTTAATGAGCCTTTACCTGATGAAATTGTCGATTTATTTTACCCAGAATGAAGTTACTACTAGACAACCATATCTTTTTGTGGTTTATTCAGGGAGATAGTCGTTTATCTGAAAAATTCCATGAAGCGATTCAAAATCAAGCCTCTGAAGTTTTTCTCAGTGTGGTCTCAATTTGGGAATGTGTGATTAAGTACCAAATGGGAAAACTGGATTTTCCTGAATCTCCGGTAATTTATCTGCCTCAACAGCGAGCCAAACATTTGATAAAAAGTCTGGTGGTGGATGAGGCCAGTATCGCTCAATTAATTAATCTTCCCCCATTGCACCGCGATCCGTTCGATCGCTTGCTGATATGTCAAGCGTTGCAGCATAATTTAATGATAGTCACCGAAGATCAGGCAATTTTGAGTTATCCAATGGTTTCGACTTTGAGGTAGAACTACAAATATAGTCATTTCAAATAGAAATGAAACAATCGAGATTGCCCTCACCCCCATCTCCTTTTCTCTCTCCCCCCCTTTCAAAGGGGGGTAGGGGGGATGGAGAGGGGACGGGGGTGAGGGCGGAGTCAATCCCATTCTTAATTGAAATGACTATATCTCCCGGGATGCTTCGCCCTGATAGTCCCCACCAAGGGCGAAGCATCCCGGGGACAATCTCTGGGTAAAACCCATAACATATCTACCGGGATGCTTCGCCCCTACGCATATTTGTGGTTGACCAATTGCTGAAAAGCGCTTTTCAGCAGGTTTCCCATATTAGTCCTTGCACAAACGCCACAGCAACACGCCAACACCAACTGCTGCTCCTGCTGCTGCTACGAATGGCAACGCCGGTGCCATAGCCACCGATGTAACAGTGGCTGTTCCTATAGTCGCAGAAGACAAACCTATGCCCCCAGTGGTGGTGGCAATACCAGTGGCGGTTGCCCCAGTTAGACCAGTCAATTTGGCGGCAACTACTAATGTACCGCCAGCGAGACCTAAACCATTACCGCTACTCATTTTGACAAGCTCCTTTTTTAGGCTGTTATAGGTTCATCGGTTGGGGGGCAGTCTTTTTATGCAAACTGGGCAAAATAATTTTCGCCATCAAAAAACCCCCCAGGATGCTCCTGAAGGGTTAACGGTGATTTGGGGGATATTTATGCAAATCCCTCCTTTTTCATTCATGTATTATGTGAAAATTCATCCCTGCCTGATATTCACATAAGTAAATTATTCTAATGCGGCGCGGAGGGACTGGAACAACCGCCCCAGAATTTGTCGCAGCTTGGCTCGGTCCTGATTTTCCGCATCTTCCCGACTCTTCACCGCCAGTTCTCGCTGGGCTTCTCCTGTTGACTGGGAAATCAACGCCTCGATTTCTTGGGCGGCGGACTCAATTTGCAGGGGTTCGGCACTTTCTAGCAATAGAGCCCGCTCTAACTGAGCGATAATCCCTTGGCGTTGTTCGGGAAACCAGTCGTCAGAACTTGGCCAATAGGATTTTAACTCAGAAAATAGGGATTCTTCTGCTATGGTGGCAATATCCAGTAAATCCAAGAGTTTATCTGTTGGCAACAAGTCTTCTCGTGCTATACTCAGCTCTGGATATTCTATTTCTAGGGCTGGAGTAAAACCAATTACGGTTCCCCAAGTCTGTTCTGCATTCAATTCTACCGCAATATAGGCAATCCGATCGTCCATCACCGCTTGTTCGGGAATTTCTAGGGTGTCTGCATCCGCAGCAATGGGGATACATTCCACCACCCCCAGGGATTTATTGTCCTCTTTTATTTCCAAATCGGCTAATTCGGTGAGGGCTTGTAATGCTAAATTCCAGGCGCTACTTTGGGTATAATCGGATTGGTAATTATAGCGATCGAGATAACGGGAAACCACCCAAACCGCTAGCCCCCGCTCACCCACCTTGTGAGTATCTTGGCGGATATGGGCAGGAATGGGAATTAGTAAGCCAAATTGTTCGGTGTTCATCGTTTTTATTCCTAGTTAATCATAAGGTTTTCGTAATTTTTCCGAAACCATTGCCTTGTCCTTACATCTTTTCTCTCAAGATATTGCCAATATATCGCAACAAAGGCTTGAGGTGTCGCGACCAAGCTGCGTTCATCACTCCACGGGGTACATTAAAATGTTCGGCCAGGATTTTAAGTGTCCATTTTTCCCCACGGGAAGTGCGATCGCATATTTCCAGCAGAACCTCTTGGGCAGTAATTGGCGGTGGTGGCTGTTGGCGGACAAAGGTATTACGGCATTTTCCCTCAGCATCTTTTTGAATTATTTCGCGGGCTTGGCGAATGATTTTTTCTGGGGATGGTTCTGGCGGTGGCGGTGCCTGTGCCACATCATCCATGTTAAAATCCTCATCAGGGTTTTTCGGCTTGGGGTTAGGGTCAATTAATCTCCGCTCCCTTGCGAGGCGGGATTTATATTCCCCTTCGCAGCGTTTATTCCACAGAGTGATAGGACTGGCGGCATCATCCTGGTCTGGGTCGTAGGCTTTTTCTTCTGCTGTTCCTTTGCCCCTGATATCGCCATAGATTTTGCGCTCGATATAGTCCTCCGCCACCGCCGCCGCTTCTATATAGATTAAATCATCACGATATTGCGGCGGCATTCCTGGCCAAAAGCATTGTGGTGGGGCGGTCATCATTCTATTCATCCCCTGTCGGATTAGGCGTTTACGCTTTTCTTCCGATGTTGCCCGCTTCGCTTGCCGGAAAATCTCCTTTAGTTCCTCATGGATGGGATGTTGCTCCCTCACTTCGCACCTCCTCAATGGTAACTTTGAGTGGTTGGGTTTCGTGCCTCAACCCAACCTACGAAGATTATCGCTGATTTTGGCCCTCTTGACCCGGCTCGTAGTAGGGCTTTAGCCCTCTTGACCCGGCTCGTAGTAGGGCTTCAGCCCTCCTGTAAGGCTCGTAGTAGGGCTTTAGCCCTCTTGACCCGGCTCGTAGTAGGGCTTCAGCCCTCCTGTAAGGCTCGTAGTTGGGCTTTAGCCCTCTTTCCCCGGCTCGTAGTTGGGCGGGAGAGAAACCGGGTTTCTTAACTAGGTCTGGGTGAGGATGCAGGGACTGTCGCATTGGGTCCCGGTTTCTGAACCTCAATATCAGGAATTTCCCACAGAAACCACATCAGCCACAGGCTCAGTCATTGTTTCCTGACATTGCTGATGATGCGGGTGGATAAAACCCAAACTAATTTTATCTGGAGAAACTCCCATTTCTACCAAGCGATTAATAATTGATTCCTCCGTATCATTACACTGAATCATAATGCTATCCCCCACAATATCAATATGGATAGCGCATTGATGGAGTCGTTTATATTGCCGCCATCCCACCCACACAGCCATATAACGCATTCGCTCATCATCAAAAATTAGATCAATATGAGACTCGGCGTTACCAAAATCCTCATAATCTTGGAGTAATTGTTTGATGATATGTTTGTATGTATTTATGGTATTATTCATACTAATTTCTTCCCTGAAAAGTTAAAGATAATTAATCTTCAGTGATAATAGTGTCCAAAATTTCTTGTAAAATCTCTGGCGTTAAGCCTCGCTCTTGTGCTTTGTCTGAAATTTCTGCCATCACCTCTGTCAAAGTCTTGCCAGATAATTTATCTCGCAACAATAATTCAATCATATCATTTAACTGTTTTTTTATTTCTGGATTTGCCCGGTCAAATGCGGCTTTAATCTCTTCATCAACTTGAATAATGATATTGGCCATATTTTTCTCTCTAATGTTTAATGGAAATTTTTCATGGACAATCATTCATTTCATGCTCTGATTATAGTAGAGCTTGTCGGGTGGGTTGTAGGGGTAATTCGCGAATCACCCCACCCTCCTCCACCCCAAACCCTACCTCAAGCCATAACACCCCAAGGATGCCCAATGGACCGGCTCCTGAAACGGACAACCCTTATCCGCCGCATAGGCTTTGATACTTTTCTCCGTATCCACCACACGAGTTAAAAGGTTTTGGTCATAATCAGGAATCGCCATAATTCGGGCTTTTTCCGCCTTGAAATGCGCCTCCAATGCCTTCTTATACTTCTTCCCAAACTCCGCCCCAGTCATTTTTCGCATCTCCTGTTGGGCAGCTTGCAGGGCAACCGGACGATTTTTGCCTGCTTTGCGCTGGTTGTGGTACAAAATGGACAATAACGCCGCCGATGAATCATAAATTGCCCATTGACTAGCAATCACTCCTCGGGCACCCGCACAGAGAAAACCCGTACTCACCGCTACAGGTTCATCAATGGCACCATCGGGCAAAAATAACCCGGTTTCGCAACAAGAGAGAAACATCTCATCCAAGTCTTTAAACCGCCAACCGGGGGACAGCAGTTGACTCACTGTGATTTTGCCATCACTCAGGCGCAGTCCCGACTCTAGGGGATTATCATAGCGGCTTTGGGCGTGGTGAGTGCTGACCAGGTGGGTGGTATTTTCTAGTAACTGGCGGTACTTTTGGCGGGTGGCGTCCGCACCAACGAGCCGTTTTTCCGGGGAAACCCCAAAAAGTTCGGCCACTTTCGCCCCTTCAAAGCCACTACAGGGCAGGTCATTGGTGGCATTTTCCGCAATACCGTATTCTTGGGTAGTCACGGGCTTGCGGTTGTGGCAAAAACCCAAAACTTGCACGCTGGGAGCGTAGCGGAGGATGAATTTATCGCCCAGATAGGATGGGGGAGTGGGGGAGGATGGGGAGGATGGGGAAGTGTGGGAGGATGGGGGAGTGGGGGAGGACAGAGGAAGGGCAGCAAAGGGAATTTGATGCAGGAATAGGTGAGGAATGAGAATGAGTTCCTCTAGGTCTTGCAGTTTTTCCCCAATTAAACGGTCAAGTTCCAGACGTTGAGCCAGTTCCGCCAAAGTAGCGGGCATTTGGGCTGTCCATTGGGTTTTATTGCTCACATAGGGTTTAACCCAAGTTTCCCGCAACCAGAGTTGCAAAGTTTTATAGCCCTGTCCTTTGCAGGTGAAGCAGTCCGGTTTAGTTTCCCCGTGACGCAGGATGAAAATATGGGTATCGTCATCAGTGGTATAGAAACTGAGGATAGCTGCGCCAGGACTATCTTGCAATAAGGGGATAAAATCCGCTATTTTGGGCGGTTGGACTTGGCGCAGTTTGGCCACCACCTCATCCAGGTTGCTGAGTTGGTCAAGAATGGCTGCTTTTTGCTGTTCCAGTTGCCCAATGTCCTCACGGACGGCAGTAGCAGCCCGAAGTTGACGGGTTTTCATGCCATCCGGTTTGGTTTCCCGTGAACTGTCGCCCAGTTCATCCCGTTTTTGGGCAATTTGGTCGTCCAGGTCGTTCAGTTGTTGCAGATATTGCCGTACTGGTTCGGGCATATCGCCGTTTTGATAGAGGTCAGCAGTTGCCAACAGGTCAACTAGGCGTTTAGCGCGGACTCGTTCCACAATTTCCAAGGCGGTGGGGATATCCTGGAGGTTGATAGCGGCTTGGATGGCGTTTTCATAGATATAGATGGACTTGGCCACCACTTCTTGCCGTTCGGTACTGCTAACTCGCTGTGTGCGGCTATAGTCAACAGCAGCCATTGCATCGCGGTAGCCTTCCAATGCCATTTGCCAGTCACCTTGCTGGAAACCCAAGCTGCCTAAAGCCCGGGCAGTCGTTAAGCATTCCACTGGCAGAAGTTGGGGACGGAAGAATTTCAGCGCTTCTTGGTAGCATTTGACTGCTTTTTGGCGGTTTTCCGATGGCTCTTCTCCCAATTCGGCTTGGGTCTGGTAGGCATTCCCCAGATTAGTCAATGTGCTGGAAAGGTCTTTATCCAGTCCCAACTTACGGAGAATTTTAGCGGCTTCATCGTAGGCGGCGATAGCTTTCTGGAGATTCGCCGATGGCTGTTCTCCCAATTCGGCTTGGGTCTGGTAGGCATTCCCCAGATTATTCAATGTGCCCGAAAGGTCTTTATCCAGTCCCAACTTACGGAGAATTTTAGCGGCTTCATCGTAGGCGGCGATAGCTTTCTGGAGATTCGCCGATGGCTGTTCTCCCAATTGGGCTTGGTTCCGGTAGGCAACCCCCAGATTATTCAATGTGCCCGAAAGGTCTTTATCCAGTCCCAACTTACGGAGAATTTTAGCCGCTTCATCGTAGGCGGCGATAGCTTTCTGGAGATTCGCCGATGGCTGTTCTCCCAATTGGGCTTGGTTCCGGTAGGCATTCCCCAGATTATTCAATGTGCCCGAAAGGTCTTTATCCAGTCCCAACTTACGGCGAATTTTAGCGGCTTCATCGTAGGCGGCGATAGCTTTCTGGAGATTCGCCGATGGCTGTTCTCCCAATTCGGCTTGGTTCCGGTAGGCATTCCCCAGATTATTCAAAGTGCTGGAAAGGTCTTTATCCAGTCCCAACTTACGGAGAATTTTAGCGGCTTCATCGTAGGCGGCGATAGCTTTCTGGAGATTCGCCGATGGCTGTTCTCCCAATTGGGCTTGGGTCTGGTAGGCAACCCCCAGATTAGTCAAAGTTTGGGCATATTTATCGGGGACAGTTTCGCGGGGACGGGCTTCGAGAACTAACTGATAAAGACCAATAGCTACCGCGAGATTTACTTGCCAACGTCCCCTAGAATACTGTTGCAGACTAATTGCCAAGTCTTCAATCAGTCCTACTGCATCATCTCCCATTTCTGGTTTAGCAGCACTGACCATTTCCAGAAAAGTCTGGGCGGCTTGGGGTAATTGGGGGTCGAGTTGTCCACCCCGTTGGTCTAGTAGTTGATAAACTGCTGCTTCGCCACCTTCCCCCTCAGCTTGAAGCAAAGCCCAGACAAAAGCTAAGGTCTCTTGATTGGTTTCTTGATTTTGAGAATTGCCAGTATCTTTTCCCGTGGCTAATACTTGCTGTAACCGTTCTTGTCCCTGTTGGGCAATTTGTACTGTCCCCTGCAATGTGCGCCAGAACTGTTTAGCTGTCAGTTCGCTATCTTCTATGGGTAAATCCGCTTGCAGCCGTACTTCCCCATCATCCGGGTCCCGTTGCCACCGCGCCAGTTTATATTTCAACCCCAGATGCAGCAATGTTTCTAATGCTGTCTCATAATGGGGATGGTCAGCGGGGACTGTGAGCAATTGGGGCAGAAGAAATGTGATAAATTCCCCATTTTCTTGCACATCGATGGCTACAATTATGTCATCTACTGATAACAATACCCGTTGCTGGTCTGGGTCTGGTTGATATTTCCATTGACGTTGGTCTAGGAAGCTGCAAATTTGGGTTAATCGTTCTTGTGAATTCATTATGTCCTCCTAAAATATTAACTACCAAGGCATAGCCTAAAGAAACCGGGTTTCTTAATTAAATCTCGGTGAGGATGCAGAAATTATCCCAGAAACCCGGTTTCTGAACCTCAACCGGGGGCCTAAAGAAACCGGGTTTCTTAATTAAGTCTCGGTGAGGATGCAGAAATTGTCCCAGAAACCCGGTTTCTGAACCTTACTCCCCACGTTGCAGCCGTTCCAGCTCCGCCTGAAGTCCCGCCAATGCCTCACTGGGCAACATTTCCATTAACGCCGCTGCTATCTGAGCCTCGGTTGTCTTGCCTCCGGGGTCGTTCCCTGTGGCTAATACCACTTTTAACCTTTCCACCCCCCGTTCCGTCAAATTAATCAACCCAGACAAGATGCGGTTAAATTGTCGCCCAGTCAAGGCTGCATCTTCTAATGCTACTCCCACACTGGTGCGCACTTCGCCATCACTGGGGTCATATTCCCACCGCAACAGCTTCACTTCCCAGGCAATGGCTAGCATGGTCTGAAATGCTACTCCTTTATATATGTGATTTTTCAGATTTAGAATTTGGGGCGCAAATATGCTCAGATATTCCCCATTTTCCTGCACCTGAATCACAAGCATGAAATCATCCACATGCTCGGACTGAACGCCGGTGAGGATGCGGTCCTGTTCCGGTTCCAGGCGATAACGCCAACCGCGTTGGTCCAGGAAACTCGCCACTTGTGCTAAAGTCGTTGCCATAACCTGTACTCCTTGGGGATGACCCCTCCTGTTGTTACTATTCTTTCGGTGGGGTTTTGCTATTTTATGCAAGTGAGCCCGGTTCGTAGTAGGGCTTTAGCCCTCAAGGCTCGTAGTAGGGCTTTAGCCCTCTTGGTTCGTAGTAGGGCTTTAGCCCTCAAGGCTCGTAGTAGGGCTTTAGCCCTCTTGGTTCGTAGT